>NZ_JAVIJF010000001.1:175000-501236 GCF_033977145.1 Mesorhizobium montanum | reverse complement strand
GCCCACGGCCACGGCCACCGCCACACCACCCGCTCCGCCCACCGCCACACCACCCTCGGCGGCGGCAACACCGCCAGCCGCAGCCACGACGCCGGCAACGCCCGCGCCGGCGACAGCCGAGGCGACCGTGCCGGTAGGGCAGAAGGCGATCTTCTACGAGGAGCGCACCAGCACCCAGCAGGGCACGGCCGAGCCCGGCAGCATCGTCTGGTCGCTGGTGCAGGAATCGCCCGGCGGCGACCTGCCGCCGGAGCCGGCGATCCGCGCCGAGGCGACGATTCCCGGCAAGAATATCCAGCTGCGCATGACGATCCGGCGCAACACCGACCAGACCCTGCCGGCCAGCCACATCATCGAGATGATCTTCCTGACGCCGAAAGACTTCGACGGCGGCGGCGTCGACGGCCTTCTGCGCATCGCCATGAAGAGCTCGGAGCAGGACGCCGGCAGCCCGCTGATCGGCCTCCCGGCCAAGATCGGCGACGGCTTCTTCCTCGTGGCGCTCAACGACAACAAGGCCGACCAGGACGCCAACCTGACGCTGCTTCGGGGCCAGGACTGGATCGACGTGCCGGTGGTCTACAAGACCGGACGCCGCGCGCTGCTCACGATGGAAAAAGGCATCCCGGGCGAGAAGGTGTTCGACGAGGCGCTGAAGGCCTGGGCGGCGAAGACGTCGGGGTGAGGGATCGTGGCGGCGCAGTGCGCCGCCACTTAAAACCCCTGAAACAGCATATCGAGGGCCGCAACGATATCGTCGTGATGCCTGGCAAGATTGCCGTCCGCCGCGCGTAGTTCCGAACCCGTCAAAGCCGACATGAATTGAGTGACCATGACATGGTCCTCGCCATCGATCCTGAAGATTGGGTTCAGTCGGCGGGCCGGCAACGGTGCCGTGTTGGGCGGCAAAAGCGGAACAACGACCTTGGTATCGAGGTGCTCCAGCAGGTCGGACTGGATATCGAGCAGATAACCGTCGCCTCCCGCACTTCGGTAGAAATCATATCGGGCCATCAAAACAGCCGGTATTTGGCTAAAGGCAGGCCATTGCGCTTGACGTAGTCGTTGGAGCTTTCGAGCGCCGCCTTATTCTCTTCCTGCCAGCGGCGCGTCTTTTCGGCAGAAATAGCCTTCGCAATTCCTTGCTCGGCAGCGCGGGACATGTTGATGCCCAGCGCCTTGGCCTCTTCGATCAATCTGGAATCAATCGAGGTGTTGACCGATTTGCGTTGCTGCTTTGCAGTTGAATGGAGCATGACCGCCTTCCTTTATGCGCATAAGATAAGCGCATAGATACGTGCAGGCAAGCCGGTTACCCCTCCATCTCTTCGCGCAGCATCTCAAGCTCCAGCCACTCTTGCTCGAGCGCGGCGAGCGTGGCGCGCTCCTTGTCGAGCGCGGCGATCGTCTTCTGGAATGACACGGGATCGCGTTCGTAGAAGGCTGGGTCGGCGATGTTGTTCTCCAGCCTGGCGATCGATGCCGTCACCGCTTCGATCTTCTTCGGCAGCGAGTCCAATGCGAATTTCTGCTTGAACGAGAGTTTTTTCGCCGGGCCCTTCGGCACTGCTTGTTCGGCTTTCGGCGGAGCCTCGGCCGCCTCGGCTTTTGACCTCGCCTTGCGGTCCTCCAGCCTGGAACCACCGCGCTGTGCCAGCATGTCGGAATAGCCGCCGGCATATTCGATCCAGCGCCCTCCGCCGTCCGGCGCGATCACGCTGGTGACGGTGCGGTCGAGGAAGTCGCGGTCGTGGCTGACCAGGATCACGGTTCCGGCAAAGCCGGCGACCAGCTCCTGCAGCAGTTCCAGCGTCTCCATGTCGAGATCGTTGGTCGGCTCGTCGAGCACCAGGAGATTTGCCGGGCGCGCCAGCACACGCGCCAGCAACAACCGCGCGCGCTCGCCGCCGGAAAGCTCGCGCACCGGCGTGCGCGCCTGCTCCGGCTTGAACAGGAAGTCCTTCATGTAGGAGACGACATGGCGCTGCTCGCCATTGACGACGAGGTTCTCGCCGCGACCGTCGGTCAGGTAATGCGTCAGTGTCTCCTGCGGGTCGACGGCCTCGCGTTTCTGGTCGAGCGTTGCGATCTCCAGATTGACGCCGAGCCGCACGGTGCCTGCGTCCGGCGCCAGCTCGCCGGTCAGCATCTTCAGAAGCGTCGTCTTGCCGGCGCCGTTCGGTCCGACCAGGCCGACGCGGTCGCCGCGCTGGATGCGGGTCGAGAAACCCTTGACCACGGTGAGGTCGCCGAAGCTCTTTTCGATGCCCTTCGCCTCGATCACCAGCTTGCCGGACTCGGCGGCGTCGCTCGCCACCATGGTCGCGGTGCCTTCGGCGCCGCGATGGCCGCGGAAGCGCTGGCGCATCGTCTGCAGTTCGCCGAGGCGGCGCATGTTGCGCTTGCGCCTGGCGGTCACGCCATAACGCAGCCAGTGCTCCTCGCGCACGATCTGGCGGCCGAGCTTGTGCTGTTCGCGCTCTTCTTCATCAAGCACCTGGTCGCGCCATTCCTCGAAATGGGCGAAGCCCTTGTCGAGCCTCCGCGTCCGGCCGCGATCGAGCCAGATCGTGGCGCGCGTGACGCGCTCGAGAAAGCGGCGGTCGTGCGAGATCAGGATCACCGCCGACGAGGTGCGGGCAAGCTCCTCTTCCAGCCATTCGATGACCGAAAGATCGAGATGGTTGGTCGGCTCGTCGAGCAGAAGGATGTCGGGCTCGGGCGCCATGACGCGAGCAAGGGCTGCGCGGCGCGCCTCGCCGCCGGAAAGGTCGTTCGGCCGCTCCTCGCCGGTCAGGCCGAGATGCTCCACCAGATAGGTTGCGCGATGCGGATCGTCGGCCGGACCGAGGCCGGCCTCGACATAAGCGCGCACGCTGGCGAAGCCATCCATATCCGGCATCTGCGGCAGGTAGCGGACGGTCGCCGAAGGCTGGCGAAACACCTCGCCGTCCTGCGGCTCGATCATCCCGGCGGCGATCTTGAGCAGCGTCGACTTGCCCGAGCCGTTGCGGCCGACCAGCGCGATCTTCTCGCCGGCGGATGCGCTAAGCGCCGCGCCATCGAGCAGCGGGGTGCCGCCGAAGGTCAGTTTAATGCCGTCGAGATTGAGAAGTGGCGGCGCCATGTCAACTTTCTGGAAATGTCAGCTTTCGGGAAGGGGATAGGGGTGGGCCAGAAGCAGCGCCCGGCCCCGCTCAAGCGCGATGCCAAGCCGCCCTTTGACCTCGTTTGATATAGTGAGCGAGGAGCCGAACGCTACCTCGACGCGGTCTAGCGGCCATTTGGCGCCGGAGACCGTCAGGCCGGCCAGATCGGAGAAGCCGAGCACCGAAAACAAGGTGCCATCATCATAATCGAAGCTGGACTTGCCAGGCAGGATGGGAACGCCCTCCTGCGCGCCGCTGGTCAGCAGAACGCGCGTGCCGGCGGCGGCCAGCCGCACGGCCAGCGCCAGATGCAGGAAGGCATGGTCGGCGCGCTTGCCGCCAAAGGCGCCGACCAGCACCAGGCTGGTGGCGCCGCGCTGGAGCGCTTCCGCTATGGCGAGCTCGCCATCGGTCATGTCCTTCTCGGCCGGGAAGACCTTGCGCGGCACGGCGGCCAGATTTTTCGGCAGGTTCGCCGGCACCGAGTCGAAATCGCCGACCCAGAGCTCAGGCATGAGGCCAAGCAAGCGAGCATGGCCGATGCCGGCGTCGGCGGCAATGATGCGCGAACCCTCGATCTGGCGTTCGATCCGCGGCGTGCGAATGAGCTCGCCGCCAAGCAGGATGGTGAATGTGCCCATGGCCGTCGCCCTTATCAGCCCGCCGGGCGAAACGGAAGCCGGCCACTTCGTAACGTTGCGTCCCGAACATTAGATGTCCGGCAAACTTCCGCTTGCGCGCGGCTTCGGGCGGGCCTATCTGTCGAAACGCTCTAACGGGGTGCCGGACGTGATCCGGCTGAGAGGCGAAAAGCCAACCCGCTGAACCTGATCCGGTTTGTACCGGCGGAGGGATTA
Organism: Mesorhizobium montanum; assembly: GCF_033977145.1. Classification (NCBI taxonomy): domain Bacteria; kingdom Pseudomonadati; phylum Pseudomonadota; class Alphaproteobacteria; order Hyphomicrobiales; family Phyllobacteriaceae; genus Mesorhizobium; species Mesorhizobium montanum. The sequence goes on along the minus strand of NZ_JAVIJF010000001.1, from coordinate 497,230 downwards.
GACGTTTCGGAACATCCGACGCCTCAATTCCTTGTCACTCGAACGAAGGAGGCGCCGATGCGCACGGTATTGTCCCATCTCATTCTCGCCACCGGCCTTGTTTCGCTCCTGGCAGGCGTCAGCCCTGCCGCCGCGAAGGACAAGCTCACCGTCTATACCTATGAGAGCTTCACCGCCGATTGGGGTCCCGGCCCGGCCGTCAAGAAAGAGTTCGAGGCCGAATGCGGCTGCGACCTCGAATTCGTCTCGGTCGCCGACGGCGTCGCCCTGCTCAACCGTGTCAAGCTGGAAGGCGCCGGCACCAAGGCCGATGTCGTGCTCGGCCTCGATACCAATCTGACCGCCGATGCCAAGGCGGGCGGCCTGTTCGCGCCGCATGGCGAAGTCTCCGGCATCAATGTGCCCGGCGGCTGGAGCGACGACACTTTCGTGCCCTTCGACTATGGCTATTTCGCCGTCGTCTACGACACCCAGAAGCTGAAGACGCCGCCGAAGAGCCTGAAGGATCTGGTCGATGGCGACGGCACCGACAAGATCGTCATCCAGGATCCGCGCACCTCGACGCCGGGCCTCGGCCTGCTCCTGTGGGTTAAGTCGGTCTATGGCGACAAGGCGCCGGAGGCCTGGGCAAAGCTGAAGCCGAAGGTCTTGACGGTGACGCCGGGCTGGAGCGAGGCCTATGGCCTGTTCACCAAGGGTGAGGCACCGATGGTGCTCTCCTACACTACATCGCCGGCCTATCACATGGTGGCCGAGAACACCGAGCGCTACCAGGCAGCCTCCTTCGAGGAAGGCGAGTACCTGCAGATCGAAGTGGCGGGCATCACCACGACCGGCGCGAAGAACCCGCTGGCGCGAAAATTCATAGCCTTCATGACCGGGCCGAAATTCCAGGACGTTATTCCGGAAACCAACTGGATGTTCCCCGCCGGTAAGACCGACAAGCCGCTCAACCCGGCCTTCGACAGACTGGTGAAGCCGACCAAGACCTTGCTGTTCAGCCCGGAGGAGGTCGCGGCCAATCGCAAGGCGTGGGTGGACGAGTGGCTGGTGGTGATGAGCAAGTAGGTGGTCTTGGTTATTATCCTTCCAAGATGATCGCTCTACGGCGCCCCCCTCTGTCCTACCGGACATCTCCCCCTCTAGGGGGGAGATTGGCTGTCACCTCGACTTTCGCCAATCTCAAACGTTGCAAAACAGAGCGGGACGTCGAAGCTGTTAATCTCCCCCCTAGAGGGGGAGATGGCCGGCAGGCCAGAGGGGGGCGCGAAGGAACGCAGCGTTCGCTAGCTCAAGCCCACATGGCGCAACGTGCAGCCGCGCTCTGACTCCCGCATTACCGCAGGCGTCGTCGCGCTTGCGGCAATCGCCGTGCTTATCGGTGGTGCTTTCGCCGGTCTTATCCTCGAAGGCGCGCATGATCTCTCCGGTGCTGCCGCCGCCTTCGACGGCTACCTCTTCCGCGTCGCCCGCTTCACGCTTTGGCAGGCGTTGCTGTCGACGCTGCTGTCGGTCGCGCCGGCGCTGTTGGTGGCGCGCGCGCTGTCGAGACATCCGGCCTTTGCCGGCCGCCGCCTGATCCTGCAGCTGTTCACCGTGCCGCTGGCACTGCCGGCGATCGTCGCGGCACTCGGTATATTGACGCTCTATGGCCGGGCCGGGTACTTCGCCGGCGTCTTCGCCAGGCTTGGCGGCGGAGAGTGGCCGGGCATATACGGCCTCTCCGGCATCCTTGTCGCCCATGTCTTCTTCAACCTGCCCTTGGCGACGCGCCTGTTCCTCGAGGCGCTGGGCACCATTCCAGCCGACCAATGGCGGCTGGCGAGCCAGCTTGGCATGGGCGCACGGCCGGCCTTCCGGCTGATCGAATGGCCGGTGCTGCGCGCGGCTCTGCCGGGGATCGCGGGGCTTGTCTTCATGCTCTGCATCACGTCCTTCACCATCGTGCTGACGCTGGGCGGCGGTCCGGCAGCGACGACGCTGGAGGTCGCCATCTACCAGGCGCTGCGCTTCGATTTCGATCCGGCGCGTGCCGTGGTGCTGACGCTTTTGCAGATCGCCCTGACCTTCGTCGTGGTCGTCGTGCTCACGCGGCTCGGCGCCAACACGGTCGGCGATGCCAATCTGCCGGTGGCGCCGCGCCGCTACCTTTCGGCGGGCCGGATGGAAAGCGTGCTGAACGCCGGCGTCATCGCGCTTGCCCTGCTGTTCGTCGCCGGACCGATGGTGGCGACGTTGCTTTCTGGCCTGGGGGCTGATCTCGGCCGTCTGGCGGGTGAGGAGGCGGTGCGCCGCGCCACCCTCACCAGCGCGGGCCTCGCCTTCCTCGCGGCGCTGCTCAGCGTGACGTTGTCGCTGGCGCTGATCGCCGCGCGGCGCGCTCTGGCCTTGCGGCGCCGGGCTGGCGGCGCCATGAGCCTGCTTGAACACGCCACCGACACCGGCGCCGGCTTCGTGCTCGTCGTGCCGCCGATCGTGCTTGGCGCCGGCTGGTTCCTGGCGCTACGCAATGTGGCGGATGTGTTTGCCATTGCCCCGGTCATGGTCGTCGGCGTCAACGCGGCGATGGCGATGCCGTTCGCCATCCGTGCCATTCGCCCCGCCTATGACGCGGCGAGCGAACGGCATGAGCGGCTTTGCCTGGCGCTTGGCGTATCCAGCTGGAACCGGCTGCGCCTGATCGACTGGCCGTCGCTCAGGCGGCCTTTAGCCACCGGCTTTGCCTTCGCAATGGCGCTGTCGCTTGGCGATCTCGGCGTGATCGCGCTGTTCGGCAGCGATTCCGTGCAGACCTTGCCTTATCTACTGCTGGCGCGCATGGGCAGCTATCGGACAGCCGATGCGGCGGGACTTGCCTTGCTGCTCGGCATCGTCTGCCTGATGCTGGTGGTCGTCGCCGACTGGTTGGGGCGAGAAGGAAGGTCATGACGACAACCATCAACGGTACCGTCGCGGAGAAGGGCCTCGCCGTTACGCTGGACGACGTTTCGTTCAGTTACGGCGAGGCATCCTTCCGCTTCAACGCCGAATTCGCCGCCGGCAGGGTCACCGCAGTCATGGGGCCGAGCGGCTCCGGCAAGTCGACACTGCTCAATCTGATAGCCGGCTTCGAAACGCCCCGCACGGGCAAGGTTCTCCTCGGCGGGGTCGATGTCGGCAATGCGCCGCCCTCGGCGCGCCCGGTGTCGATGGTGTTCCAGGAAAACAACCTGTTTGCGCATCTTCCGGTCGAAGCCAATGTCGGGCTCGGCCGGTCGCCGTCGCTGAAGCTCGGCGATGCCGATCGGGCGGCGGTCGCAGAGGCGCTGGCGCGGGTTGGTCTGGCGGGCAAGGAAAAGCGGCTGCCGCGCGAGCTTTCCGGCGGCGAGCGGCAGCGCGTGGCGCTGGCGAGAGTCCTGCTGCGCGCCCGGCCCGTATTGCTGCTCGACGAGCCTTTCGCATCGCTCGGCCCGGCGCTGCGCGACGACATGCTCGACCTTGTCGCCGGCATCCATGCCGAGCGCAAAATGACGGTCCTGTTCGTGACGCATCAGCCGGAAGATGCGCGCCGCATCGGCCAGGACATGGCATTCCTCGATGAAGGGACGATCGCGGCGATCGGCCCGGCCGACGATTTCTTCGATCGATCTGGACCGGATGCGTTCAGGCGCTATATCGGCGATCGAGGCGGCACCGTTGCCGGATCACAACATATTGCCCGGAAGCGGACATAATTTACGGCCAAACCGGCAATGGGCGATCCGGCGTTTGCTTGCCTTGTCCGGGGGAGTGTGGCTAGGTCCGGCCATGCTGGTCCGGCGGGGCCGTGATTTGCCGAAAGATTTCGAAAGGAAGCCGATCTGACGACCGGCGCGGAGAAAGTGTGGATGAGGCCGCTGGCACGATTTTTCGCGCTGGCGAGCGTTGCCGTGCTGGCCAGCTGCCAGATGTTCACGCCGCCGGACGTGCAGGAGAGCGGCTTCCAGCCTTCCGACAAGCCGATCACCGTCGACAATGTCGTCGCCAATGCCAAGCTCGCCGAAATGGCGAAGGCACAGCATCCGCGCATCCTGGCCACCTATGGCGGCGAATATTCCGACCCCAAGCTCGAACGCATGGTGGCCAAGGTTGTCGGCAATCTGACGGTGGTGTCGGCCAACCCGACCCAGACCTATCGCATCACCATCCTCAATTCGCCCAACGTCAATGCCTTCGCGCTGCCGGGCGGCTATCTCTATGTGACGCGCGGCCTGCTGGCGCTGGCTAACGATTCCTCCGAGCTTGCCGCCGTCATCGCGCATGAGATGGGCCACGTCACGGCGAATCATGGGCTGCAGCGGCAGCAGCTCGAGGCCGAGGAAGGCCTGGCGACCAAGGTGGTTTCCGACGTGCTCGGCGACAGCCCGACCGCAAAGGCGGCGCTGATCCGCGGCAAGCTGAGGTTGGCGCAATTCTCGCGCAACCAGGAACTGCAGGCCGATGCCATCGGCATCAAGTCGATCGGCGAGGCGGGCTACGATCCCTATGCCGCCGGCCGCTTCCTGCAGTCGATGTCGGCTTATACGGATTTCCGCTCGGCCAGCGGCGCCACCGACGCCAGCCTCGATTTCCTGGCGACGCACCCCAACACGCCGCAGCGCATCGATTTGGCGCAGCGCCTTGCGCGCAATTTCGGCCCGCCCGGCTTCGGCACGCGCGACCGCGACGCCTTCCTCGCCGGCATAGACGGCCTGCTTTACGGCGACACGCCGGAAGAAGGCTATGTGCGCGGCCAGACCTTCATGCACCCCAATCTCGGTGTCTCCTTCACGGTGCCGGACGGTTTCGTCATCGACAATACGGCTGCCGCCGTCACCGCGACCGGGCCGGGCGATATCGCCATCCGCTTCGACGGCGTGGCGATCGACAAGTCCGTGTCGCTCGCCAACTACATCCGCAGCGGCTGGGTGGCGGGGCTCGAAGACGCCAGCGTGCACCAGGACACGATCAACGGCAACGATGCGGCGACGGCGCATGCCAGCGCGCAAGGCTGGCAGTTCGACATCGCCGTGATTCGCGCCGGCGGGCAGGTTTACCGGCTGCTGACGGCCGCGCCCTCGGCCAGCACTTCGCTGGATCCGGTCGCGCGCTCGGTCAGCTCATCCTTCCGCGTGCTGAGCCCGGCCGAGAAGGCGGCGCTGAAGCCGCTGCATATCCGCGTCGTCACCGTCCAGGCCGGCCAGACCATGGGTTCGCTCGCCGCGCAAATGGTCGGCGTCGACCGCAAGCTCGATCTGTTCCGGGTGCTCAACGCCATGTCGCCGGGCGCGACGGTGTCGGCCGGCGATAAGGTCAAGATCGTCACCGACAAGTAGAGTCGGCGTCCGCGTTCAGGCGGCTTGGGTCCGGTTCGACGCTGTCTTTTCGGCAAGCAGTGACTGCCGCCATCAGAAGTTAGAACTGCTGTCGCCGCCAGTACTGTCGCCGGTGTCGCCGCTGCCGCTGTTGCTGCTGCCGCTGTTGCCGTCACCACTTTGACCGCCACTGCGGGGCCCGGGATGATCGCCGCCACTGCCACGCCAAGGCGCCGGCCCGGTATCATTCTGCGGTGGCTTGACCACTATCGGGACCGTCACCGTTGGCGCCTTCGGCGCGGGTATGCGGACCACCTTTATCTTCGTGATTGTTTTCGGCGGCTTGCACGCTGCAACGGTCGGGGTCTTGCGCCCGGCAAGACCGAGAATGCTCATCGAATACGTCTCTTGCCGCCCGATCCCGGCTCTGAGGAAAGCCAAGGCGCGGCCCGGGTCGGCGGGCACGCCATTGCGGCCATCCTTGAAGATCAGCGCCAGATCGTTCATGGCATTGATGTGCCCCATCGCCGCTGCCTTGAGCAGCAGGTCCAGCCCCTTGCCGGTATCGCGCTGGACGCCGACACCATCGAACAGGGCGCGCCCCCAAGCAGTCATGGCGTAGGGATCTCCCTTGTCGGCCGCCTGCGCATAGAAGCTGTTCGCTTTCGTGGGATCCGGGACCGCCCCTATTCCGGACGCGGCGATATAGCCGAGCTCGAAAACGGCGCGGATATGATCCTTGTCGGCCGCTTCCTGGATCGCCTTCCTCGCGTCGTCGGTCCTGCCGGCGGCCAGCAGCGCCCGCCCGAGCTCGTAGCGGAAGCGGGCGACATCGGGGTATGCTTGCACCGCCGCTTCGCAGGCCTCCACCGCCCCGCCGCCAATCTCATTCGCCAGGACGCCATGGGCGACGCCCTGCAAGTCGAGCGGCTCGCCGGCTGCCTGGTCGCAAGGATCGACACTTGGCGAGAGCTTCAATGTCGCCCGTTCCGACATTTTGCCAGCGCCGATCTGGAAGCCGATCTCGACGGGGGTGGCCTGACCGATCTGCGGCTCGTAACGCAATTGGTCGACTTCAGTTGCCATCAGGTTCGATTGCGGGGACAGGACGCGATTCGGCAACGACAGTGTCCCGCTCGCCGGGTAGCTGGCGAGCTTGAGGCTGATGGGGACATCCTTGGCAGGGAGATCCAATTTCAGCGGAACCGGGCCGACGCCGACCGGGACGCCGATGTCGCGATTTCCGATCGCTTCGGCGGCAGCGGCGACCTGGATTTTGCGCTCCGCGACCTGCTGGTTTTGCTGGGCGTCGGGCGGCGGCAGCGCCGGTTGCTCCACCCCGCGCATCAGCACCACGTCGTCGATCAGTGAAGAATTCTCCCACGGAATCTGCTTGCCGCCGGTCGCCTTGACCACATCTCGGCGCACAGCGGCCATGACCGAATGTATCTCCTGGTTCGGCGCCAGCGCGCGGCGGGAAAAGGACGACGAAAACGGGCTGAGATCGCCGCTGCCGTCATAAGCGACCGCCCCCGGCTCCGTGGCAAAGGCGATCAACGTATTCTGCGAGCCCGTCACTTGCGCGAGGCCGGTGCCGTCGGCGACGATCAACTGGTCGCGCAGCCAATAGTCCTTGCGCGGGAAAGGATCGTTGCGACAGGCATCGAGGATGATCACCTGGATCTTCGATTTCGAGCGCAGCTGCTGCAGTATGTCATCGACCTTGATAGCCTGGACCTCCATGTCGGCCGCGTCTCTCAGCGACGCATCGACTGGAATGAGGAAATTCTCGCCGCCGATCTGGAAGCCGTGGCCGGAATAGTAGACGACCGCCAGATCGGCGCCGTCCGCTGCCGCCAGATAGTTGCGGAACTGCTCTTCGAATTGAAGCTTGGTCAAGTCCTTGGCCGCGAACACCTCGAAACCGGCCAGCCGGAACGTCTTCGAAACGTCCTCGGCGTCCTTGTCGGGGTTCTTGAGCGCCGGGATTTCGCGGTACCCGGAATTGCCGATCACAAGGGCAACCCTTCGATCGGCGTGCGCTTCGAACGTGGTGAGACCCACGAGCATCAGGGCTGCAAGGAGCACGCAGCATCGCAGCATGGCATATCCCCTATCCGTTATGGTCTGGAGACTTCAAAAAGACCGGTTGCGGCGCAACGGTCTGTTAAAGAGATCACAATCCATAGATACGGGTGAGGAAAAATTGCCGCGATGGCGATATTTTCTTATTTTATAAATATCTTAATATCGATTTTCGAGCTTTTCTATGAATTTTCACGCGGCTTCCGCCAAGAATTCAGGGTTCTGCTTCACCAGCGCCAGCTTCAGCTTTTCCATGGCGCGCGCCTCGATCTGGCGGACACGCTCCTTGGATATGCCGAGCTGCTCGCCGAGCGATTCCAGCGTCGCGCCATCATCGCTCAGCCTGCGCTCCTCGATGATGCGAAGCTCGCGCGCGTTGAGTGCGCCGAGCGCGCTTTTCAGCCAGACGGCCCGGCGCTGAATGTCGATCATGTCGCCGACGATCTCATCGGGAAGCGGGTCTTCGCAAACCAGGAAATCCATCCGCTCGGCGGCACCGTTCTCGTCGGCTAAAGGCGCGTTGAGCGAGCTGTCGGGGGAGGACAGGCGCGAATCCATCATCGCCACGTCGGCCTCCGGCACGCCGAGCGCCGCCGAGACCTCGCGGTATAGCGAGGCGTTGGATATCGGCTCGGCGCCGTTGGCGAGGCGGGCGCGCAAACGTCTGAGATTGAAAAACAGTGCCTTCTGCGCCGAACTGGTGCCGCCGCGTACGATCGACCAGTTGCGCAGGATGTAATCCTGCATCGAGGCGCGGATCCACCACGTGGCGTAGGTCGAGAAGCGCACTTCGCGCGCGGGCTCGAAACGGGCCGCGGCCTCGAGGAGGCCGACATGGCCTTCCTGGATCAAGTCGCCGAGCGGCAGGCCGTAATGGCGGAATTTCGAGGCCATGGAGATGACCAGGCGCATATGGGCGACAGTGATCCTGTGCAGCGCCTGCTGGTCGTTCTCTTCCTTCCAGCGCAACGCGAGGACATGCTCCTCGTCGCGCTCGAGATAGGGAGCCCTCATTGCCGCCCGGACCAGTGTCCGTCCTGCCGCGTCCTCGATCATGCCGGGCTCCCTTTTGGCGGTGATTGCATAGTGGCGGTTGAAAAGACGCCGCCGCGCCCTACAACAGCCATGCAACGTGTCAGGCGCATGGATGGTTCCGCCGCCCGAGGGGGCAAGTGTTGCCAGCGGGAACATTTCGTTATCGGCCCGGATACGCCGCTTGGCGGATTGTCGAGGGATTTTGAGGATCAGATTTCTGGCAGAGCCGATATTTGAAATCTGGTTCCTTATTCAGCAGCCTTCTATCTGTCAGTTTCCGGCTCTCACAATCGAGCCGGGCACCGGTCAAAACGGGATCACAGAAAAATGAAATGGCTTAAATCACTCCTTATCGCCGGAACGCTGCAGGCTCTGGCGGTCACCGCCGGCCATGCCGGCGCCAATCTCGACCAGATCAAGCAGGCTGGCGTCATCAAGGTCGGCACCGAAGGCACCTATGCGCCCTTCACCTATCACGACGAGTCCGGTGCGCTGGTCGGCTTCGACGTCGAGATCGCCAAGGCCATCGCCGACAAGCTCGGCGTCAAGGTCCAGTTCCTCGAAGGCAAGTGGGACGGCCTGATCGCCGGTCTCGACGCCAATCGCTACGATGCCGTGATCAATGAGGTCGGCATCACCGATGCCCGCAAGGCCAAGTATGATTTCTCCGATCCCTATATCGCCTCGAAGGCCGTGCTGATCGTGCGCGGCGACAACACCGACATCAAGACCTTCGCCGACCTCAAGGGCAAGAAGTCGGCACAGTCGCTGACCTCCAACTTTGGCAAGCTTGCCGAAACCAACGGCGCCGAGCTCGTCGGTACCGACGGTTTCGACCAGTCGATCCAGCTTCTGCTTACCGGCCGCGCCGACGCCACCATCAACGACAGCCTGTCCTTCCTCGACTTCAAGAAGCACAAGCCGGACGCCAATGTGAAGATTGCCGCGCAGGAAGAGAATGCCGACTATTCCGGCGTTATCGTACGCAAGGGCGATCCGGATCTGGTTGCCGCGATCAACAAGGCGCTGGCCGACATCAAGGCCGACGGCACCTACAAAAAGATCGCCGATAAATATTTCGGCCAGGACGTTTCGCAGTAAGCTGTACCGTTCTTTGGCTTCTTTAATTCCGGCGGGTCGTCTTTGACGGCCCGCCGTTTTTCGCATGATATTCATCCAGCGCCGCGGCTGTAGGACAGCCGCAGCGCCTGGACAGGAGGACTTCCGTGCCGCACTGGCTGCAGTTGATGCTGGACTCGTTGCCGACGCTGTTGTGGGCGGCGCTGATCTTCACCGTGCCGCTGACGCTCTTGTCCTTCGCGCTCGGGCTCATAGCCGGACTGGTGACCGCGCTGATCCGGCTGTTCGGCCCGAAACCGCTGGTGCTGCTCGCCCGCTTCTATGTCTGGATCTTTCGCGGCACGCCGCTTCTGGTGCAGCTCTTCCTGATCTTCTACGGCCTGCCGTCGGTCGGTATCCTGCTCGATGCCTTTCCCGCGGCCCTGATCGGCTTCACGCTCAACATCGGCGCCTACACGTCGGAGATCATCCGCGCCGTCATCGGTTCGGTGCCGAAAGGGCAATGGGAAGCTTCCTATTCCATCGGCATGACCTGGAGCCAGGCGATGCGGCGCACGATCCTGCCGCAGGCCGGCCGCGTTGCGGTGCCGCCGCTTTCCAACACCTTCATCTCGCTGGTCAAGGACACGTCATTGGCGGCAGCGATCACGGTGCCGGAGATGTTCCAGGCCGCGCAGCGCATCGTCGCCACCACCTATGAGCCGCTGATCCTCTATGTCGAGGCGGCGGCGCTCTATCTCGCGTTAAGCTCGGTGCTGTCGGCGCTGCAGGCGCGGCTGGAGGTGCGGCTCAACCGCTATGGCGGGTTCCTGGAGGCCAACGCATGATCGGCCTCACCAACATCGAAAAACGCTTCGGCGACAACCTGGTGCTGAAAGGCGTCACCGTCAGCCTCGACGAGGGCAGCGTGACGGCGCTGGTCGGCCCTTCGGGCGGTGGCAAGAGCACGCTGCTGCGCTGCATCAACCTCTTGGAGATCCCGACTTCCGGCGCCTTGCGCATCGGCGATGAGGCGCTTGAATTCCACCCGGGTGGCAAGGTGCCGGCAAAAGATATCCAGCGCATCCGCCTGCAGACCGGCATGGTGTTCCAGAACTTCCAGCTCTTCCCGCATCGCACGGCGATCGAGAATATCATGGAGGGGCTGGTCACGGTGCTGAAATGGCCTGAGTCGAGAGCGCGCGAACGGGCGCTGGCGCTGCTCGAAAAGGTCGGCATGGCGCACAAGGCAGACGCCTGGCCGGCGACGCTGTCGGGCGGTCAGCAGCAGCGCGTGGCGATCGCCCGGGCGCTGGCGCCGTCGCCGCGCGTGCTGCTGTGCGATGAGCCGACCTCGGCGCTCGACCCGGAACTGGCGCAGGAAGTGGTCGACGTGCTTGGACAGCTTGCCCGCGAGGGCACGACCATGGTGATGGCCACGCATGATCTGCGGCTTGCCTCCAAGATCGCGCAGGAGGTCGTGTTCCTCGATGCCGGCTCGATCGTCGAGAAAGGCCCTGCCTCGGTGGTTTTCGACAATCCGGAGCGCGAGCGCACCAAGCGCTTCATCGCGTCGTTGCGGCAGGAAGAGGCGCAGAAGGAAGCCGGAGCCCCACAGACGCCCGCTCCTTGAAAAACAAAAACCCGGCGCGAGGCCGGGTTTTCGTCTTCAGATGGCGAAAAAGCTCAGGCAGCTTCTTCCTGTTCGGATTCTTCGTTGTCGGCCTTGGCGCCGCGCTTCGGACCCTTGTTGAGGTTGACCTCGATGAGGCGCACCGCTTCGGTCTCCGACATGCGGTTCACCGCGGCGATCTCGCGGGCCATGCGGTCGAGCGCGGCTTCATACAGCTGACGTTCGGAGTAGGACTGCTCCGGCTGGTTGTCGGCGCGATAGAGGTCGCGCACCACTTCCGAGATCGAGATCAGGTCGCCGGAATTGATCTTGGCATCATATTCCTGGGCGCGGCGCGACCACATGGTGCGCTTGACGCGGGCACGACCCTGCACGACCTTCAGCGCGCGGTCGACATAATCTTCTTCCGACAGCTTTCGCATGCCGATCGAGGTCGCCTTGGCGACCGGCACCTTCAGCCGCATCTTGTCCTTCTGGAAGTCGATGACGAACAGTTCCAGCTTGTGACCGGCAACTTCCTGCTCGTCGATCGCCACGATCTGGCCGACGCCGTGTGCCGGGTAGACGATGAACTCGCCGGTCTTGAACCCGTGGCGGGCCGCGGTGGACTTCTTCTGCGGGGTGATCGTTGCCATTACGCCCTGAACTCCTTGGTTGTAGCGCCGGCATGGCGGCGCCGGCTGAACTCGCGTGACCGGCGACAGCCGATCATTAGCCGCACAACAGGTGAACCCACCGGAAAAAGCTGAGACCAGCAAAGCGCACGAATGCGGCCGCCTGTCCCAGATCGCTCTGGTCCGGGTTTGAGAAGCTCACCTTTCAGTGATTTGGGGCGTTAGCGCCATAAATCGACGTTGTGTCACCGGCATGTTTGGTTGATGTAACACAAAAAGTCGGAAGAATCAAGGTTTTGCTGCGTTCGCAGACGCCGAGCGGCACCCCTGCCTGTCAAGACAGTAATTGTATCGGCCACGTTACGCCGCGTCACGCCGGCGTTGCCAGCACCTATATCAATCGCCTTCGCCGGGCACCGCCGAGAAATATTTCTCGAACTTTCCGGTCTCGCCGTCGAAGGTCTTGGCGTCCGCCGGAGGCTCTTTCTTGGCGGTGATATTGGGCCATTTCTCTGCGTATTCGGAATTGACCTGCAACCATTTGTCGAGGCCGCCCTCGGTGTCCGGCTTGATCGCGTCGGCCGGGCATTCGGGCTCGCAGACGCCGCAGTCGATGCACTCGTCGGGATGGATGACGAGCATGTTCTCGCCCTCGTAGAAGCAGTCGACCGGACAGACCTCGATGCAGTCCATGTATTTGCATTTGATGCAATTGTCGGTCACGACATAGGTCATTGCAGGCTCCGGAACGTCCCATTTTGTTGGGCTTTTCGGCTGAGGTAACGCCTTTGCCCGCCGCATGCAAGGGCAGGGCTTGCTGGCGGAGCCGGCGTTGCGGAATGGAATTCCAGTCCTTGGCGCAGTTCGGCGGTTGATGGAAAGGCCGGCCTGCTCCGGCGAGGTCGTCGAACCTAACCGCTGCGAACTTTTTCCGGATTGCTCCGGCTGCGCCGAGGTCCGGTCTCAATCATCGCCAAGCAGCCGGTCGGTCTGCCGGCGCTCGCGTTTGGTCGGGCGGCCGCTGCCGGCCTCGCGCAAAGCCGGAATGGCGTCCGGGACGGCCTCGCCTTTGGGTGTCGGCGCCGGGGACATGTCCTCGTAAAGCAGCCGCGCCTCCTCGGCAGGGCCGCGCCTCGCGCCGCAATTCAGCACTTTCCAGACGAGGATACGGCCCTCGAGCGTGATGGTCAGCACGTCGCCGGGCTTCACCAGATCCGAGGCCTGCGCTGCTTTGTCGCGATTGATGCGAACACGCCCGGCGACGACGACCTTTGCCGCCAGGGACCGCGACTTCACCGCGCGCGAGAAGAACAGCCATTTGTCGATGCGCTGGCGGCCTTCCCCAACCATCGCAGGCTAGCTTTGTTGGAGCATGATCTTATCCGAAAACCGGTTCCCACTTTTCGGGATCATGCTCTAGCCTATTTCTTCAGCTGGTCGCGCAAGGCGGCGAGCTTGGCGAAGGGCGAATCCGGGTCGAAGCGCTGCGGGCGCTCTTCGCGCGGCTTACTCTGAAAGGTCGGCTTGCCGCCCGGAGCGTTGCCCTTGCCGTCCTGTCTTTTGCCCTTCCAGTCGGGCCGGCCCTCGCGGCGGTCGGGGCGTTCGCCTTGCGGCCTGCCCTCGCGCCGTTCACCACCCTCGCGCCGGTCGCCTGTCTCCGGCCTCGGCTTGAACTTCGAGCGGTCGAAGCGCGGCTTACCAGCGCCGTCACGCTGCTCGCGGGCCGGGTGATCGCCGGTCTGGCCGCTTGCAGCACCTGCCTGGCTGTCGCGTGAAGGCTGACCACCGCGCGGGCGATTGTCACGACGGTTGTCGTGGCGATGGCGCGAACGCTGATGATCGAAACGCGCCTGGCGCCATAGAAGGATTGGTTTTGGCTCCTCGGCTTCCGCTGCGGGCTCACCGACTTCACCCTCACTCTCGTGCGGAGCGCCGGCGCGCAGCGCCGGGGGGGCGCCGGCGGTATCAGTATCTGCATCGTCGGCGCCGTCACCCCCACCCGCGTCGCTTCGCGCCGCGACCTCCCCCATCGAGGGGGAGGTGGGAGCTTCGGCAAGTTCGGCCGACTCGAGCACCACAATATCCTCTGCAGAACGGGCTTCTTCCGTGACCTCGGTCGAAGCTTCTGCCGGCTCTCCCGCGGCGGGTTCCTCAGCCACTTCCGCAATGGTTTCGGCCGGAACTTCGGCGGCAGTCTCGACAGCGGCAGCCGGCTCCGAACCTTCGACGGATGTCTCAGCAACCGCGTCTGTCGCGGCAGCTTCCGCCGCCTGCGCGGCGCGAGCTGCCTCTTCCGCGGCGAGCTTCGCCGCCGCCGCTTCGCGGGCGACATTGTCCTGGGCCTCGAGCTTCGCCTTTACCTCGGCCTCCGGCTTCGCCTCGGAGCGATAGCCGAGGCCCTTCAGGATTTCTTCCATGTCGTCGGCGGTGGCGCCGAGGATCGACATCATCGGCGGCGTCACCATGAAGGCGTGGCCGTCATAGGCGCCGTCCGGGCGCTGGCCGAGGCCGGGCTTCCAGTTGGTCGCCGGGCGGATGAGGTCGGCAAGCCGTTCGAGGATATCGACGCGCACCGCGCGGCGGCCGAGATTGCGGTAGCCGGCGAGCTTGTAGAAGGTCTTGTCGAAGGCCGGATCGATGACCACCGAGGTGCGGCCCGAGGCGAGCGCATGCACGACATCGCCAAAACCCGGCTTGTCCTTGCCGTCGTTCTTCAGCGCCCAGAGCAGCGTCACCAGACCGGCCGGCGCTGGCTTGATCAGTGCCGGCACGAAGACATGGTAGGCGCCGAAGCGCACGCCCAGCCGCCGCAGCGCAGCGCGGCCTTCCTGGTCGAGCGACTTCATCTCCTCCGCGATGTCGCGGCGATTGATCAGGCCGAAATGCTCGACCAGCTGGAACGCGATGCCGCGCGCGATGCCGGTGAGCTGGTCGGCATTCTTCAAATCGACCAGCGGTTTCAGCAGCGACTCGATCTGGAAATTGACGAAACGCTCGGCACGCGCCGCGACCCTGTCGCGGGCAGGGCCGGTCAGCTGCTCGTCGGCAAGCAGGACCAGACGCGGCTTCAGCGCTTCGTCACCGGCCACCAGCGTGCCGATCGGCGCGCCGATCCAGCGCAGGACGCCGTCGGAGCCGAGCGCCAAGTCGCCATTGGCGCACGCGGCAAAGCGCTCGGCGCGCGCCTCGAACTCGGCGGCAAGTGCTTTTTGGGCGGCGGTGCGCACCGCCTTGGCGTCCTCGCCGCCGGCGCTCTGGTCGGCGGTGAAGCGGAACCCCTGCAACTCGCCGACGTGATGGCCTTCGACGAGAACGGTTCCGGTTGGGCTGATTTCGGCTTCAGGCATGGTATTTTCTCTAAGGCGCCGCATGAGGACGGAAGTCCTGCGGTCTACGAAGCGTTTCGTCAACCGCTCATGCAGCGCATCCGACAATCTGTCTTCGATTTCGCGCGTCTTTTCCTGCCAGTGTAGCTGATCGGCCAGCCAGCCCGGCCGGTTGGAGACGAAAGTCCAGGTGCGGATCTGCGCGATCCGGTGCGACAGCGTGTCGATGTCACCTTCCATCGTGTCGGCGCGGCGCACCTGCTCGGCCATGTAATTCTCATCGACATGGCCATGGCGCGCAAGGTCCATATAGATGGAGGCGATGAGGTCGGCATGCTGGGCCGGCGCGATCTTGCGGTAGTCGGGCAGGGCGCAGGCCTCCCAGAGCAGCGCCACGCGTTCCATGCCTGAGGCTAAAGCGCGGATGTCGCCATCGCGCGACAGATGCTCCAGCGCCTGCGCGTCCACGGCCGGCAGCGCGCGGGTGAGCCCCTCGACCGGCGCATTGGTTTCGATCGAGCGCTTCAGTTGATCTAGGCTGGAAAAGTCGAAATCGGCGGTGCGCCACTGCAGCACCTTCACCGGGTCGAAGTCGTGCCCCTCGATCTTCCTGACCAGGTCCTCGTCGAGCGGATCGACCTGGCCGGTGACGCCGAAGGTGCCGTCGCGCAAATGGCGGCCGGCGCGGCCGGCGATCTGGCCGAGCTCGGCCGCGCTCAGGTTGCGGTATTGATAGCCGTCGAACTTGCGGTTCTGGGCGAAGGCGACGTGGTCGAGGTCGAGGTTCAGCCCCATGCCGATGGCATCGGTGGCGATAAGGTAATCGACGTCGCCGGACTGGAAGAGCGCCACCTGGGCGTTGCGGGTGCGCGGCGAGAGCGCGCCGAGCACGACGGCGGCGCCGCCCTGCTGGCGGCGGATCAGTTCGGCGATGGCATAGACCTCGTCGGCCGAGAATGCGACGATCGCCGTGCGCCGCGGCAGCCGGGTGAGTTTCTTCGAGCCGGCATAGGCAAGATGCGACAGCCGCGGCCGGGTCACCACCGACACGCCCTTCAAGAGGCGCTGCAGGATGCCCTGCATGGTGGCCGCGCCCAGAAGCAGCGTCTCCTGGCGGCCGCGCAGATGCAGGATGCGGTCGGTGAAGATGTGGCCTCGTTCGAGATCGCCGGCGAGCTGCACCTCGTCGATGGCGACGAAGGCGGCATCGGTTTCGCGCGGCATCGCTTCGACGGTGCAGACCGAATATCTTGCTCCGGCCGGGACGATCTTCTCCTCGCCGGTGATCAGCGCCACCTTGTGGGCGCCCGCCTTCTCGCAGACGCGGGCATAGACTTCGCGGGCGAGCAGCCGCAGCGGCAGGCCGATGACGCCGGTCTCATGCGCGACCATGCGCTCGATGGCGAGATGGGTCTTGCCGGTGTTGGTGGGCCCTAGCACGGCCGTCACGTCGCGGCCCGAAAGGATCAGTGGCTGGGAGTGTTTCGGCTGGATATTCATCGGCTCGGAAATGAGGTTTCTGCCGCTTTTGGTCGGAAGCGCGGCGGCGCCGCCGCGTGTGACAGCCGACACATAGGGATTTAGGACGACGAGCGAAAGCGGAATGTTCCTCCGGGATAGGCGAGGCCGGCCGGGCCGGTCAAAAATCGGCTGTTGTTAACGGCTGGAACGAGTCTGGAACGAATCAGCGACGAATCGGTGACTCGTTCTGATTCATGGTTTGTTCATGGCTATATGTGGATTTTTTGACGATGAGTCTCACCACATGCTGAATCGGGAAATTGGCCCGATTCATGCTTGGTGCTCGCTGGAACCAAGCCGTCGTTAACCTTTGCCGGTAAACGGTCGTGGCCGACTTGCGGGTGGCCCCCAAGATTATGAAATTGTTGATTTTTCTTAATCGCTTTTAACGAATTCGGTGGAGTTCGCCCCGTCTGCCGTTAACTTTTCGGCCAAAGGCAGAACGAATCGGCGACGAATCAGCGTTCCGCCGATTTTCCCGGTTTGTTCACCCCTAGATATGGTGTTGTCCACAGCTTGCCCACCGAGAATTCACAGCTTGCGAAGCGGGTTGTGCACAGGGTGTGGCCCGGGCCGTTAACCTTTGCGTGCCGAATTGAGGCAAGGTGTCGCGCCGGCCTTTCCAGCGGGCGAGAAAGGGCGGCCCGGATGTCAGGGCCGCCCTAGTGCAATTGGATATCAGGCGAAGTACTGGCCGCCATTGGCTGATATGGTCGAGCCGGTGATGAAGCCGGCCTCGTCGGAAGCCAGGAAGACGACGCAGCGCGCGATTTCTTCCGGCTCGCCGAGGCGGCCGACCGGAATCTGCGGGATGATACGCTCGTTGAGCACCTTCTCGTCGATCGCCTTGACCATCTCGGTGGCGATATAGCCGGGGCAGATCACGTTGACGGTGATGCCGGCGCGAGCACCTTCCTGCGCCAGCGCCTTGGAGAAGCCGATGTCGCCGGCCTTGGCGGCCGAATAATTGACCTGGCCGGCCTGGCCCTTCTGGCCGTTGATAGAGGAGATGCTGATGACGCGGCCGAACTTGCGGTCGCGCATGCCGCCCCACAGCGGATGCGTCATGTTGAAGACGCCCGACAGATTGGTGTCGATGACTTCTTTCCACTGTTCGCGCGTCAGTTTGTGGAACATGGCGTCGCGCGTGATGCCGGCATTGTTGACCAGCACCGAGACCGGGCCGAGATCGGCTTCGACCTGTTTGATGCCGGCGGCGCAGGCGTCATAGTCTGCGACCGACCATTTATAGGTCTTGATGCCGGTCTCGGCGGTGAACTTGCTTGCTGCCTCGTCATTGCCGGCATAGTTCGCGGCCACCGAATAGCCGGCGCTCTTCAGCGCCACCGAGATCGCCGCACCGATGCCGCGCGATCCGCCCGTGACGATTGCTACTTTGGACATGAAGTTCCTCCCTTTTTGGTCGGAGGAGCGAATAGGGAGTAGCGAATAGCGAGTAGGGATCTGATATCCCGCAGCGCGACGCTTTTCCTTCCCTATTCGCTACTCCCTATTCGTTATTCGCTGAGCTCACATCGCTTCGACGCACATCGCCACGCCCATGCCGCCGCCGATGCACAGCGTCGCCAGGCCCTTCTTGGCGCCGCGGCGGCGCATCTCGAAGACCAGCGTGTTGAAGACGCGGGCGCCGGAAGCGCCGATCGGATGGCCGATGGCAATCGCCCCGCCATTGACGTTGACGATCGAGGGATCCCAGCCCATGCCCTTGTTGACGGCGCAGGCCTGCGCGGCGAAGGCCTCGTTGGCTTCGACGAGATCGAGGTCCTTGACCGACCAGCCGGCCTTCTCCAGTGCTCGCTTCGAAGCGGGGATCGGGCCGGTGCCCATGATCGCCGGATCGACGCCGGCGGTCGCCCAGGAAGCGATGCGCACCAGCGGGGTGATGCCGCGCCGGGCAGCCTCTGCCTCGGTCATCAGGAGCGCGCCGGCGGCGCCGTCATTGATGCCGGAGGCGTTGGCGGCGGTGACCGTGCCGTCCTTGTCGAAAGCGGGCTTCAGCTTGGTCATGGCGTCTAGCGTCGCGCCAAGGCGGATATACTCGTCCTGGTCGACGATGGTGTCGCCCTTCTTACCCTTGATGGTGAAAGCGACGATCTCGTCCTTGAACCTGCCGGCCTTCTGCGCGGCCTCCGCCTTGTTCTGCGAGGCTAAAGCGAATTCGTCCTGGGCTTCGCGGGTGATCTGGAACTGGCGGGCGACGTTCTCGGCCGTGTTGCCCATGTGGTAGCCGTTGAAGGCATCCCACAAGCCGTCCTTGATCATGGTGTCGATCATCTTGTAGTCGCCCATCTTGACGCCGGCACGCAGATGCTCGGCATGCGGCGACATCGACATCGATTCCTGGCCACCGGCGATGATCACCTTGGCGTCGCCGGTGGCGATCTGCTGCATGCCGAGCGCGATCGCGCGCAGGCCAGAGCCGCAAACCTGGTTGAGGCCCCAGGCGGTGGTCTCCTTCGGCAGGCCGGCATTGATCGAGGCCTGGCGGGCCGGGTTCTGCCCTTGAGCGGCGGTCAGCACCTGGCCGAGGATGACCTCGTCGACTTCCGCCGCCTCGACGCTCGCCCGCGCGAGCAATTCCTTGATCACCACGGCGCCGAGCTCATGCGCCGGCGTGGCGGCGAAACTGCCGTTGAAGGAGCCGACCGCGGTGCGGGCGGCGCTGGCGACAACGATGGCATTGGAAGCGGACATTTTCTTCTCCAGACTTCGAGGTGTCGTATTTTCAGGATCGCTTTAGGACTTCTTGCCCGTTCGAAACCCCAAGTCAAACCGGAAATGGGCATGGCCGCCATGCGCGGCAAGCACAGCGCGTACCGGTTGCGGTAACATGACGTTGACCGCGCGGCGGATTTTGTCGTGGCCATGCAGCATTAATTGATGCCGCACTGCACAAACCGCTTGGAATTGTGACGCTTTTGCGCATATCCTCGCCAAAGGGCACAATCGTTACCGGCCGCCTACTGTGCGCGCGCCGGTATCCTGGGGAGGATACGGATGGCCGCGAAAGACGACCCGATCGTCATCAAGAAATATGCCAATCGCCGGCTCTACAATACCGGCACAAGCACCTATGTGACGCTCGAGGACTTGGCCGAGATGGTCAAGAAGGGCGAGGAGTTCACGGTGCAGGATGCCAAGACCGGCGACGACATCACGCATCCGGTGCTGACGCAGATCATCTTCGAGCTGGAGAACAAGGAAGGGCAGAACATGCTGCCGATCCCGTTCCTGCGCCAGCTCATCGCCTTTTATGGCGACCAGATGCAGATGATCGTGCCGAGCTTCCTCGAACAGTCGATGATCGCCTTCTCCAAGGAGCAGGAGCGGTTTCGGGAGCAGCTGAAGGGCACCTTCGGCAAGACGCCGATCGACATGATGAAGACGCCGATCAAGGCGCTCGAGGAACAGACGCGACGCAACGTCGAGATGTTCCAGAACGCCATGCGCATGTTCACGCCGTTCCCGTCCGCCGGCGGGAATTCCGCGGCGCCGGCCGAGCCGCCGAAGAAGGAAACGGCCGAGAAGGGCGACGATCTGCAGGAATTGAAAGCGCAGATCGCGGCGATGCAGCGCAAGCTTGACACGATGTCCTGATCGGGTGCGCCGCAGTTTGGCGGCGGTCGGAACGCTTGTGGTTAGCCGTAGAGGCCCGTCCCTTCGTCATCCTCGGGCTTGACCCCGAGGATCCATGACGTGACCGTTGCCGGAGAACGTATCGGTGCAGAATTCTGAACCGCCGCAGCACGTTGATGTGACGGCATGGATTCCAGGGCCTGCGCGCGTCGCTTCGCTCCTTGCTCCGCCCTGGAATGACGATTTGAGACGCGTTTCGGCTAATCCCAGTCGTCTGCGCTAGAGCCGCTCCCTCTAGGCCCGTCATAACGGGCGCGTGGCCTGATCGGCCTGTTGCTGGTCACCTGCTCGATGGCATGCGCCGTCCAGCCGACGCTGCGGCCGAGCGCGAACAGGCGAAACGGTGCGTCGGCGGGCAGGCGCAGGCTGCGCGTCATGGCGGCCAGAGCGAAATCGATGTTGGGATGCAGGCCGGTCGCGGCAAGAACGGCTTTGCGCAGCCGCAACAGCCCGTCATCGATCGTGAAATCGGAGAACAGGGCCTCGGCGCGCGGGTCGCCTTCCGGATAGAGCGGATGGCCGAAGGCTGGCAGCGGCCGGTCATGGGCGAGCCAGCGGGCGATCGCCGCATCGGGACCCAGCCGTTCCGCATCCTCGACAAGCGCGATCGCCGCCGCACCGGCTCCGCCGTGACGCGGGCCGATAAGCGTCGCCAAGCCGGCAAGCAGGCAGGCGGCGACCGGCGCGCCGGTGGAGGCCGCGACGCGGGCGGCAAAGGTCGAGGCGTTGAGCTCGTGATCGGCAAGCAGCACCAGCGCCTTGCGGATGAGATCGGCGCCCGCCGCCTCTACCGACCAGCCCTGCGCCAGTCTTGCGTGCACGGGTTCGGAACCCGGCGTCGCGCCGAGCGCCATGGCCAGCGCGCTGGTGGCGGCGGCGCCGTCCTGCTGCAGCATGGCCGACCTGCAGCCGAGCGAAGGCCAGCCTTCGGCCGCGAGCGCCGAGAGCCAGGAGAATGCCGTTGGCGTGCCGCTTTGCCGAGCGGCTGAAGGGGTCAGCGACGCGAACGACACCGGAAGATCCGCGGCCCATAACAGGGCGGCCGTTTCCTCAAGTGTCGCCGCCGCCGAAAACGCCACCGCATCCTTGCCGCGATAGACGAGGCGGCCATGCAGAACCGTCGAGATGGAAGTGGCGATCGCCGGTTCGCCCCAGGCGATGGCGCTTTCGGCGATCGCCTGCGGGCTCCTTCCACGCTCGCGGCGGGTGGCGAGCGCGGCAATGTCGTCGGCGCGGTACTGGCTGCGGCGGGGGTCGGTGTCGTCCGGCTTCATGCCGATGCGGCCGCGGCTGACATAGGCATAGAGCGTCTGCGGCCGGACGTTCAGCCGCTCCAGCGCTTGCTCCCGCGTCAGCCATTCCGTCATCCGCCGCCTTACATTGATTATATTGATCAAGATTGATGCATTGATTGCGCACCATTATTTGCAATGCACAAAAGGTCAAGGAGACGATCATGGCAAATGGGCTCGATGATGTTGTGGCGGCCGATACGGTGCTTTCCGATGTCGACGGCGCGGGTGGGCATCTCACCATCCGGGGCCATTCGCTGATGGAGCTCACCGGCCGCTGGCACCATGCGCAAGTGGTCCGGCTGCTGTTCGACGGCTTCTTCGATGGCCTTCCAAGCGATACCGGACTGGAGAAGGCGATCGGCAGGGCGCGCACCGAGGTGTTCGACCTTGTGCAGCCGATGCTTACCCAGCTTGCGCCGCTCGACATCTACAGCGGCATGAGGGCCGGCATCGCCATGCTGCCGGACGGCGGCGAGCTTGACGATGCGCAGCGGCTGATCGCGGCGCCGGCGGTGCTGACGCCGGCGTTGCTGCGCCTTGGCCGGGGCGAGACGCCGATCGCTCCCGACGAAAAGGCCGATCATGCCGGCGATATGCTGCGGATGCTCTGCGGCACCGCCTCGCCGGCGCTTGCCGGGGCGCTGGACAGCTATCTGGTGACGGTCTGCGACCATGGGCTCAATGCCTCGACCTTCGCGACCCGCGTGGTGGCGTCGACGCAAGCCGGACTGACCTCCGCGATCCTGGCCGGGCTCGGCGCGCTGAAAGGCCCGCTGCACGGCGGCGCGCCGGGGCCGGTGATCGAGATGCTGGACGCCATCGAGGCGAGCGGCGATGCCGCCGCCTGGCTCAGCGGCGAGATCGCGCATGGCGGGCGCATCATGGGTTTCGGCCACCGCATCTACCGTGTGCGCGATCCGCGCGCCGACGCGCTGAAGGCGGTCGTGCGGCAGCTCGGGTCCGGCAACGCGAAGAGTGGTGGCGAAACGGGCAGGCGGCTGGCCTTCGCCGAGACGGTCGAACAGGCAGCGCTCGAAGTGCTCAAACTCGCCAAGCCGCAGCGCTCGATCCAGACCAATGTCGAATTCTACACCGCGCTTCTGCTAGAAGCGGTCGGCTTCCCGAAAGAGGCATTCTCCAGCGTCTTTGCCGCCGGCCGCGTCGCCGGCTGGATCGCGCATGCGCGTGAGCAGCAGGCGACCGGACGGCTGATCAGGCCGCAGTCGCGCTATGTCGGGCCGGTGCCCGATCTCGTCGCCTGACGACGCCGGCACAGTTCCATCAAGCTCTTCGCGTTCCGGCGCGGGGAGCTTTTTTCATGACCGAAATTTCACCCGATCACGCTTGTGTGTCCGTGTTCTTGCCTTGGTTCGTCCTTATATGCTGCACTGCAACATAGACAGGCCGAAGGCTGACCCACGCAATGACGCAGGGGCAAGCCGACGCATCAGGATAGGAACGCCATGGCGAAGAACGGCAAGGCGGAGGAAAAGAAGAAGATCAACGTAGCCCTCCAGGGCGGCGGCTCGCATGGCGCCTTTTCCTGGGGCGTGCTCGACCGTCTGCTGGAAGATGGGCGGCTGGAGATCGCGGCCGTGTCCGGCACCAGCGCAGGTGCCATGAACGCGGTGGCGCTCGCCGACGGCTTCGTGCGCGGCGGAATCGAGGGCGCGCGCCGAAAGCTCGACCATTTGTGGCGGGCGGTGGCCTCGAAGGGCCGTTTCAGCCCGGTGCAGCGCATGCCCTGGGACGTCGCCTGGGGCAACTGGTCGATCGAGAACACGCCCGGCTACGTCTTCTTCGACACGATGTCGCGGGTGTTTTCGCCCTATGTCGCCAATCCGCTCGGCCTCAATCCGCTGCGCGACGTGGTGGAGAAGGAGATCGACTTCAAAAACGTGCGCGCCTGCAAGTCGATGGAGCTGTTCATCTCGGCGACCAATGTCGAGACCGGACAGCTGCGCGTCTTCTCCGACGGCGAGATCGACCTCGACACGGTGATGGCCTCGGCCTGCCTGCCGCAGTTGTTCCAGGCGGTCGAGATCAAGGGCGTGCCCTATTGGGATGGCGGCTATGGCGGCAATCCGGCGCTCTTTCCTTTCTTCAAGACGGCGGCGACCGAGGACGTGCTTCTGGTGCAGATCAATCCCGTGGTGCGCGAAGGCACACCGAAAAGCGCCAACGAGATCCAGAACCGCATCGACGAGATCACCTTCAACGCCGGGCTGCTGCGCGAATTCCGCTCGATCGCCTTCGTCAAGGAACTGATCGCGGCCGAACGCCTGCCGCATGGCGAATATCGCGACATCCGCATGCACCGCATCGATGCCGACGAGGCGTTCAAGGACCTCTCGGCGTCGTCCAAGGTCAATGCCGAATGGGCCTTTATCGCCTATCTGCGCGACCTTGGCCGAAGTGCGGCCAGCGACTGGCTGGAGGAGAATTACGACGCCGTCGGCAGCCAAGCGACGCTCGACCTGTCGGGCGAACTCGACGACGGCTTCAAGCCGGTGCGCGGCCCGGCGCCGGGCCGCCGCGTCAAGGAATTCCTGGCCGCGCGGCTGAACCCGGAAGCAACACGTCGCCGCGCTTAGACCGCTTCCTCACGCCTCACATGCATTTTAGCTTGCGCTAAACCTTCCCTCGCGGAACCGGCGATGCGCTGGATTCGCCCACGCCGGGCGAGTAGCTTACCTGGACGTAAAGGGGAGGTAGCGATGCTGCAGACCGGACAGAACGCTCTCGGGGTCAGGTTTGAAGCGCAGTGCAGGGCCTTCGAGAAGGAGCCGTTCCCGACGCTGGACGTGCGCAGGGACCGGCTGAACCGCCTGCTGGCGCTCACCGAAAAGCACGAGGCCGAGATCTGCGCGGCGATCGACAGTGATTTTTCCGCCCGCTCGGCACAGGAAACGCGGCTTGCCGAATTGTTCGTCGTGCGCGCCGGCATCAGGCATGCGCTGTCGCATCTGCGCGGCTGGATGCGTGAGCGCGGCATCGTCACCAGCCTGCCGTTTCTGCCCGGCCGCAACCGCCTGTTGCCGCAGCCGCTCGGCGTCGTCGGCATCGTGTCGCCCTGGAACTATCCTTTCCAGCTTGCCGTCGCGCCGGCGACCGCGGCACTCGCGGCAGGCAACCGCGTGCTGCTCAAGCCGTCCGAGCTGACGCCGAAGTTTTCGGACTTGCTCGCCAGCCTCGTGGAGAAATATTTCGCCGCCGACGAGGTGAGCGTAATGGTCGGCGACGCCGAGGTCGGCAAGGCGTTCGTGTCCCTGCCTTTCGACCACCTCCTGTTCACCGGCTCGACCGCTGTCGGCCGCCAGGTGGCGCTGGCCGCCGCCGCCAATCTGACGCCGGTGACGCTCGAGCTTGGCGGCAAGTCGCCGGCGATCTTCGACCCGTCCTGCGATCTCGACGCGGCGGTCGCCAGCGTCGCCTATGGCAAGCTGCTCAATGCCGGCCAGACCTGCATCGCGCCGGACTATCTCATGGTCCCCCAAGGCCAGGGCACAGCGATTGTAGCGAAGTTCGCCGTCGCCATGGCGAAGCTCTATCCGCGCCTGAAGGACAATCCCGACTATACTGCGATCGTCAGCGAGCGGCATCATCGGCGGCTGAACGACATGGTCGCCGAGGCGCGCGACAGCGGCGCCGAAATCACCGAGGTCAATCCTGGGAACGAGAAGCTGGGGGTCACCGACCGCAAGATGGCGCCCGTGCTGGTCCGCAATGCCGGTGAGAATCTGCGGCTTATGCGCGAGGAGATTTTCGGGCCGGTGCTGCCGATCGTCGAATATGGCACGGTGGCCGAGGCCGTCGATCATGTGAACCGGGGCGAGCGTCCGCTGGCGCTCTACTGGTTCGGCAGCGATAGCGCCAATCGCCAAAGGGTAATGCAGGAAACCGTCGCCGGCGGCGTCACGGTCAATGACTGCATGATGCATCTGGTGCAGGAGCGGCAGCCCTTCGGCGGCGTCGGCGACAGCGGCATGGGGGCCTATCACGGCGAATGGGGTTTTCGTACTTTCAGCAAGGAAAAGCCGATCTTCATCCAGTCGAAGCTCAGCGCCGGCGGCCTGCTCCGCCCGCCCTATGGCAGGACCTTCGAGCGGATCTTCCGGTTGCTGAAGCTCATCACTTGACAGCTTCAGCCCCAACAGGGCAGGGCGGAACCGCGCTCCAATCAGGCAATCGCCGTCGCGTATGGAAGATTTTTGCATCATCCTGACGGCTGCTGCCAGTAACCTCGGGGAAATCTGGGAAAAACTGTCGGCGCGCCAGCAAAAGCGGCAGCCGGCTGGCGGAAAAGCCGGTATTTGTCGAGGTAATGCATTCCACGGCGCAATGCTCTCGTAACTTTTCTGACTATATTGCGCCGCAACTTTAAGGTAGAAGCGCGCTTTCGCCGATCACGGCAAATTGAACTAGGCCCCGCGCACACCCATATCGGCCGCGCGCCCGAAGTCGGAGGCGCCGACCTCGCCAGGTCCTGCAACGGAAAAATGACGATGCCGAAAATCAGGTTTCACAAGCTTGCAGCCATCGCTGTGCTCATCGGATTCGCGGCCTGGATGGGAACGGGCGCGTTTTCGTCCGTCGGCAGCGCCGCCGACAAGCACGCTGACGCCGGCAAGCCGGCGCAAGCTGACGCCGGGAAGCCGGGAGCCGCGAAGCCGAACACGGTGCAGGCCGAGCCCAAGGCCGCGCCGCGTACCGTCGCGGTGGTGACGCCGCCGCGCAAGACCTATGCACGCGCCATCCGCATCTCCGGCCTGACCGAGGCCGACAAACGCGCCGTGCTGGCGACGCGAGTCGCCGGCGTCATCGAAAAGCTGCCGGTCAAGCAGGGCGATCACGTCAAGACCGGCGACCTGGTGCTGATGCTCGCGGCCGAGGAAAAGATCTCGATGGTCGACAACGCCAAGCAGCTTGTCGTGCAACGCAAGGCCGAACTCGATGCCGCAGAGCGGCTGGCCAAGACCGGCAACCTGCCGAAACTGCAGCTCGATACCGCTCGCTCCAATCTGACCCTGGCGCAATCCCAGCTGGATACCGCGCAGGCCGAACTCGACCGCAACGAGGTCAAGGCGCCGTTCGACGGCGTGATCGACCGCATTCCGGTGGAGCTCGGCAGCTCGGTGATGCAGGGCGGCGAGGTGGCGACGATCCTCAAGCTCGATCCGGTGATCGCTCGCGGCGAGATCAGCGAGCGCGACCTGCGCTATGTCAAGATCGGCGACGAAGCCGATGTGCGTCTCGTCAACGACCAGAAGGTCACCGGCACCGTTCGCTACATCAGCCGCGATGCCTCTTCGCAGACCCGCACCTTCCGCGTCGAGGTGGCGATACCCAATGGCGACGGCTCGATTCCCGCCGGCATGACGGCCGAGATCGCGCTCAGCGCCGAGCCGACCAATGCGGTCATGCTGCCGCGCTCGGTGGTGACGCTGGGCGACAAGGGCGACCTCGGCATCCGCGCCGTCCGCAAGGACGGCAAGGTGGCGTTCTTCCCGATCGACCTGGTCGACGACACGCCGCACGGCCTGGTGCTCGGCGGCATCCCGCAAGACGCGCGCATCATCGTCGCCGGCCAGGAGCTGGTGAAGGAAGGCGACCTGGTGAAGCCCGTCGAGGCCGACCAGGCGACCATCAACAAGCTGATCGGCGAAGCCACCGCCGGCACGCAATAAAGCACGACGCGCCTTTGCCGGGCCCCGCCCGGCGGCCAGTTCGCAGCCCGAAAATAACAGGCCGAAGTCATGGATATCGTCAGACTCGCCATCAACAACGCCCGCCTCACAATATCGGCGTTGATGTTCCTGCTGGTCGCAGGCTGGGTCGCCTATCAATCGACACCAAAGGAAGCGGAGCCCGACGTTCCGATCCCGATGATGTATGTCAGCCTGATCTATCAGGGCATCTCGCCGGAGGATTCCGAGCGCCTGCTGCTGAGGCCGATGGAGAGCAAACTCAAGAGCCTCAAGGGGCTCAAGGAAATGCGCTCGGCCGCCTTCCAGGGCGGCGGCTATGTGCTGGTCGAATTCCAGCCGCAGACCGACCTCGCGACGGCGCTGCAGGATACGCGCAGCAAGGTGCAGGACGCCAAGGCGGATCTGCCCCAGGCGGCCGAGGAGCCGACGGTCAACGAGGTCAACGTCTCGGAATTCCCGGTCCTCGTCGTCACGCTTTCAGGCGATGTGCCTGAGCGCGTGCTGACTTCCGCCGCGCGCGAACTGCGCGACCGCATCGAGGAAGTGCCGGGCGTTTTGGAGGGCTCGCTGCAGGGGGCGCGCGACGACCTCGTCGAGGTCGTGATCGATCCGGTGAAGCTCTCCTCCTACGGGCTGCAGCTCGACCAGGTGATCCAGGGCGTCGCTTCCTCCAACAGCTTGGTCGCGGCCGGCAATCTCGAAGGCTCGGAGGGCAAATACGCGGTCAAGGTGCCGTCGCTGATCGTGACGCCGGAGGACGTCGCCAACCTGCCGGTGGTCGCCACGCCGAATGCCGTGGTGCAGGCCAAGGACGTCGCCACCATCCGCTCCACCTTCAAGGACGCCGAGACGGTCACCCGCCTCGACGGCAGGCCGGCCATCGCCATCGAAGTGAAGAAGCGCATCGGCGCCAATCTGATCGACACGCTGACCCATGTCAGGCAGGTGTCCGACACCTTCATCAAGACGATGCCGGAAGGCATGCACGTCACCTACACGCAGGACAAGTCGGTCTTCGTGAACCAGTTGCTGGGCGACCTGCAGAACCATGTGATGATCGCGGTCATCCTGGTGTTCATCGTCATCCTCTATGCGCTGTCGGGCCGGGCCTCGCTGCTTATCGGGCTTGCCATCCCGTCGTCGTTCCTGATGGGCATCCTGCTGCTTGCCATGATGGGCTACACGATCAACATGATCGTGCTGTTCAGCCTCATCCTGGCCGTCGGCATGCTGGTGGACGACGCCATCATCGTCACCGAATTCGCGGAACGGCGCATGAGCGAGGGCATGCCGAAGGCGGACGCCTTCGCTCTGGCCGCCAAGCGCATGGCCGGCCCGGTCATCGCGGCAACGATGACGCGTATCGCCGCCTTCTCACCGCTGCTGTTCTGGCCCGGCATCATCGGCGACTTCATGAAGTATATGCCGATCACGCTGATCGTGACGCTGTCGGCCTCGATGCTCTACGCGCTGGTCTTCGCGCCGACGCTGGGCGCCATCTTCGCCAAGGCGCCCAAGCATCACGAGGAGGATCATCGCGACGGCTGGTACATGGGGCTGGTCAAGCAGGCGGTGCGCTTCCCGGTCACCGTCATCCTGCTCACCGTCGCCCTTCTGGTCGGCGTCGGCTTCGCCTATTCGAAATATGGCGCGGGCGTCGAGTTCTTCCCCAGCGTCGAACCGGATTACGGCCTGCTCTATGTGCATGCCCGCGGCAATCTTTCGCTTGCCGAAATGGACGTGGCGACGAAGACGGCGGAAAACCGTCTGCTCGGCTGGCCGGGCGTGAAGTCGGTCTATACGCGCGTCGGCAAGACGCAAGGCGGCGGCCAGGACATCCCCGAAGACGTCGTCGGCGTGATCCAGTACGAGTTCGTCGACTGGCGCGAGCGCAAATCGGCCAATCAGATCCTCGACGATCTGCGCGCGGTGATGGCGGGCATTCCCGGCGTCGATGTCGAGGTGCGCGTGCCGGAAGCCGGGCCGCCGACCGGCAAGCCGATCCAGATCAGGCTGTCGGCCGCCGACCCGGCCGGGCTCGACGATAAGGCGCGCGCGGTGGCGGCGCGGATCGCCAAGGTGCCCAACGTCATCGACATTTCCGACGGCCTGCCGCCGCCCGGCGTCGACTGGGCGCTCGAGGTGGACCGCGCCAAGGCGGCGCAATACGGCATCAGCCCGACGTCGGTCGGTACCGTGGTGCAATTGGTTACCAACGGGCTCAAGCTGTCGGAATACCGGCCGGCCGGAGCCGACAAGGCGGTCGACATCCGGCTCCGCCTGCCCGAAGACCGGCGCACGCTATCGACGCTCGATGAGCTCCGCGTGCAGACCTCGCAAGGGTCGGTGCCGATCTCGAACTTCGTCGTGCGCAAGCCCGAGCCGACCGTCGGCATCCTGAACCGCATCGACGGCGCGCGCACCGTTGTCGTGCAGGCCAATGTCAACGCCGGCGCGCAGGTCGCGGCGGTGCAGGAGCAGGTCACCAAGGCCGTCGCCGATATGGATCTCGGCAGCGGCATCCGCTGGAAGCTGGCCGGCTCCAACGAGGATAGCGCGGAGGCCAGCGCCTTCCTCGGCAAGGCCTTCGGCGCGGCGCTCTTCCTGATCTTCCTGGTGCTGCTGGCGCAGTTCAACAAGTTCACCAGCGTGTGGCTTGTCCTGTCCTGCGTGGTCATGGCGACGATCGGCGTGTTCCTCGGATTGCTTCTGACGGGCGAGGCTTTCGGCATCGTCATGTCGGGCATCGGCGTGATCGCGCTCGCCGGCGTGGTGGTGAACAACAACATCGTGCTCATCGACACCTATGACCGGCTGCGCGAGGAGGGCTGGGACAAGATGGAGGCGGTGCTGCAGACCTGTCGCGAGCGCGCCCGGCCGGTGGTGCTGACGGCGGTGTCGGCCATCCTCGGCGTGCTGCCGATCGCTTTCGGCCTCGGCCTGGAAATCTTCCATCACGAGACGACGATCAACGCTCCATCGACGCAGTGGTGGATTTCGCTGTCCTCGGCGATCGTCTTCGGCCTGTCCTTCGCTACGCTGCTGACGCTGGTGGTGACGCCGTCGATGCTGATGGTGTTCACCCGCGCCAAGGTGAAGCCCGGCGCGCGGCGCAGCCTGTTCAGCCGCCTGTTCCGTCGCGGCAAGGGCAAGGTAGCGATCGACGAACCGGCCAACGAGGCCGGCGCCGAGCCGGCGGTCGCCTTCCCGAAAGCCGCGGAATAGGGCGCTTTTCGAAGCCCGACGACAAAAGCCGCCCGGAACAACCGGGCGGCTTTTTCATTGTCCTCTCATATTCAACCATATGGCGAGGGCCTTTCATGACGATCGGCACAATTCTCGTAATCATCCTGGTCCTGATCCTGATCGGCGCCGTGCCGGCATGGCCGCATTCGCGCGCCTGGGGCTACGGCCCGTCGGGGATCGTTGGCGTAATTCTGGTCATTCTGCTGATTATGTTGCTGTTGGGCCGAATTTGATCCTCAACCATCCATGGCCGGGCCTCGAGGCCCGACCGTTTCAGTTCGGTGCGTTCGATCAGGCGGCCTGGCGCGCAGGCTCCGCGGCAATACCGATATCCTGCAGCGCCTCCTTCACCGCCTGGTCGAGCGGGGTGTGGGGGATTTTGCCGATGACCTCCTCCAGCCGCGTCGAGACCAGCCGGTGCGCCTCGAAGCGCAGATAGGACATCGAGACGATCTCGCGCCACATGGCCACGAACGGGCTGCCGGCGCGCAGCACCCACCAGGGCATGAAGCTGAGCTTCAGCTTGCGTCCCAGCGCCTTCTCGGCCGCGGCCTTCATGTCGAGGTCGGTGATGGCGTGGCCGCGAAAATTGATGGCCTCGTAGAAGCCGAGCTTGTCGAGGTTGCGCGCCAAGCCGACGAAGCCGACGGCGAAGTCCGGCAGGTAGGCCCATTCATGGGTAAGGTCGGCCGGGCCGGGCGCGGTGTAGACGCCCTTCTCCATCTTGGCGGCGACGACGAGGTCGAACCAGGAGCCGCTGCCGGTGCCGCCGAAGAAATCGCCCGCACGGAGGACAATGGTGCGGACCCGGCCGGCTTCGGCCTCGCCGCGGAACAGGTCTTCCATGGCGCAGCGGATGCGGCCCTTTTCGGTGGTCGGATGGAACGGCGTCTCTTCTGTGATCACCTGCGGCATCGGCGAGCCGTAATTGTAGACCGTGCCCGGGAAGAGATGCAGCGTGTTGTTCGCGCGGCAGGCGGCCATGACGTTCTCGGCCATCGGCAGGCACTTGCCCCAGTCGGTGTAGATCGGGTTCAGGCCATTGAAGATGATGTCGACGCCTTCTGTGGCGCGGATCAGGGAGGCGCGGTCCAGTGCGTCGCCGGCAACCGCCGTGGCGCCCTTGAGTTCCGCCGGTACCTTGCCGGTGCGGGTGACGGCGCGGACGTCGAAGCCGGCGTCGATGAAAGCCTTGCCAACCACCCGGCCGAGCCGGCCATTGGCACCGAGGATGGCGATCTTGGTCATTTGTTCTCTCCGTTGTCTGTGTTTGCCCGGCTAATCTGATGCCTTCACGGGCGAATTGAAATTGACTTAGATCGGCGCTCTATTATTCAAAAATGAATGAAAGAATTCGACTGGAACCTGATCAAGAGCTTCGTCGCGGTCGCCGAGACCGGCAGCCTTTCGGCGGCAGCGCGCAGGCTTGCTGCCAGCCAGCCGACGCTCGGCCGCCATATTGCCGAACTGGAGCAGGCGCTCGGCGTCATCCTGTTCCGGCGCGGGCGGCGCGGCTATGAACTGACGGAAGCCGGCAGCACGCTCTACGAGCGCGGTCGGGCGGTCGGCGAGCAAGCCAATGCCTTTTCGCTGCTGGCGCTGAGTTCGGTCGAAGCGATCGAGGGCACGGTGCGCATTGCAGCCTCAGAGGTGGTCGCCGCCTTTGTGTTGCCGGACATGATGTCCCGGCTTGGCGAGGAAGAGCCGGGCATCGAGGTGGAGGTCGTCGCCTCCAATCAGGTCGAGAACCTGCTGCGCCGCGATGCCGACATCGCCATCCGCATGGTCAGGCCGGCGCAGAACGAACTGGTGGCGCGCAAGGTCACCGATATTCCACTCTGCCTATGTGCGGCCAGCACCTATCTCGGCCGGCGCGGCCGTCCCGAGAAACCCGCCGACCTTGCCGATCACGCTTTGGTCGGCTTCGACCGCAGCGACGAGATCATTCGCGGCTTCACCTCGTTCGGCATTCCGGTCGGCCGCAGCCACTTCCGCTTCAGGACCGACAACCAGATCGTGCTGTGGGAGGCGGTGCGGACCGGCAACGGCATCGGCATCGGCCAGGAGCCGCTGGCCGATGCCGATCCGGATCTGGAGAAGCTGTTTCCGGAGGTACCTCTGCCCAACCTGCCGGTCTGGCTCGCCATGCATCGCGATGTGCGCACCAGCATGCGCATCCGCCGGGTGGCGGATTTCCTGCATGAGGAGTTGAAGCGCTACTCCGCTGGCGCCGGCTAGAGCATGATGCCGAAAAGTGTGAAGCAGTTTTCGGACGACATCATGCTCTATTTCTCTGATTCTAGAGCCGGATGATTTCAGGTCGATCCGACCTGAAATCATCCGGCTCGGGGGCGAATTCGGCCCGGTGAGCGAGGCCGGCCATCAACAGCACGATGACCAGCAGTCCGGACAGCGCGATGAAGATCGGGCCGAAGCTCGAATGCTCGGCGACGAAGCCGATCGCCGAGGGCGCCACCAATATGCCGGAATAGCCCATCGTGGTAACGACGCTCATGCCGGTGCCAGACGACATGCCTTCCTGGTTGCCGCCGGCGGAGAAGAGGATCGGCACCATGTTGGCAATGCCGAAGCCGCAAAAGGCGAAAGCGGCAATGGCGAGGTAAGGCGAGGGCGAGAGGCCGGCGACCAGCATGCCGGCGGCCGCGGCGAGCGCCGAGCCGCGCAGCGTGGCCACCGCGCCGAAGCGGTTGCGCACGCCGTCGCCCAGGAAGCGCATCAGCGCCATGACGCCGGAGAAGGCGGCATAGGCGAGGCCGGCGACCGCGAGGTCGGCGCCCAGCTCCTGATGCAGGAACAGCGCCGCCCAATCGAGCACCGCGCCCTCGGAGACCATGGTGAGCAGCGCCATCAGCCCGACCAGATAGACGGCCGAGTGCCGCGGCAGCGTGAATTTCCGATGCTCGACGGCCTGCGGCCGGTCCTCGGCGACGAGATGACGAATGGCAAAGGCGATGACGGCAAAGGCGATCACCGTCACCGCGATGGCATGGGGAAGATAGCCGTGGTTCTGGATCGAATAACCACCGAGCGCGCCGCCGGCGAAGCCGCCGAGGCTCCAGAAGCCGTGCGAGGACGACATGATCGCGCGGGAGAGTTTTCTTTCCACCACCACGGCGTTCGAGTTCATCGCGACGTCCATGCCGCCGATCGAGCCGCCGAAGATGAGCATGGCAATTGCTGCCAGCGGCACATTGGGTGCAAGCGATACGATCAACAAGCCGAAGCTGCCGCAGATGCCGAACCAGCGCAGCACGGTGCGCGAGCCGTGCCTGGAGATGAGATGACCGCACCAGGTCATGGCAATGACCGCCCCGACGCCGAACAGAAGGATCAGCAGGCCAAGGGAGAATTTGGTAATGTCCAGCCTGGTCAGGAACACTGGGATCTGCGGCGCCCAGCTGCCGGTGAGAAAACCATTGGCGAGGAAAATGCCGGCGACGGCCCAGCGGCCGCGCGTCGCGGCCTGCATCGTGGTTTGCACGCTCATGGTCTGAAATCCGCTGCGTCAATGGGCTTTGCGCGGCAAATTAGATCGATTCAATCGGCGGTCAAGAACCGCGTTCGGGAAGTGCTTGGACCAGGTGAGCGACCGGGTCGGCCTCGCTCGAGGTACGCCGCGGCTTTCGAGGTTGGCGGAAACGCTTCCGCGTTCGTCATCCACGGGCGGAGCAAGGAGCGAACCGACGCGCGCAGACCCGAGGATCCTGTGTGTGGCTTCGAGGCGTCGCAGTGGTGCAGGCTTTGGCACCGCAGCGTCAGTGGTATGCATCCTCTTTTTGGGCCGCTGCGCTCTTCGACAGCCGTCACGGAATGGGTTCCAGGGTCTGCGCGCTTCGCTTCGCTCCTTGCTCCGCCCTGGAATGACGAAGCCGCAGGGGCGAGCCGCATAGTACCTCAATGATCCTTCGGGCGCCTTGCTTCGAACTCGGCCTTCTTGGCTTCCGACGCCTCGGTCTGGTTGAGCGCCTGCCATTCGGCATAAGGCATGCCGTAAATGATCTCGCGCGACTGGTCCTTCGACAGCGCCACGCCTTCGGCGTCGGCGGCTTCGCGGTACCAGTTGGACAGGCAGTTGCGGCAGAAGCCGGCGAGGTTCATCAGGTCGATGTTCTGGACATCGCCGCGTTCGCGCAGATGCTGCACCAGCCGGCGGAAAGCGGCTGCCTCGAAGTCGCGCTTCTGGTCGTCGCTGAGTTCGGTCATTCGGGAAACTCCCGGCCTGTCGGCCTTCTCACGTAAATTCCCTTCATGCTGGCCCGGTGCGCGAGCCGAACATCTTTACGTCATGTATATCGGCACGGCGATCGATTGCGTCAACGATCGGCGCCAGCCGTTCGGCCCAGGCGAGAGCGCCGGCACGGTCGGCAATCAGGTCCTGGCGGATCTCGATCAGCGCGTGGGCATAGCCGTTGACGATGGCATGGCGGAACATGGTGTCGCCGCGCAGCGCGCCGTCATAGGGTTCGTTGTCGCCGACGACGAGGGACTTGTCCTGCGCCAGCATGTCGATCAGCGGCCGCGCCACGCGGTCGTCGAGGTCCCACAGGACGCCGACATGCCAAGGGCGGACAAAACCCTGCATCACCGGCGTGAAGGAATGCACGGAGAAGATGAACGGCGCTTTGCCCGAGGCGTGGGCGACGGAGGCGATCATCGCGCCGACGGCGTCGTGGTAGGGCCGGTAGAAGCGGTCGAGCCGCCGCTCGCGTTCCTCCTGGGCAATCGGATAGTTTCCCGGCACCACCGTGCCGTCATAGAGCTGACGGATCATGGTCGGATCGTCCTCGCCCCGGTTGGGGTCGATCAACAGACGCGAGTAGCCGGCAAGCACGGCAGGCGCGTCGAGCGCCGCGGCAAGTTCGCGCGTCACCGTCTCGACACCGATGTCATAGGCGATGTGGCGGTCGAATTCGGCCGCCGGCAAACCGAGGCTGCCATATTCCTCGGGGAGTTCGCGGCGGGCGTGATCGGCGAGAAGCACGATGGCTTTCTTGCGGTCGCCCTCGACAATGTCGAATGGCGCGAAAGCTGTGGAACGGGTCATCGTCAGGAAATGGGCTGTTCGCTGAGGTCGGGGCAGGGTGGTATCGTCATTCCACGAAGAGAACGCCGGTGCAATGCCGTTGTTTGGCCAAGGTTTCCGCAAAAAATCCCCGGCTGGAGGAGAATTTGCGCGACGGGCCCTTCTAAATCGATTGGAATTGAATAAAACGGCGCGTTGACATGCGACCGGAGTTTGCTGAAAAGGGCTTCGAGAGATGCAAATGTGGTTCGCAAGGGGATCCGCGATGGGTTTTGCCGGTCGGTTGCGCAAGCACCTGGCCGTGCCGTTGCTGATCATCGGCGCGGGATTGTGCGCGATTGGCGCGACCTCGCCGGCCCGCGCCGACTTCCGCGTTTGCAACGCAACGCAAAATCTGGTGGGCGTCGGCATCGGCTATCGCGCCAAGGCCGGCTGGATCACCGAGGGCTGGTGGCACATCGAAGGATCGACTTGCAAGACGCTGATCGAGGGTCCGCTGTCATCAAGGTTTTACTATCTTTATGCAGAAGACGCCGAACGCGGCGGGCGCTGGGACGGCCCGATCAACATGTGCGTCGCCGAAAAAGAGTTCAAGATCGCCGGCGTGAGTGATTGCGTCGCCCGGGGCTTTCAGCGCGCCGGTTTTCAGGAATATGACACGGGCGAGCAGGCCAGCTGGATGGTCCAGCTGACCGACGAGCCCGCAACGGGAGGCGCGCCAGCGGCCCCCGCTCCGGGAACAAACACTCAATGAGACGTAACCGCAAGGTCAAGATCCTCGCCACCATCGGTCCGGCTTCCTCCTCCGAGGAAATGCTGAGAAAGCTTTTCGAAGCCGGCGCCGATGTCTTCCGCATCAATATGAGCCATACTGACCACGAGCTGATGCGCACACTGGTCGGCCGCATCCGCGCCGTAGAGGCGGCAGTCGGCCGGCCGATAGGCATCCTTGCCGACCTGCAGGGTCCGAAGCTCAGGGTAGGCAAATTCGCCAACGTCAAGGAAGCGCTGACGCCAGGACAAACCTTCACGCTCGACGACAATCCGGAGCCTGGCACGTCGAAGCGGGTTTATCTGCCGCATCCGGAAATCCTGAGCTCGGTCGAGGCCGGTCATCGTCTTTTGATCGACGACGGCAAGCTGGAATTGAAGGCTCTGAAGAGCGACGGCAAGTCGATCACCTGCACGGTCGTTGCCGGCAGCGGTATTTCCGACAAGAAGGGCGTCAGCCTGCCCGACACCGACCTGCCGGTCGGCGCGCTGACCGAGAAGGACCGCTCCGACCTCGACGCGGTGCTCGCCACCGGCGTCGACTGGGTGGCGCTGTCCTTCGTGCAGCGGCCGGAAGATCTGGCGGAGGCTCGCAAGATCGCGCGCGGCCGCGCGCTGATCATGGCCAAGATCGAAAAGCCGCAGGCGGTTGCTCGCCTGGCAGAGATCATCGAACTCTCCGACGCGCTGATGGTCGCCCGCGGCGATCTCGGCGTCGAGATGCCGCTGGAAGCCGTGCCCGGCATCCAGAAGCAGATCACGCGCGCGGCGCGCCGCGCCGGCAAGCCGGTGGTGGTCGCCACGCAGATGCTGGAATCGATGATCACCGCGCCGGTGCCCACCCGCGCCGAGGTCTCCGACGTGTCGATCGCCGTGTTCGAGGGCGCCGATGCGATCATGCTCTCGGCCGAATCCGCGGCCGGCGCCTATCCGGTCGAGGCGGTCGCCATGATGAACCGCATCGCCACCAAGGTCGAAACCGACCCGACCTATGCCGGCATCATCAACGCGCAGCGCTCGGAACCGGAAGCAACCGGCGCCGACGCGATTTCGCTCGCCGCGCGCGAGATCGCCGAGACGCTGAAGCTGTCGGCGATCATCACCTACACGGCTTCCGGCACAACCGGGCTGCGCGCGGCGCGCGAGCGCCCGCAGGTGCCGATCGTGGCGCTGTCGCCGATCGTCAACACGGCGCGCCGGCTGTCGCTCTTGTGGGGCACGCATTGCGTCGTCTCGCCGGACGCCACCGACCTCGACGACATGGTCGACCGTGCCTGCCGCATCGCTCTGGACGAAGGTTTCGGCAAGCCCGGCGACCGAGTCATCATCACCGCCGGCGTGCCGCTGAGGACGCCCGGGTCGACCAATATGCTGCGCATTGCGTATGTCGGGTCGGAGACGCATTAGGGTGTGTGATATTCGGGTGAGGCCGGCCTGCAAATGATGGCTTCCGGCGCTTCCGGTGCTCACGTACTTTGAGTACGCTACGCTCCGGCCTTCGCCGGCCGAAGCCCTCATAAGTGTCTCCGCTCTATGAAGGCTACGGCCGGCGTAGGCCGGTTCTCGGAAGCCACCATTTTCGACTCGGCCTGACCCGAATCTCAAAACATCCTTAGGCGCTTTCGCCTTTGAGCTTAGCCTGGCGCAAGCTCCGCTTCCGGCACCTTGAGTTCCGGGCATCTGTCGACGCTCTGCGTGTCGCCGGCGATACGGCTCTCTACGGTCCTGCCATCGCGTGCAGGTCGACCGGCGCGCCGGCGACCTTTTCGATGGCGCCGACCACCAGGTCGGGCGCGATCCAGTCGGGCTTGTGGCCGAGATTGTGGACCCAGACCAGCTCGGCACCGGGAATATCGCGCTCCAGGCCGATGGAATGGATGGTGGCGTAGACCACCTTGTCGCGGTCGCCTGAGATGACGACGGTCGGCGCCTTGATCTCGCGGTAGCCCAGCGAGGCGGCGCGGACATAGTCGTAGAGCTGGGCGACATCGCGGGCGTTGGCGCGGAACGCGCGCGGCCTCAACACCAGGGAGATCGCGGCCTTGTCGACATAGCCGTCCGGAACGCTGTTCGGCGAAAAGACGCAAGCCGTCGCATCGCCGATCTGCAGCATGCCGGCCGGATAAGCAAGGGTCTCGGAAAACAGCCAGCCGACCACCGGCATGGCGGTGAGCTTGTAGTACCACGCGGTTGCGCCGCCCGGCCAGGGGTGCGTGGCGGGCGAGATGAAGACCAGCCCCAGCGTCTTCTCGGGATGCTGGCGGGCGAAGGCCGTGGTGATGGCGCCGCCGAAGGAATGGGCGAGGATGATGGCTTTCTCAATATGGAGACGGTCCATCAGCGCGGCGATGGTATCTGCCTGCGCGGCCAAAGTTTCGTTGTCGCCGCGCTCCGACCAGCCGAAGCCCGGGCGGTCGAGGAACAGCATCTCGGCGCGTCCTTCGAGCAAGGGCTTCAGCGGCAGCATCTGGTCCCTGAGGTTGGCGCTGGCGCCATGGATGAAGATCACCGGCGGCAGATCTGCGCCAGCACGCGCCGGAATATGGACATAGTGGATGCGCGCGCCGTCGATCTCGGCGAACGCGCCGGCGGGTGGATTGCGGCGCTCGATCAGCCAGACGCCTGCCCGGGTGACGCCGGCCAAGGCAAAGAAGAGTGCGATGAGGAAGAGGAAGGCGGCGCAGATGAGGTTCATGCGGAGGAGGTACGGGAGTGGAGGGAGATTAGTTTAGGGGAGTAGGCAGTAGGCAGTAGGCAGTAGGCAGTAGGCAGTAGGCAGTAGGCAGTAGGCAGTAGGCAGTAGGCAGTAGGCAGTAGGCAGTAGGTAGTAGGTAGTAGGTAGTAGGTAGGGGATGTGTTCCCCGGAGCAATCTCTTCACCTATTGCCTTGTGCCTAACCCCTATTCCCTAAATGCCTTCGCCGGCCAGCTCTTCGGAAAGCGTCGAAACCTGG
This sequence comes from Mesorhizobium montanum, assembly GCF_033977145.1. Lineage (NCBI taxonomy): Bacteria > Pseudomonadati > Pseudomonadota > Alphaproteobacteria > Hyphomicrobiales > Phyllobacteriaceae > Mesorhizobium > Mesorhizobium montanum. The sequence goes on along the minus strand of NZ_JAVIJF010000001.1, from coordinate 457,971 downwards.
TTCTGGGCGCTGCGCATCATCGGATAAATCGCCAGCACCTTCTGCCAGGCTTCGAGCGCCGATTGCTTGTGGCCGGTCTCGGTCATGATCTGGGCGAGACCCGAGAGCGCGCCGAAATGGCGTGGCTCGAGCTGCAGGGTGCGGTCGATGTCGGCCATCGACTTCCCGTAATTCTTCATCATGAAATGCACGGTGGCGCGGCGGTTCCAGCCTTCGGCGTAGTCGGGCTGCAGGGTCACGACCTGGTCGAGGAAATCGAGCGCGACGTCGAATTTCTGGTTCTCCGTCGCCTTTTGCGCCCATTGCATCATCAGGTCGATCGAGGCGCTGCCGGACTGGTTCCACTCGTTCCAGATGCGGCCGGCGATGCGCTCGGCCGCCTTTTCATTGCGCTCGCGCTTCAACTCGGTGAAGAGCTGATCGAGGCGGCCCTGCCTGGTCGGAGCGGCCGGCGGCGGCGGCGTGGCTGGAGGCGCGGCATCTGGAGGCAGCGCGCCTGGCACCTTTTCTGCTCCTGCAGGCAAAGCTATGCCGGACAGCAAAAGGGCGGTGAGACAAGCAAAACGAATCCGCATCGCCGGAATCTAGTCCCGGACGGCGGATCGTCAAAGTGATTTTAGCGTGAGAGAGCCGGCGAACCGGCAATCGACATCAGCGCGGCGTGGTCTCTCCGCATGTCGCTTCCTTTCGGGCGACATGCATCAAGCTGCGCGAAAGGCTCAGCCCTGACGCGCCTTGTAGCGCGGAGCGGTCTTGTTGATGATGTAGATGCGTCCCTTGCGGCGAACCAGCTGGTTGTCGCGGTGACGCGCCTTGAGCGCCTTGAGCGAATTCTTGATCTTCATGGTCTTGCCTGTTCGGTCAGGGCCCGTCCCGGGCCGAATTTTAAAGGCGCGCCCGAAAAAGCGCGCCTTTGAACTTGCGTGGCTCATAAACGAGGAGCCTTGCCCGTGTCAACCACGTGCGCGTGCCCGAATGCCACAAGTGGCGCCTCACATCAAATATTCGCCATTCACGCAGCACGGCATTGCGCGACTCAAGGACGACTGGAATGGTGATTCAACGCTCAAGCGACTGGAGATCTCCATGCGCCGTGTCTTTCTGTCCGTCTGCCTTGTCCTTCTGGCAACCGCTCCCGCTGCCTTTGCCGAGGACTGTGATCGCAATGACGACAGCCAGTCGATGATGAATATCTGCGCCAATGCCGACCACCAGGCGGCCGATGCCAAGCTCAACGCCGCCTATAAGGATCTTGTCGGCCGCAACGATCCGGCCTCGAACAAGCTCTTACAGACAGCGCAGCGCGCCTGGATCGCTTTCCGCGACGCCGAATGCGCCTATTCGACCGCCGACAGCGAAGGCGGCTCCATCCATCCGATGGAAGTGTCGCAGTGCCTGACAGAACTCACCAATGAGCGCACCAGGCAGCTCACTTCCGGCGCAAACTGCAAGGAAGGCGATACGAGCTGCGCCAGCCCGGACGGGGACGACCAGGATATGCAGTAGGGCGCCGTCAGCTCTTACGGCTGGAGCGTTTCACCGTTTCACGGAAACGGCGAACCGCTCTATCTCTTTGTTTTGATGCAAATCCGGACGGAAGGCTACGGCGAAGTCGCCGAGCCTAAACCGCTCACACTTTTCCTGGAATTGTTCCAATCCGCGTGAAATGACCCATCTTGCGGCCGGGGCGTGACTCGGCCTTGCCGTAGAGATGCAGCATCAGATCGGGCTCGGCGAGCAGCGCCGGCACCTTCTGCATGTCGTCGCCAATAAGATTTTCCATCACGCAGTCGAAATGCCGGGCGGGCGAACCCAGCGGCAGCCCGGCAACGGCCCGGATGTGTTGCTCGAATTGGGAGACGACGCAGGCAGCCTCCGTCCAGTGACCGGAATTGTGCACGCGCGGCGCCAGCTCGTTGGCTAGAAGCGAGCCGTCGGCGAGGACGAAGAACTCGACGCCGATGACGCCGACATAGTCGAGCGCAGAAAGGATTTTCGAGGCGGCGTCCTTTGCAGCGGTAGCTGTTTCCGGGCGGATGCCCGCCGGCAAGGTCGAGCTGCGCAAAATGCCGTCGCGGTGGACGTTCCCGGCCGGATCGAAGGCGGCGACAGTTCCGTCGAGGCCGCGCGCGGCGATCACCGAAATCTCGCGCTCGAAGGCGACGAGCGATTCCAGGATAAGCGGCACGTTGCCCATCGCCTCGCAGACGCCGGCAAAGCTGCCCGTTTCCATGTTGCGGAAGACACGCTGGCCCTTGCCGTCATAGCCCATGCGGCGGGTTTTCAATACACCACTGCCGTCGAACTTCTTCAGGGCTTTGGTCAGCTGGTCGTCATTGTCGACCGGACAGAATTCCGCCGTCGGAATGCCGATGCCGGCGAGGAAGCTTTTTTCGGTGACGCGATCCTGCGCGACTTCGAGCGCGCGGGCCGGCGGATAGACCGGAACTTTCGCGGCAAGCATTTCGGCCGCGGCGACCGGGACATTCTCGAATTCGTAGGTGACGACGGCGCTGGCAACGGCCAATTCGGCGAGCGCTGCCGGATCGTCATAGGCCGCCACGATCTGCCGGTTGGCGACCTGTGCCGCAGGGCAGTCGGCCTGGGGTTCCAGTACGACGATGCGGTAGCCGAGGCGCGCCGCGGCCATCGCCAACATGCGACCGAGCTGGCCGCCGCCGATGATACCGATGGTCGATCCAGGCGCCAAGCTCACGGCGCGTCCGTCGGCTCGGTGGCGACCTTGGCGGTCTGCGCCGAGCGCCAGGCATCGAGCCGGGCGGCGAGCTTGTCGTCGTTGAGCGCCAGCACGGCCGCGGCAAGAAGTGCGGCATTGGCGGCGCCCGCCTTGCCGATCGCCAATGTGCCGACCGGGATGCCGGCCGGCATCTGCACGATGGAAAGCAGCGAGTCCTGGCCGGACAGCGCCTTGGATTCGACCGGAACGCCGAAGACCGGCAGCGGGGTCATCGCCGCCGTCATGCCGGGCAGATGCGCCGCCCCGCCGGCGCCGGCGATAATGACTTTGAAGCCGGCCGCCTTGGCGCCCTTGGCGAATTCATAGAGGCGGTCTGGCGTGCGGTGGGCAGAGACGATCAGCCTTTTGTGCGGGATGCCGAGCGCCTCCAGCGTTTCGGCCGCCTGGCGCATCGTCGCCCAGTCGGACTGGCTGCCCATGATGATGGCGACGTCGGCACGCTGATCGGTCAAGGTATCGCTCCCCGGTAAAGGCGCGCCTTAGCGGAAAACGCCAATAGCCGCAAGGATTGTCGATTCCGTCCCCAGGAGGGAGGTCAGTCGGGCCAGCGCAGCGCTCCGCTCGAATCCTTGCGTACCGCCTTCATGGCATCGGCCGGACGATCCTTGGCGTTCAGCACGGCGCGCAGCTGCTCGGCGACGATTTCGGCTTCACCGGGATGCAGGTTGCACGGGTCAAGGAAGAAATGGCCGCGCTCGACCTCGTGGTTGCGCACGATGACCGGCGGCGAGCCGGCGGCGAGCGCCGAAGCAAGGCCGGCGGCGTTGAAGCGGCTTTCCGGGCGCACGAACACCTGCAGGCGGTCGAGCGGATTGGCGGTCGGGTCGGGAATGATCTCGGCGCCGATGCCCGCAATCCCCTGCAGTGCAGCCTTCCAAAGAGTGAGCGCGGCTTCCTCGCGCCGGCGGATGCCGGCATGGTCGCGCTTCTCCCAGGCGTCGAGCGCGGCCATGGTGCCGGCGATGCTCTCCTTGCCGACCTTCATGGCGCGGGCCACGCCGCGGTTCTGCAGATAGGCGGCGCGAACCAGATCCTTGCGGCCGGTGACGATGCCGCTGGTCGGGCCGCTGAGGAATTTGTGGCCGCTATAGACGACGATGTCGGCGCCGCGCGCCAGGAAGCTGCGCAGGTCGTATTCCGAGGCCGCGTCGACGATCACCGGCACACCCTTGGCGTGGCAGATCTCGCAGAACTCCTCCAGCGAAAGCATGCCGTACTGCACCGTGTGGTGGGCGACGACGTAAAGGGCTGCCGCCGTGCGCTCGTTGATCGCCTCGCCCACATGGTAATCCTGCGTCACGCTAACCGTGCCGGCCGGAATGACCCTGGCGCCGGCGACCCGGGCCGACTGGTCGATCGGCGCGCCGTAGTTGACGATATGGCCTAGCTGGATGACGACTTCCGATTTCAGGCCTTCGGTATCGTCCGGCAGGCGTTCGATCGCCAGAAGGTTGGTGCCGGTCATCGCGCCTGCCACCGCCATGGTGATGCCGCTGGCGCAGCAGGCGGTGATGAAGCCGGCCTCGCCGCCGGTGAGGCGCGCGACGACAGCACTCGCGGCGCGCTGCAGATCGTCCATCTCCACCCATTGCGAAGCGATCTCGGCCATGGCGCTGATCGCCTCGGGAACGATGATCGAGGCGCCGAGCGCCGTCATCGTGCCCGAGACGTTGATGATCGGCCTCAGCCCCAGCCTCTCGCGGATCGTGGTGTTGGAGCCGGTGTCGGAATAGGTTTTCATTTGTGTGGACTCCATGAAGGTCAGGCCGCAATTTCGACGACCGCTTCGATTTCGACGGTGATGTTTCCAGGCAGCGAGCCGACGCCGATCGCAGAGCGCGCATGGCCGCCGATCTTGTCGAAGACATCGGCGAAGAGATCGGAGCAGCCATTGACCACCCTGGGGTGGTCGCTGAAGGTCGGTGTCGCGTTGACGAAGCCGAGCAGCTTCACCACACGCACGATGCGGCCGAGATCCCCGGCCGCCGCATGCATGACGGCAAGCAGATTGAGGCCGGTGAGGCGGGCATGCTCATAGGCCTGCTCGACGGTCACGTCGTCGCCGACCTTGCCGGTGCACAGCGTGCCGTCGGCACGCAACGGCCCCTGTCCGGAGAGAAAGATCAGCCGGCCGCTCTCGGCATGGGTGACGAAGTTGGCGATGGGCGTCGGCGGCTCGGGCAGCGTCAGGCCGAGTTCGGCGAGCCGGGTGTAAGGCGTCATGGAAGGGTACTCCTTGGATGGCCAGGCCATCCGTGTTCAGAAATGCGAGGCGCGAAAGCGCGCCAGAAACTGGCGGAGGCGCTCGTTGGTCGTCTCCGCGGCGAGAACCTCCTTGGGCGGGCCGACGGCCGAGACGCCGCCATCGGCCATGAAGACGATGCGGCTCGAGGCATCGCGAGCGAAGGCCATTTCGTGCGTCACCATCACCATGGTCATGCCGTCCTCGGCCAGGCTCCGCACCACCGCCAGCACCTCGCCGACGAGTTCCGGATCGAGCGCCGAGGTGATTTCGTCGAGTAGCAGGATTTTCGGCTCCATGGCGACGGCGCGGGCAATGCCGACGCGCTGCTGCTGGCCGCCGGACAATTCGGCGGGCAGGCTGTCGGCCTTGTGGGCGAGGCCGACGCGGCCCAGCCAATGCTCGGCGATCGAATGCGCTTCCGAACTGCTTTTGCCGCGCACCTTGGTGAGGCCGAGCATGATGTTGCCGGCCGCCGTCAGATGCGGGAACAGGTTGAAGCTCTGGAACACCATGCCGGTCTCGGCGCGCATGGCGGCCAAGTCGCGCTCGCTGCGCCGCTGGCGGGTGCCGGAGTCGCCAGCAGGACCGGGGCGGAAGCCGACCTCCTTGCCGTCGATGCGGATCGAGCCGCTGTCGTAGCTCTCGAGAAAGTTGACGCAGCGCAGCAGCGTGGTCTTGCCGCTGCCGGAGGGGCCGATGACGGTGACCACCTCGCCCTTCGCAACCGTCAGGCTGACCGAGCGCAGCACCTCGACCGAGCCGAAGGATTTCGAGACCTCGGCAATATCGAGAAGCGCGGTGCTGTTGTTCGAACTGGTGTCCATCGGCTTAGTCCCGGATGAAAGCGAAGCGCCGTTCCAGTCGCCGGCTGGCGTAGGAAAGCGCATAGTTGACGGCGAAATAGATCAGCGCGCCGAGGATATAGAGCGGCATCGCCTCATAGGTTCGGCCGATCACCTGGTTGATCGCCTGCATCAGATCGGTGATGCCGAGCAGCGAGACCAGCGCGCTGCCTTTCACCGCATCGGTCACGCCGTTGATCCAGGGCGGCAGGAAGCGGCGGAAGGCTTGCGGGAAGATGACATAGGCCAGCCGCTGGCGGAAGGTGAGGCCGATCGCCATCGCCGCTTCCGACTGGCCTTTTGGGATCGAGGCGACGGCGCCGCGCAGATATTCGACGACCTGGGCGGTCTTGAACAAGGTCAGCGCCAGCACGGCGGCCCAGAAGGACTGCAGGTGCACGCCGACCGCGGGCAGGCCGTAGTAGACGAAGAAGATCAGCACCAGGATCGGGATGCCGCGGATGGTGTCGCTGAAGATGCGCACTGCCCAGCGAACCGGCGTAGGCCCATAGACAAGCCCGACGCCGAGGATGATGCCGGCGATCAGCGACAGCACCACGACCAGCAAGGACACCCAGAGCGTCAGCGCGAAGCCTTGGGCGAGGAAGGGCAGGGCGTAGGCGATCTGACCGAGCATCTCAGCGCGCCGTCCTGTACCAGCGCTCGACCAACCGCAGCGCAAAGAGCAGGGCGTAGCCCGTTACCAGGTACATCGCCGTCACCACGAGATAGACCTCGACGATGCGGAAGGTGTTGAAGTTGATCCACTGCGCGCCATAGGTCAGCTCCGGCACCGAGATGACGGAGGCGACGGATGTATCCTTGAACAGCGAGATGAAGGTGTTGGAGAGCGCCGGCAGCGTGATGCGCATCATCGTCGGCAGCCGTACATGGATGAGCCGCTGCCAGGGCGTCAAGCCGATCGCCTTGCCTGCATCGATCTGGCCGCGCGGCACGGCTTCCAGGCCGGAGCGGAACACTTCGACCAGATAGGCGCCGCTATAGAGAGCGAGCGTCGCGACGAAGGAGGTCTGCGCGCTGTAGGCGAGGTCGACAACCGTCGGCAGGCCGTAGAAGACCAGATAGACGAGCAGGATCAGCGGCACGTTGCGGATGAATTCGACGTACGCGGCGATGATGGCACGCACGACGCGCCCGGCCGAGACATACCAGACGGCCAGCACCAGCCCGATGACGACGCCGATGGCGATCGAGATCACGGCGAGCTCGAGGCTGAGCAGCAGGCCGCCCCACAGCTTGTCGAAATGCCGCCAGATCAGGTTGAAATTGAGCGTATAGCCCATGCGCCTCTCTCGGTGCCGAGCGCTTCAAGGATAGGCCGCGGGGAAGAACGCTCAAGGCGCTCTTCCCTCGGCTGGTCAGATGACCGGGAAGCCGGGATGGCGTGCCGGCGGCTCCTGGCCGAAATAGTCCTTGAACGCGGCGTCGTAGAGCGCCGTCTCATGGCCGAACATGGCGATGGTGAAGGTCTGGTTGACATAGGTCAGCCAGTCGAGGTCGCCTTGCCTGACGGCCGCGCCGTAAAGCATCGAGTACCAGCTCTTGCCGGCATCGAAATATTTGTCCGGATTGCGCGAGGCGAGCCAGCGCACGGTGGAGAGATCGACCGCGGCGGCGTCGACGCGCTTCGATTCCAGCGCCTGCAAGACGTTCGCCTGGGTGTCGATCTGCATCACCTGCGCCTGCGGCAAGGCGAAATGCACCGAGCTTTCGGCGTCGACATTCTGCAGGATCGAAATGCGCGTGGCGGCGCCGTTCGCCAAGAGCTTGTCGAAGGTCTTGTTCTCGGAGCCGGGCAGGGTGAGCAGCGCGACGCCCTCGACGTAGTAGGGCCGCGAGAAGTGGATCAGCTGCGAGCGCTGCGCCGTCATGGTCATGAACTGGATGGTGATGTCGACTTTGTTGGTGGTCACGTTCGGGATGCGCTGGGCCGGATCCTGCATGACGAACTCGACCTTGGTCGGATCGTCGAAGAGGCCCTTGGCGAGGATGCGGCCCATGGTGATGTCCATGCCGACCAACTCGCCGGCATCGTTCTCGAAATGCCAGGGCGCGTTGGTGCTGCCGGTGCCGACGATCAGCTTGCCGCGATCGAGCACGGTGCGCAGCACGCTGTCGGACGCGGCTTGCGCCGCTGCCTTCTCGGCGCTGATCGCGGTAAGCGCGCCGGCGGTGGCCAGCCCCGCCATTCCCAGTTTCAGAAAATCACGTCTGCCGGATGTGTCGTTCACGGCGACCTCCTTTGATTGTGTGTTCCCCAATGCAGCAGCGATGCACATCGCAATCAGCGATTGTCTCTTACAAGAGACGTGTGTATCCTGTACAAGACAGATACTAGCACCAGGAATCGACAATGCAAGACAGTGAAACGCTGACCGGGTGGCCGAGCGAAGGCGCGGATGAAGAGCGGCCGGCGGGCTCGCGCGAGAAGGGGCTCAACCGAGTTTTGAACATGCTGGAATTCCTGCATGCCAACCAGCGTGCGATCGGCATCGGCGAGCTGGCCAAGGGGCTGAATGCGCCGCGCTCGACGACCTATACGCTGGTGCGCGAGCTGGTCGAAGCCGGGCTGCTTGAAATGGCCGGCGACGGCAATCGCGTCTATTTCGGCAAGAAGCTCTATCTCTATGGAATGGCCTATATGCGCGGCAACGACCTGCTCAGGCGCGGCCGCCAGGAGGTCGACACGCTGTCGCGCGAGACCGGCGAGACGTCCGAACTCTGCATGCTGCAGAGCGGCCGCTACACGATTGTCCATTCCAGCCCGGGCACCAGACCATTCCGCATCAGCTCGGCCACCGGCCTGCAGATCCCGCTGCCCTGGACCGCCTCGGGCCGCCTGCTGCTTGCAGGCCTCGATCGCAGCCAGATCGAAGCGATGGTCACGCAAGACGATCTCGTGCTGCCCGACGGCCGCAAGCTCGAACTCGACGATTTCATCGACGATATCGCGCGGGCGCGCGTCACCGGCTATTGCGTCACCTCAGGCCTGGTCGATGCCTACACCAAGTGCCTTGCAGCGCCCGTTTTCTCGGCCCCTGGCAAGGTAGAGGCGACGATGTGCCTGGTCGTGCCGATCGACACCTCGGCAGAGCGAACGGGAGAGCTGCTGCCGTTGTTGCGCGAACGCGCGGCGCGGCTTTCGACCTCGTGAGCTTAAATCGCGTCGCGATGAAACGGATTCAGGCGACGCGCTTTAAGTCCTTGTTTTGATACATGCCGTTATCCCAAAACCGCTGCGCACTTTTGGGCGACAAGCATTAACCGGGAGTTCCGCTTAGGCGATGATGTCGGGAATGATGCGGTCTTCCAGCGCCGACAGCCGGTCCTTCAGCAACAGCTTCTTCTTCTTCATGCGCTGGATCTGAAGCGGGTCGCAGCCCGTGGCGATCATCGCGTTGATGGCGGCGTCGAAATCGGCGTGTTCTTGTTTGAGCCGGGAATATTCGAGGCGTATTTCAGCCTGTTCCTGTTCGGACATTATCTACCGTCTGCGTATGCATCGCCCAATCGGGCTGTTTGGGCGGGACCGGTCGGGTTTGTGACTCGTGGGTTTGCGACCGGCGCGCAGCCCTTATCACATTTCACTTTGTCGTGGAATGCTACCACGTGGCATTCGACATCGAGATCGGTTGGTGGCAAACTGTCATTGTGCCGTCACAGTCGCAACCTGCGGTGGACGCGCCTGCGACGGCTGCAATCGAGGAAACCATGAAAGGGAGAACCAATCATGTCTCTTGCATCCCATCTTGATGAGTTGCAGCGGAAACACGGTGACATCGAGCGCGAGCTCACCGATGCGATGAACCATCCTTCGGTCGACGACCTCGAAATCGTGAATCTCAAGCGACGCAAGCTGGCAATCAAGGACGAGATTGAAAAGCTGAAGGGAAGCCCGACCACGCACTGAAGCTCTTCCAGGCACCATCACCGCAACCCGCCGCGGTGAAGTCTCCCGGTGGCAAGAACTGCCACCGGCTTGGTGTTTTTAACTGAAATCACCGGAAAGTTTGGGCTTGCGTCTTGCGGCCCGGCACGCCGTTATTGTCCGAACGGTCTCCGATCAAGCGTGGCCGATTTGCGGATGTTGGCGGTCGCTTGCCATTGACAAGCCATCTTTGGTCCGCCACCTCATGCCCGGAACTCCCAGATGAAGGCGGCCGGCATGACCGGATATTTTTCTTCTCCCTTCCCGCGGCGCGCGTCGGTCGGCGTTTCGGTCGGCGGCGTGATCGTCGGCGGCGGCGCGCCGGTGGTCGTGCAGTCGATGACCAACACCGACACGGCCGATGTCGATCAGACGGTCGCCCAGGTAGCGGCGCTGCATCGTGCCGGCTCCGAGATCGTGCGCATCACGGTCGACCGCGACGAAAGTGCGGCGGCGGTTCCGCGCATCCACGAGCGGCTGTTGCGGCTTGGCATCGACGTGCCGCTGGTCGGCGACTTCCACTATATCGGGCATAAGCTGCTTGCCGATCACCCGGCCTGCGCCGAGGCGCTGGCGAAATACCGCATCAATCCCGGCAATGTCGGCTTCAAGGACAAGAAGGACCGCCAGTTCGCGGCGATCGTCGAGATGGCGATCAGATACGACAAGCCGGTGCGCATCGGCGTCAACTGGGGCTCGCTCGACCAGGAGCTGCTGACCCGGCTGATGGACGACAACCAGGCCCAGGGCTCGCCGCTCACCGCGCAGGAAGTCACGCGCGAGGCGATCGTGCAGTCGGCGATCCTGTCGGCCGAGATGGCCGAAGAGATCGGGCTTGGCCGCGACAAGATCATCCTGTCGGCCAAGGTCAGCGGCGTGCAGGACCTGATCGCCGTCTATACCGAGCTTGCGACGCGTTCCGACCACGCGCTGCATCTCGGCCTGACCGAGGCCGGCATGGGCACCAAGGGCATCGTTGCCTCGTCCGCCGCGATGGGCATCCTCTTGCAGCAAGGCATAGGCGACACGATCCGCATCTCGCTGACGCCGGAGCCGAATGGCGACCGTACCCGCGAGGTGCAGGTGTCGCAGGAACTCCTGCAGACGATGGGCTTCCGGCAGTTCGTGCCGATCGTGGCGGCCTGCCCCGGCTGCGGCCGCACGACCTCTACCGTGTTCCAGGAGCTCGCCCAAAGCATCCAGGCCGATATCCGCAAGAACATGCCGGTGTGGCGCGAAAAATATCCTGGCGTCGAGAACCTCAAGGTCGCGGTGATGGGTTGCATCGTCAACGGCCCCGGCGAATCCAAGCATGCCGATATCGGCATATCTCTGCCCGGCACAGGCGAGACGCCGACGGCGCCCGTCTTCATCGACGGCAAGAAGGCGGCGACGCTGCGCGGCCCCTCGATCGCGCAGGATTTCGAGAAGATGGTCGCCGACTATATCGAGCAGCGGTACGGACACGGCAAAGCCGCCGCGGAATAAGCCCATGCAGCGCATGTTCAGGGCGGCACTGATCCTGACTTGCGCGCTGATACTTGCCGGTCCGGCATTCGCCGATCCACCGCAGTCGCAATCGGCCGCAAAACGGCTGATCTCCCGCGTCTGCGATCTGATCGAGACCCAGGCCCAACGGAATGGCCTGCCCAAGGATTTCTTCGCCAGGCTGATCTGGAAGGAAAGCCGCTTCGATCCGAACGCGGTGAGCCCGGTCGGCGCCGAAGGCATCGCGCAATTCATGCCGGGCACCGCCAAGATGCGCGGCCTGGCCAACTCCTTCGACATTGAGCAGGCCATCCCCGCCTCGGCGAAATATCTTGCCGAGATGAAGGCAGGCTACGGCAATCTCGGCCTCGCGGCGGCGGCCTACAATGCCGGCGAGAACCGGGTGTCGCGCTGGCTCGCCTCAGGCGGCTTCCTGCCGATGGAGACGGAAAGCTATGTCTTCGACGTCATGGGCGAACCCGTCGACAAGTTCTCGGACAAGTCCTACGCCGGCACCGTCCAGCCGCTCGACCCGAAGATGAGCTTCGCGGTCGCCTGTCGCAGGCTGCCGGTGATCATGTCGCGGACCGTTGCCATGGCCTCGATCAACGTGAAGCCCTGGGGTGTCCAGGTGGCCGGCAATTTCCGCCGATCGGCGGCGATCGGCCAATGGCTGAGGGTCAGGGGCCGGTTCCCGGCCTTGCTTGCCAGCCATGACCCGGTGGTCAGCCGGGTGCGCACGCCGATCGGCCGGCGCGGCATCTATGCGGTCAGGATCGGCGCCGACTCGCGCAGCGAGGCCAACGGCATCTGCAACCAGCTGCAAAGCGTCGGCGGCGCCTGCGTGGTGCTGCGCAACCGGTGAGGCTGCATGGGATTACTTGGCGACGCTGGCGGCACAGCGCCCCCCTCTGTCCTGCCGGACATCTCCCCCACAAGGGGGGAGATTGGCCGTGACATCTGCTTTCGCCAATCTCCAACGGTGGGGACTAGCGAGGCGCCGAAACTGCCAATCTCCCCCCAAATGGGAGATGGCCGGCAGGCCAGAGGGGGGCGAAGGAACTCGGCGGTAGGTCGTTGGTCGCGACCAGCCTTACGCCGTCTTCGCCGCCACTGTCTCGCTGAGCCAGGTGCCGATCTTGGCGCCGAGGCGGTCGGGCGACACCGGCTTCGGCAGATAATCGTCCATGCCGGCCTCGATGCATTTTTCGCGGTCGCCCTTGAGCGCATGCGCGGTGACGCCGATGATCGGGGTGTGATCGCCGTTGTGCTCCTCGATGGCACGGATGGCGCGCGTCGCCTCATAGCCGTTCATCTCCGGCATGGAGACGTCCATCAGCACCAGGCGCGGGCGCAGTGAGCGGTACATCTCGACCGCCGTGCGGCCGTTGCCGGCGATGCGGTAGCTGAGACCGAAACCGTTGAGGATTTGGCCGAAGACCAGCTGGTTCACATCATTGTCCTCGGCGATCAGGATGTCGATCGGGCCGCTCGGCGCGGCGGTCGATTCCGGCGCGGCCGGGACCGGAACGGACGGGCCGCGGATGACGGTGAAGGCCGGCGGGGCTGCCTGGACCGCGACCGGCTCGCGCACGAAATGCGCCTTGGCGCCTTGCGTGCGCGCCTTCTGGATGGCGGAGATCACCGTGCCGAGCAGCACCGCCGAACGCGCCGGCTTGGTGAGATGCGCGACGATGCCGAAATCGATCACCATCCGGCCGAAATCGACCTGGTCGACCGAGGTGAGCAGCACGACGGGAATGGAGGAAAGCCGGCTGTCGGCGGCGATCGCCCTGGCGACATCGGCGCCGTTCATGCCGGGCATCTGGTAATCGAGGATGATGCAGTCGACCGAGGCGCCGAGCTGGCAGGCGCGGTCGAGGAAGGCAAGGCCGACGGCGCCGCTTTCGGCGGCCGCGCAGTCGAAGCTCCAACTTCTGAGCTGCTCGAGCAGGATCTCGCGGTTGACCGGATTGTCGTCGATGACCAGCACCCGGGCGCCGGTGACATCGACCGGGACGAGCTCGTCGCGCGCCTGCTGGTCGTGCACCGGCAGCGGCACGGCGAACCAGAAGACGGAGCCACGGCCGATCTCGCTTTCGACGCCGATCTTGCCGCCCATCAGGTCGACAAGCCGGGCGCCGATCGCAAGGCCGAGTCCGGTGCCTTCGTGGCGGCGGGTCGAGGAGCCGTCGACCTGGGCGAATTTCTCGAACACGCTTTGCAGCTTTTCGGCCGGAATGCCGATGCCGGTATCCTCCACGCGGACCTTGAGCTGGACTACGCCGCCGACGACATCGCCGCCGACATCGACCAAGACATGGCCCTTCTCGGTGAACTTCACGGCGTTGCCGAGCAGGTTGGTGACGATCTGGCGGAAGCGCCCGGCATCGCCGACGACGAAGGCCGGCAGGCGCGGGTCGACGCGCACGATCAGCTCCAGGTTCTTTTCGGCGACGCGCGCCGACACCAGCGTCGCCACGTCCTCGACCGCTTCGGCCAGGCGGAAGGGGGCTGGGTCGAGCGTCAGCTGGCCGGCATTGATCTTCGAGAAATCGAGAATGTCGTTGATGATGGTGAGCAGCGCGTTGCCGGATTTGACGATGACGTCGGTGAAGGTTTTCTGGCGCGGCGTCAGCTCGGTCTTGGCGAGCAGCTCGGCCATGCCGAGCACGCCGTTCATCGGCGTACGGATCTCATGGCTCATATTGGCGAGGAATTCGGACTTGGCGCGGTCGGCGGCCTCGGCCTTGAACAGCGATGCGGCGCTCGCTGCGAAGGCGCGGCGGATCGCAGTCTCCATCGGCCGGAAGATCCAGATCGCGGCAATGGCGAGCACCGCAAACAGCAGCCCGCTCGCCCCCAACAGCAGCCTGTCGTTGGAAGCGTCGGCGAGGCGACGCTCGTCGTCGAGCGTGGTGCGCACCTTCACCAGCATCGGCTGGGCGAAGAGATCGTTCTGGTTGCGGATTTCGCGATAGCTCCATTCGTCGACCTTCTGGGCCGCCGACATCAGGTTGAAGTTGCGCACCATGTCGCGCGCCGACCAGAACAGGTCGTCATTCACCGAAGCGGTATCCAGCGCATTGGTGGTGTTCCTGGACAGGCGCGGCCTGATCGCGGCAAGCTCGGCGTTCAGGCGCTCGATCTCGCCCGTCAGGCGTTCGGAATGGCCGCGCGCGGCGGTCGCCAGCGCGTCTCGCGTCTCGCTGCGCCAGGCGGTACCGGTCGTCTCGGCGAAACTGGTGGCGTTGCGCAGGTCGCGGGCGAAGATGACGAAATTGCCGCTGAGCGCATCGACCTCGTGACGAAAGGAATTCACACGGTTGAGCGCATACATCACCGTGGCCGAGGCCAGCGCGAAGATCAGCAATCCCGAAATGTAGCGGATCCGGATCGACCGAAGGAAGGAAGAGTATTCCGGCATGCGCAACCCCAACACATACGCACAATTTTAATGGTCGGGATTACGCTCGATTTACATTAAGATTTCGTTGGTGGCGGGCGATGGCCGGGTGTGTCGGTGTGTCAACTCGCGGCAGGCTACTCGCACCGTTCAAATCAGGCAGCATCCTTCGCCCGGTAAGCGTCGGGAAGAATGAAGACTTCGCCGGCGCGGCCGTAACCTCCGTCGGGAACGTCTTCGATCAGCACCATGGGTAGGGGCGCACAGCTTCGCCGAAATAGTCGACAAACATCTGCGTGGTCTTGTGGATGAGGTCTTCCTTCTGGGTCTTTGTGAGGGCGGCCTCGGGCATCTTGAAGTTGGCAAAGGGCATTTCCAGGTTCCTTTCGGGTTGGATTTCACGACAGAGGAAGTCGCCGAGGCCATCATCGGACGGCTCCGTTCGTTGTCCTGGAGCGGATATAGATTGCTGCGGATGCCGGATAATCACCCGCTGCTGACAGGAGTATTCGGATAGGACGAACAATCAATCAGAGCCGTTGTCGACGCTCTATCCGCAGACCCGGCAGCTTGCTCCGCTGCTAGTGGCACTGCACAGGGATTTTGACCGGTCGGCTCTGTTTGCGTTAGCAGGTGGCATGCCTTGGAGATTGGCCAAAACGCCCACCGCGATCGTCATTCTAGGGCGGAGCAGGAGCGAAGCTCCGTCGCGAAGACCCTAGAATCCATGCCGTTACCTTCGCCAAGGCGTGCAACGGAGCAAAATTCAGCGCCGTTGCGGCGCTTCCAAGTCACGGCATGGATTCTATGGTCTGCGCCGCGTCGCTTCGCTCCTTGCTCCGCCATAGAATGACGACGTTGCGGCGGCCTCGACCAAATCCCGGCGTTTGCGCTGATTTCACGGAAATGAACGGAAAAACCTTACCAAAACAAACGGCAACCTTTCAAAATCCCTGTGTCGGGGAACTAGAGCGTTTCACCGTTTCACGGAAACGGCGAACCGCTCTATCTCTTGATTTTGACGCAATTCCGGACGGAAAACCGCTCACACTTTTCCTGGAATTGCTCTAGGCGCTTTCCTGGAGTGGGCATCCCGCATTTTCGCCCAGGCAAGGCTGTGACGATCGGATCGGGGCCGGGCTGGCGTCGTCTGTCTGTGCTACAGTTCAGCTATTTCGCGCCGCCACGAACGTCGCCGCCGCCTTCAGCAACTCCGCCTGCTCGCCGTAAGGCTCAAGCAATCCATGCGCCTGGTCGATCAGGCCGTGGAGCTGGCCGCGCGCCCAGTCGGGTCCGTGCAGCGCGGCAAGCGTCGCCTTGCCGGCGGCGGCATCCTTGTTCGTCGCCTTGCCCATCTGCTTGGCGTCGGCGGTCAGGTCGAGCAAGTCGTCGGCGAGCTGGAAGGCAAGGCCGATCGCCGAGCCGAACTCGGCCAGCCTCTCGCGGTCGGCGGGCGGCGCGCCTCCGACGATCGCCCCGGCCTCGCAGGCGAAGCGGATCAGCGCGCCCGTCTTCATCGCCTGCAACGTGATGATGCCCGCCTCGTCCGGCCGTCTGCGCTCGGCTTCGAGATCGAGCATCTGGCCGCCGACCATGCCGCCGGCGCCGGCCGCGCGCGCCAGCGCCAGCACGAGCGCTGCCCGGCGTTCGGCCGATAGCGCGGTCGCCTCGTCGGCGATGATGTCGAAGGCCAGGGTCAGCAGCGCGTCGCCGGCGAGGATCGCGGTCGCCTCGTCGAAGGCCTTGTGCACGGTCGGTTGGCCGCGGCGCAGATCGTCGTCGTCCATGGCCGGCAGGTCGTCGTGGATCAGCGAATAGCAGTGCACGCATTCGAGTGCCGCGGCGACGCGCAGCGCCGCATCATTGTCGGCCGAAAACAGCGCGGCACTTTCCATGACCAGAAAAGGGCGCAGCCGCTTGCCGCCATTGAGCACGCCATGGCGCATCGCCGCCATCAGGCGCTCGGGCCGCGCGATTTCGCTGGGAAGCGGGCGCGCATCGAGGATCCGCCGCAGCTGTGTTTCGACCGCGGCGGCGCGCACGAAAAGCGCGGATTCGAAGGCGATCTGGTCGTCTTTGCTCATGGCCGGGAGCGGTAGCCGACACTCAGACATTGCGCAAGCAGGCGCGCGCCTTTATGCCGGAGGGGGCGAGGCACGGGTGGGGCGGCTTGACGGAACCGATCGTCGAACATGAAATCGAAGGGCTGGACATGGCGCGGCCGCGGCGCCTGAACCGCGCTGGTATGAAGCGCATCGTCCGGCGTGGCCTGGTCGTGGCGTTCGTGCTGGCGGCTATCCCGGTCGTGCTCACGTTCCTTTATCTGCCGTCCTTCGTGCATCCGATCTCGACGCTGATGCTGAAGGACCTCGTGACCTTTTCCGGCTACGACCGACGCTGGGTGTCGATAGACGACGTCGCGCCGGTGCTGGCGCATTCGGTGATCATGTCGGAGGACGGGCAGTTCTGCTTCCATCGCGGTGTCGACCTCGGCGAATTGCGCGGCGTGGTCGACGATGCGCTGGCCGGCGAGGCGACGCGCGGTGCCTCCACCATCACCATGCAGACGGTGAAGAACCTTTTCCTGTGGTCGCGGCCGCTGGGCAGCGTGCGCAAGGTGGTCGAACTGCCCTTGGCCGTCTATTTCGATGCGGTGATGTCGAAGCGGCGCATCATGGAAATCTATCTCAACATCGCCGAATGGGGGCCGGGCATTTACGGCATCGAGGCCGCCGCCCGGCATCATTTCGGGGTCTCGGCCAAGCAATTGTCGCGAAGGCAGGCAGCCCTGCTTGCCGTCAGCTTGCCCAATCCGATCACGCGCAATCCGGCCAAGCCGGGGCCGGGCTTGCGGCGGCTGGCCTCGCTGATCGAGCGGCGCGCCAGTCGATCGGTCGCGTATGTCGGTTGCCTGGATTAGGACGGAGCGGTGCCGGCTCAAAAAAATTCGCGGGCAACGCTGGCCAAAACTGCGTAAGGCGTGTATAGGCACCCGACTTTCTCAGATTATGGCCTCGATGCGGCCCTTTCGCGAGGGTTGCCGGGGCATTTTGACCATGTAGTGGAGCATATCCATGGCCGTTCCAAAAAGAAAAACCTCTCCCTCGAAGCGCGGCATGCGCCGCTCGGCCGACGCCCTCAAGGCCCCGACCTATGTCGAGGACAAGAATTCCGGCGAGATGCGCCGTCCGCACCACATCGACCTGAAGACCGGCATGTATCGCGGCCGCCAGGTGCTGGAGCCGAAGGAAAGCTGAGAAGCTTCCACGGTTCGTGACGTTTCAAAAGACCGGCTTCTGGCCGGTCTTTTGTTTTTGGCGACTGGGAATGGCTTCGTGCTGGATGGGCACGCCTGGCTGAAAGGCAGCCGGACAACCTGCTGACATCGTTATTTCATTAGGTCTTACAGCGTGTTCGCTGCCGCCAGCGAAAAACCTTGACGGCGCGCTTGCCGCGGATTTTACAAAAGGGGTGCCCCATTGGAGTCGCCCAGATGTTCGGTGCCATCCCGCTGCTGATCGTACCCTTCGTCCTCTACAATCTCGGACTGCTCGGATTGTTCGGCGGTGGCGACGATCCCTGGATGATCGAGATGTTCTCGTTCCGGATGATGTCGGGCGGCGTCTTCTCGATGACGCTCGGCGACCTGATGGTGCTGATCGGGCTGATCTTCCTGTTCGTCGAAATCTCGAAATCGGTGCGCACGACCAATGCCTCGATCCTGGATCATCTGTTGTCGACGCTGGTCTTCATTGCCTTCCTGGTCGAGTTCCTGCTGGTGAAGGGCGCGGCACACTCCGTCTTTTTCACGCTGATGGTCATCGCGCTGTTCGACGTGCTGGCCGGCTTCTCTGTGTCGATGCGGTCGGCAAGCAGGGACATCAACCTGAACTGAGATAAGGCATAGAATTTCTGATCGCATGACTTCGCGATTGGCGCAGCACATTGATCGCGTCGTCATTCTATGGCGGAGCAAGGAGCGCAGCGACGTGGCGCAGACCATAGAATCTATTCCGTGACTTGGAAGCGCTGCTGCGGGGCAGAATTCTGCTCCGCTGTACTCCTTGGCGAAGGTAACGGCATGGATTCCAGGGTCTTCGCGACGGAGCTTCGCTCCTGCTTCGCCCTGGAATGACGAAGTTCTTCGCCCCGCCTCAACCTGCCGTCGTTTCGGCCTTTCGCGCGACCACTTCCTCGTAGGCAGCGCGCAGTTGCTGGCGCACCGTCAGTGTTCCTGGTGGCGTCTTCGACGGCGCGCCCAGATGTTCGTGGCGCAACTCGTCCATGAACTGCTCCCATAGCGGTGGACCGCCCTTTTCGAGCAGGTCGGCGCGGATCGACAGTTCTTCCGTGACCGGCAGCCAGATGCGCCCCCAGGCGCCGAGATGCGCCATGATCGGCACCAGCGTGATCGCCATCTCGGTCAGGCTGTAGATCGCCTTCTGCTTGTGGCTGGGATCGTCGGCCTTGGTCAGCATGCCAAGCTCCATCAGCCGCTTCAGCCGGTCGGCAAGGATGTTGGAGGCGATGCCCTCCAGCGAGCCGTTGAGCAATTCGCGGAAATGGCGCTTTCCGCCAAAGATCATGTCGCGCAGGATGATCAGGCTCCAGCGGTCGCCAAAGACCTCGAGCGACAGATTGATCGGGCAGCCGGATCGATGCTCGGTCTTCATAACGATCTCCAAAAACCAGTTGCATTATGATATCGGTCTTAGTATCGCGCAACTGATTGCAAAATGCAATCAGATTGGAGGTACCTATGACGAAGTCGACACAGCGTCCTGAAATCGTCTCTCAGGCGTTCGGTGACCCGGCGGATCGGGCAATCCTTCTGATAATGGGTGCGATGGCGTCGATGCAGTGGTGGCCGGAAGCCTTCTGTAGGCAACTTGCCGAGCGCGACCGTTTCGTCACCCGCTACGACAACCGCGATACCGGCCTGTCGACGAAATATCCGCCCGGTGCGCCGCCCTACACATTCGAGGACCTTGTGGACGATGCCGTGCGTGTGCTCAATGACCATGGCGTCGCCAAGGCGCATGTCGCCGGCATGTCGATGGGCGGCATGATCGCGCAGAGCGTGGCGCTGAAATATCCCGAACGCGTCAACGCGCTCACCGTGATCAGCAGCTCGCCGCTCGGCGTCGATACCTCCGCTCTGCCCGGAACGACCGAAGCCTACAATCAGCATTCGGCGGAACGCGCCGACCTCGACTGGTCGAACCGGGGGCAGGTGCTCGACTTCATGGTCAAGGACGCTCGCGCGATCGCCAGCACGCTCCATCCGTTCGACGAGAAACGGACGCGCGCGATGATCGAGGAGGATTACGACCGCTCCGGCGGCCTCGCCAGCGCGACCAATCATTTCCTGCTCAAGGGCGGCGGCCCGCAGCGGACGGTGCGGGATCTCCGCGTGCCGCTGCTCGTCGTCCACGGCACCGCCGATCCGATCTTCCCGATCGAGCATGGAGAAGCGCTTGCCGAGGCCGTTCCCGCCGCAAGGCTGGTGTGGATCGAACGCGGCGGTCACGAACTGCACCGCGACGACTGGCCGCAAATCGTCGAAGCCATCGCGACGCACCCGTGATGGCTTGGCCACACAGTGATGGCTTCCGCCACACATCAGTGATCCCGCCCTTGACGGGACCGCCACGCGGCAAAGTAACTGCTTCAGGTTTTGAATCTGCAACGACGACGAGAGCCAGAATGTCCCTGACGCTGCATTTCCACCCGCTGGCATCCTTCTGCTGGAAGCCGCTGATTGCGTTCTACGAAAACGACACGCCCTTCAAACCGGTCATTGTCGACCTCGGCGACGACGCCTCGCGCGCGGCTTTCCTGAAAGTGTCGCCGACAGGCAAGATGCCTGCCTTGCGCGACGATGCGCGGGACCGCACGGTGTTGGAATCGACCATCGTCATCGAATATCTCGCCGCGCATTATCCCGGGCCGGTCGAGCTCATTCCCGCCGATGTCGATGTCGCCCTCCAAGTCCGCCAGGCGGACCGTTTCTACGATTTCTATATGCAGCATCCGATGCAGAAGATCGTCGGCGACAGGCTGCGGCCAAAGGACAAGACCGATCCGTTCGGGGTCGAGGAGGCTCGCGCGCAACTCCGCAATTCCTACGCCATTATCGAAGAGGAGATGACGGGAAGGACCTGGGCCGTAGGCGAAACCTTTACGATGGCAGACTGCGCCGCCTCGCCGGCGCTGTTCTACGCCAACAAGGTCGAGCCGTTCGGCGACAAATTCCCGGCCGTCAAACGCTATCACGACCGGCTGCTCGCGCGCTCGTCCTTCGCCCGCGTCATCGAGGAAGCGCAGCCCTATTTCAAGTTATTCCCCTACAACGACGGCTAATTTAGTCGCGGGCCATGCTGGCGGACGATTTCACGTTCACCAGCTCCTATGACGATGCCATCTACGGCGGCCAGACATTATTCGCCGGGCGCTGTTTCCCAGAACTGGTCGAGCCAGATGTTGAGCCTGAGGAAACCGGCGGTGCTGACGGTATAGACGCGCCTTGTGCCTTTGGCCTTGGCATTGACAAGGCCGGCGTCGAGCAGGACTTTGAGATGTTGAGAAACGGCCGGGCGTGAGACTGGCAATCCGGCCGCCAATTCGTTCACCGTCTTCGGGCCGCGCCGGAGTTCTTCCAAGAGATAGCGCCGGTTCGGATCGGCGATCGCCACGAAGGCATCGGAAAAGATCATGCCTTTATTTGTGGGGCAAAGTTTTCCAAATCTCAACCGTCGGTTTCAACCTTTCTGCGCGGGTCGAGCCGCAATGCCTCAGGTGTGACCGCGCGGTCCGCGGGCTGAGTCTTGAAGGCATCGCGGTTTTCGATCGGCACCGGCGCGCGAGCGCGGATGCGCAGCAGCGTGTAGCCGGCGAGACTGAGATGCGCGAGCGCGGTGGCAATGAAAAGTCCCTCCGGACGCACCGAACCCATCAAGGCCGCGGCCAAAAGCGGGCCGATCATCGTGCCGAAGCCGTAGAGCAAGAGCAGGCCGCCGGAAACCTTGACGAAGTCCTCGGAGCGGGCGTGGTCGTTGGCATGCGCGACGGCGATCGAATAGAGCGTGTAGGCGAAGGCGCCGTAGGCGGCGGTCAGCACGATGACGAACACACCCGAACGCGGCGCGATCAGGAAGATCAGCGCCGCGATCAGAGCCGCGCCGAAGGCCGCGCCGGCGAGCACGAAGCGTCGATCGGTTGTATCGGAAAGGCGCCCGGCCGGAAGCTGCATTGCGGCGCCGGCGACGACCACAAGGCTCATCATCAACGCGATCTCCGCGGTCGATATGCCGATACGGGCGCCGTAGACGGCGCCCAGCGTGCCCCAGGCACCGTTGGCGATGCCGATCAGAAGGCAGGCCACCGCGGACACCGGTGAATTCGCGTAAAGGCCTTTGACGTCGAGCTTGACGTCCTGCAGGGGCTTCGGATGCGACTGCGTCGACACAGCCGTCGGAATAAGCGAGAGACAAAACAGGATGCCGGTGATCATGAACAGCGAGGCCGACCGCACGTCGCCGCCGGCAACGATCATCTGGCCGCCCATGATCGAAGCGTAGGTGACCATCATATAGAGACCGAAGACCGTGCCGCGGTTCTCGTTGGTGGCCTTCTCGTTCAGCCAGCTCTCGATGACCATGAAGGCGCCGGCCATGGTGAAGCCGGTGAAGGCGCGCAACAGAATCCAGAAATATTCGTCGATGATGAGGCCGGTGAGCAGCGCGACGATCGCGCCCGACGCGGCGAAGGCGCCGAAGGCCCTGACATGGCCGGCGCGGCGTACAAGGCGCGGTGCGAAGAAACAGCCGGCGACGAAGCCGCCGGCCCAGGCGGTGCCCATCAGGCCGAGCGATGCGGTCGAAAAGCCTTCCAACTGGCCGCGCAACGGCAAAAGCAGGCCGTGCAGGCCGGATGCCGCCAGCAGGAACGCCGTGCCGCGAAGCAGCGAGAGGATCGGTCGGTAGGTTGCAAACATCGCTTGATCCGGGTTCGGGCGCAGGGTCTGGAGACAGGCTTATTCGGGCTTTTCGGCGGCGGGCGCGCAGGCCGGACATCTATCCGCGGCGAAATAAGGCCTCAGCGGCGGATTTGGTTGTGCCTTTGGCGGTCAGTTCGGCTTCCAGTCTGGCGATCTCGTCGCGCAGCAATGCGATGCGCTCCGACAATTCGCCGGCGGACAGCAGCGACAAGTTCTGGCCGATCTCGTGCGGGCGGGGCTTTTTCCTGGGTTCGTCGTCGAAGATAGCCATCGTCGCTCCTCCCTTACTTGGCCATTTGCCTGATTTGGCAATCAGCATACATAGGGCAGGGGCGCCGATGCAAACCGCGAGCGACGGCACAAATTCGAGGAAACGGGAAAGCCATGTCAAACAATCACGAGATACCGGCGAAGATGACGGCCATCGCGATCTCGCAGCCCGGCGGTCCCAAGGTGCTGAAGCCGGAAACCCGCGACGTGCCCGTGCCCGGTCCGGGCGAAGTGCTGATCCGGGTGCATGCGGCCGGCGTCAACCGGCCGGACGTGCAGCAGCGCAAAGGCGCCTATCCGCCGCCGCCCGGCGCTTCCGACTTGCCCGGCCTCGAAGCTTCGGGCGAAATCGCGGCGCTCGGCGACGAGATATCGCGCTGGCGCATCGGCGACCGGGTCTGCGCGCTGACGCCGGGCGGCGGCTATGCCGAATATGTCAAGGTGCATGCGGGCAGCGTGCTGCCGCTGCCGGCAGGCTTTACGCATTCGGAGGCCGCGGCGGTTCCGGAAAACTACTTCACCGTCTGGCACAATGTGTTCGAGCGCGGCGGGCTGAAGAAGGGCGAGACTCTGCTTGTCCATGGCGGCTCGTCCGGCATCGGTACCACCGCAATCCAGCTCGCCTCGGCGTTCGGCGCTTATGTCATCACCACCGCCGGCAGCAAGGAGAAATGTGACGCCTGCCTGAAGCTCGGCGCCGACCGGGCGATCAATTACCGCGAGGAGGATTTTGTCGCCGCGGTCAAGGATGCGACCGACAGGAAGGGTGCCGACGTCATCCTCGACATGGTCGGCGGCGACTATGTCGGGCGCAACTACGATGCCGCGGCCGTTGAAGCGCGCATCGTCCAGATCGCGGTGCAGGCCGGTGCCGTGGCCAGCGCCGACTTTTCAAAGATCATGGTGAAACGGCTGACACATACCGGCTCGACGCTTCGCCCACGCACCGTCGAGTTCAAGGCGGCGATAGCGGCCGCGCTCGAAGCGCAGGTGTGGCCGCTGCTCGGGACGCGAAAAGTGGCCCCCGTCATGGACATGATCTTTCCGCTGACGGAAGCCTGGCGGGCGCATGAGCGCATGGAAGAGGGCGAGCATATAGGCAAGATCGTCCTCGACGTCGGCTAGGATGGGTCGATATTCAGGTGAGGCCGGCCTGCGAACAATGACTTCCGGTGCTTCCGGTGCTTCACGTACGCGCCGCTCAGGCCTTCGCCGGCCGAAGCCCTCATAAGTGTCTCCGCTCTAAGAAAGCTACGGTCGGCGTAGGCCGGTTCTCGGAAGCCATTATTCTCGGCTCGGCCTGACCTGAATCTCGACCCATCCTGAGGTCGGCGAATGCCCCCATCTCCAAGCTGAACAAAGGCTTAATGCTGCATTGCACAAAACGCATTGCGGCCATGCAAAAGCGTCCGTTCAATTTGTGGGCAGACGTGCCTATTTAAGCGGCATCAAACGATTTGACCAAACGACTGGAGAACCATCATGAACCCGATCAGTGCTTTCCGTAAGTGGCGCATGTACAACGAAACCGTGCGCGAGTTGAACAAGCTCAATGCCCGCCAGCTGAGCGACCTCGGCATCAACCGTGGCGACATCGAGCGCATCGCCCGCCAGGCTCTTTGATCGCAGCGCCCCGGCCGCAAGGCCGGGGCCGCGAGGAGAAGCCAGAGCCGTGGAGACGCTTGCTTGTCTCCGGTTCCGAACCCGCTGGACCCTGTCCGGCGGGTTTTGTCTTTTCGGGGGCTTAAAGCACGCCGCGTCGATACGGATTCGAGCGACGCGCTTTTAAGCCTTTGTTTTATACATGCCGTTGTCCCAAAACCGCCGCGCACTTTTGGGCGACATACAGCGCCGCGCGTCCTTTCGGACACGCAAAGGACGCTGTGGCACTTTTGGCAAATCGGCTCCTTCCCAAAAACATTGCGAAAATGTGAGGGAGCGTTTATATAGGCCGCGAATTTCCCATTTGGTGGCTCTAAAACCACCGCCCGCGCGGGAACGCGGGCGAACGAGAAGGATTTTTGATATGGCCAATTCGCTGCTGATGCCCAAGGCGACCGCTGTCTGGCTGGTCGACAACACCGCGCTCTCCTTCGAGCAGATCGCGCAATTCTGCGGGCTGCATCCGCTGGAGGTCAAGGCGATCGCCGACGGCGAGTCGGCGCAGGGCATCAAGGGCATGGATCCGATCATGACTGGCCAGCTCACCCGCGACGAGATCGCACGCAGCGAGAAGGACCCGAACCACCGGCTCAAACTGTCCGACCCCAAGGTTCGCGTGCCGGAATCGAAGCGCAAGGGTCCCCGTTACACGCCGCTTTCGAAGCGCCAGGACCGCCCGAACGCTATCCTCTGGCTGGTGCGCAACCATCCGGAACTCAAGGACGCACAGATCTCGCGTCTTGTCGGCACGACCAAGTCGACCATCGAGCAGATTCGTGAACGCAAGCATTGGAATTCGGTCAATCTGCAGCCGATGGATCCGGTGACGCTCGGCCTCACCTCGCAGATCGACCTCGACCTCGAAGTCAACCGGGCCTCGCGCGGCCGCGAGCCGGCGCAGCCCGTCGGCGACACGCTGCTGCCAGCGGCACTCACCGAACGGCTGGTGCCGGCGCCCGAGAAGCCGAAGGACGAGGATGCCGAACTCGACGCCAACGCCGTCTTCGCCAAGCTTTCGGCACTCAAGTCGAAGGACAAGGACGAGGACGAGGACCAGGAGTAAGCCAAAAACGCGTCGCGAAACGCTTCACGCGACGCGCTTCAGGTTTGTTTTGCATGCCGTTGTCCCGGACCCGCTGCGCACTTTCTGGGGGACATGCATCGATGGCGCTCAACAAAAAAGCCCGCTCGCGCGGGCTTTTTTGTTGGACAATGGCTTGGGAGGAAAGTCATGTCCGCGCGGCGCGGTCAGGCGCCATGCCGTAATCCTCGCTGCGCTCGACGGCGCGGTAGAAATCGGCAAGCTGCTTGCCGCGCTCAGGCTTGAAGACGCGGCCGGCGATGACGACCGAGGCGATGCGATCGATGCGGAAGGCGCGGAAATCGTCACGCATCTCGCACCAGGCGACCAGGGTCCAGACCTTGCCCCAAAACCACAGGCCCAAGGGCCTGATGTCGCGCGCGGTGCCGCGGCCGGCCTCGTCGGAATAGTCGATGGTCAGCACCTGGCGTTTCTCGACGGCGCGCTCGATGAGGTCGATCGCCTCGCGCGCGGCATCGCTCACCACCCACATCGGGGTGTGGATCTCGGTGCGGGCGATGCGGTCCTTTTCGGTATCGGGCAGCACTGCGCCGATCTTGACCAGCGCCTCGTCGGCGGCCCTTGCCATCGCGGCGCCACCAAAGGCGCGCACCATCCGGGCGCCGGCAACCAGCGCCACGATCTCGTCACGTGTGAACATCAGCGGTGGAAGGTCGAAACCCTCCCTCATCATGTAGCCGACGCCTGCTTCGCCGTCGATCGGCACGCCGGTCGACTGCAGGTCGGCTATGTCGCGGTAAATGGTGCGTTCGGAAACCTCGAGCCAAGTGCCGAGCTTCTGCGCGGTGACCAGCCGGCCACCCCGCAAATGCTGTACGATCTGGAAAAGCCTGTCGGCGCGGCGCATCGATTTCTCCCCCGGGGTTTATGGCTTCAGCCCTTCGCGCTTGCGCTGCGCGGCAACGAATTTCGCCCCGAAGGACAGTCTGCCCGTGGTCGGCGTCTCCGCATCCAGCACACGCCAGAACGGCGCGACATCGCTCAATGTCATGCCGCGCTCAAGATCCTCATGAGCGGCCTCGGCAACGGTGCGAAGATGATAGCCGATCGTCACCGGACATGTCACTTCGGCGCCGTGCTCGACGGCCAAAGCGGTGCGGAGCGCGCGAACATTCATCTCCACCCCTTCAGGGATCGAGCGGATGAGGTCGTCGACCTGGCGCGCGGTCGGCACCAGCATCGACTGGCCCTCGACGACATCGCCGACCGTGCGCGGCGACGGCTTGATGCCGTTGGTGCCCGGCGTGTTCAGCCTGTCGTTCCAGTTTTTCGCCATACGCGGACAACTCCGTATAGTCGGATCATGTTCGTTCCTGTCAGGATCGGAGCCCCTTCAATTACCGCATGCCTCCTGACAACATCCTGTCAGGAGGCGTGCGGCGAAGCTACCGGCGAACAAAGGCCTCTTTCCCGAAACGCAACAGCACTGGCCGCCATTACATCTGGGCGTGGTGTCGCCGCAATCCAAGTCGCGGCCGCAAAATTTCAGTTTTCACGCACGCGACCGGTGTAAAGGTCCGGCCAGCCGATGTCCTTGCGGATATCCGCCGGCAAGGTGTTCAAAAAACGCTGAGTGCGGATCTCATTGCGCACGGTGTGGATTCTGCCGACATAGTGTTGCACGCTACGCAGGATGGTAAAACCGTTCATGACCTGGCTCCTCTGTTTCTGATGAGGAGAGTATCTCACACCCCTCCTGACAGCAGTCTGTCAGGAGCTTGGCAGGGTATGGAAGAAGGCGCCGCAAAGTCTGGCGGGGTTCCGGGAAACCGCCGGATTGTCAGGGGAATTCAGTCCGGACGGCGGCGCCGAGAACGGCTTTGACAGGCGCGGGCATTGCTGGTCAAAGGCGGCATGACGAAACTGCTCGCCCTTGTCATCATCGGCATCATGCTGATCCAGGTCATCAAGCCGCTCGGCTGGCCGGGGCTGAAGCGGCGCGGCGATTTCTGGAAGCTGGCGCTGCTTGCCATGGCTGCGATATCGCTGGCTGCGGTCCTTGGGCACTGGGCGTAGGTAGGTCTGTCTGTGCGGACGACCTGCGAATGGCGCGTCTTCGCCCAGGCGCGGCAACCTGCTCACGAAGGAGGTGAACAAGGTTGATCATTCGCAGCAATCCGGCAGCCCCTTCGCCTTGTCCTGGTATTCGTCGTGGAGGCGCACCCAGTCCATCAAGCCATGATAGGGGCCGGTCTCGGCGCGGCCCTTCGGCGTCATGTCGAGATAATGATAGGCGCCGATCAGCGCGTCGCCGCCGCGGGCGCGCGACATGAAGGTGAGGAAGGTGTCGCCGCACTCGTTGCGATGGAAGATGCTGGTGCCGGGCAGGTCTTTCGACCGCAACGGACGCTTCTCGAAATTATAGGTGGTTTCGCCCGCCGTGATCTGCTTGTCGGTGAAGGAGACCTGCAGGTCGAAGTTGAAGTCGGACGCATAGGACGACACCCAGTCGAACTTCCAGCCCATGCGCTGCTTGTAAGGCAGGATCTCGGTCAGCGGCGCGCGTGCGACGACGACCAGCGATACATCATGGTGCTTCAGATGCTGGTTGGCGCCGTCGATATGGTCGGCCAGGAACGAGCAGCCCTCGCAACGGTGATCGGAGCCCGGCGTCATCATGAAATGATAGACGATGAGCTGGCTCTTGCCGGCGAACAGTTCGGCCAGGCGCTTCGGTCCCGCTTCGCTTTCGAAGACATAGTCCTTGCGCAGTTTGTACCAGGGCAGTTGCCGCCGCTCGGCGGCGATGCGGTCGCGAAATTGCGTCAGTTCCTTCTCGCGCTCCAGGTGCTTTCTATGCGCCTCGAACCAGTCGTCGCGCGAAACCACGGCATTGCGATGCATAACTATCTCCTGTCCTCTCCTGCCAAGGACGTTCGACACGGGCGCGACCCGACATAAAGCGCATCGCGCTGAAACGGATTCAGGCGACGCGCTTTTAAGTCCTTGTTTTATGCATGTCGTTTCCCAAAACCGGCGCACACTTTCGGGCGACATGCATCTGCCGCCGCTGTTTCGCTGCATCAGGTAGGAATGCGGCCCGCAAAAAACAAAAAACCCGAGCCAGTGGCCCGGGTTTTCGATGCATGAAGCAGAGCAGCGTCAGGCGGCCTTTTCCAGCGCCGGCTGCCATTTTCCGAGCGCCGCCAGATGGTTCATGTGGGCGCGATGGGTGAAGGCGGCCTGACCGGCGGCGACGTTCGATGCCTTGCCGCTCCACGCCTTCTGCGGCGCGGCCTGCAGGGCACGGCCGTAGGAGAAGGTCAGTTTCCACGGATGCGGTCCGATGGTGTTGATGGCGTTGAGGTTGGCGGTCGCCTCCTCGTCCTCCTGGCCGCCGGAGAGGAAGGCAATGCCCGGCACCGCCGACGGCACCACTTCGCGGAACAGTTTTATCGTCTTCTCGGCGATTTCCTCGGGGCTGTCCGTCCTGCCCGATTTCTTGCCGGAGATAACCATATTGGGCTTCAGGATGGTCCCTTCCAGCACGACGCGCGCCGCGTAGAGTTCGTCGTAGAGCTTGATCAGCGTCGCCTTGGAGACGTCGTAGCAGGTGTCGATCGAGTGGGCGCCGTCCATCAGCACTTCCGGCTCGACGATCGGCACGATACCGGCCTCTTGGCAAAGCGCGGCATAGCGGGCCAAAGCATGGGTGTTCGAGCTGATCGAATTGGCGGAAGGCACGCCCTTGCCGGTGTCGATGTCGATCACCGCGCGCCATTTGGCGAAACGGGCGCCGAGCTTGTAATAGTCGGCGAGCCGTTCGCGCAGCCCGTCGAGGCCCTCGGTGATGGTGTCGCCGGGAAAGCCGGCGAGAGGCTTGGCGCCGGCGTCGACCTTGATGCCCGGAATGGCGCCAGCCGCCTTGATGATGTCGACCAGCGGCGTGCCGTCGGCGGCCTTCTGGCGGATCGTCTCGTCGTAGAGGATGACGCCGGAGATGTACCGGGACATCGCCTCCTTGGACCGGAACATCATCTCGCGATAGTCACGCCGGTTGTCGGCGGTCGATTCGACGCCGATGACGTCGAAGCGTTTCTTGATGGTGCCGGAGCTTTCATCGGCGGCCAAAAGGCCCTTGCCACCGGCGACGATCGCGGCGGCAATATCTTCGAGACGTTCACTCATGGGTGCTCTCCTTGACAGTGTTGGTTCCGCGCTTAACGGAACTCTACCGCCAAAGGAATGGGGTCGAAAAGCTCGAATCGATTGAAAGCCGGGCGCGGTTTCGCGCGTTCCCGGACTGCTTAGCGCTTTAGCACCTCGACGCCGGGCAGCGGCTTGCCTTCCATCCATTCGAGGAATGCGCCTCCGGCGGTCGAGACATAGGTGAAGTCGTCGGCGACACCGGCATGGTTGAGCGCGGCCACCGTGTCGCCGCCGCCGGCTACCGACACAAGCTTGCCCTGCCGGGTGCGGGCTGCCGCGTGCTTTGCAGCCGCCACCGTGGCGCGGTCGAAAGGCGCGATCTCGAAGGCGCCGAGCGGACCGTTCCAGACCAGCGTCGCGGCACGGTCGATCCAGTCGTTGACGCTCTGCACGGTCTTCGCGCCGACATCGAGGATCATGCCGTCGGCCGGCACGTCCGAGATGGCAACCGTCTCGCTTGGGGCGCCTGCCTTGAATTCCTTGGCGACGACGCCGTCGGCGGGCAGGATGACGGCGCAGCCAGCTTCGGCCGCTTCGATCATGATCTGCTTGGCGGTGCCGGCGAGGTCATGTTCGCAGAGCGACTTGCCGACATCGGTGCCGCGCGCCGCCAGGAATGTGTTGGCCATGCCGCCGCCGATCACCAGCGCGTCGACCTTCTTCACCAGGTTCATCAACAGGTCGATCTTGCTCGAGACCTTGGCCCCGCCGACGATGGCCACGACCGGCCGCGCCGGGTTGCCGAGGCCTTTTTCCAGCGCGTCGAGCTCGGCCTGCATGGTGCGGCCGGCATAGGCCGGCAGCCGATGCGCCAGGCCTTCTGTCGACGCATGGGCACGGTGCGCGGCGGAAAAAGCGTCGTTGACATAGATGTCGCCATTGGCGGCGAGCTGTTCGGTGAAGGCCGGCTCGTTCTTCTCCTCGGCCTTGTGGAAGCGGGTGTTTTCGAACAGCAGGACGTCGCCGTCCTTCATGGCGGCAACGGCATCGGCGGCTTTGTCGCCGACGCAGTCGGAGGCGAAGCCGACAGGGCGGCCGAGAACGTCTGCCGTGGCCCTGGCGATAGGTTCCAGCGAGAACTCGGCCGAGGGGCCGTCCTTGGGACGGCCGAAATGTGCAAGCAGAATGACCTTGGCGCCCTTTTTGGAAAGCTCGGCGATGGTCGGCGCGACGCGCTCGATGCGGGTGGCGTCGGTCACCTTGCCGTCGGCGACGGGAACGTTGAGGTCGACACGCACCAGGACGCGCCTGCCGCTGACGGCGCCGATGTCATCGAGTGTCTTGAAGCCGGCCATGGTCGTTCCTTTCCGCGAAAACGCGGCGACCTTACCCGGCACGAAGGACGATGCAAGGGCCGCGTTGAGGCGCGTGAGCAAAAATGATGTCGCCGTGAGACATCAGCCTTCGCCGGTTGCCTTCTGCCCGTCCGGTGCGGGCGCTACGGTGTCGATCGGCACGTCCTCGACCGCCTGCCTTTCCACCGGCCTGCGCCAGTTGCGGATCAGGGCGGCGATGCGGTCGCCGATTTCGCCGGCGCTCATGAATACCGGTACGCGCGCGACCGGCGCGGTTGGTTCGAAGGAGAGGCCAAGCCCGGTGATCCTGCCTTTTTCGTCGACATCGCGCACGATCAGCTCGATCGGGCCGATCATCACGCGGTCGGCATATTCGGGGTGGCCGCCGAGCCGCTCCGAAATCAACGCGGCAACAGTGAGCTTCTGTTCGGCCTCCGTCAGGCCCGGACCATAAGCGGCTTCCAGCTCCGCCGCCGAGCGGGCCGGGTCGAGGGCGAAGGCGCCGAAGAAGTCGGCATCTTCGGGATCGACCACGGCGCGACTGGCAAAAAGCTTGTCGAGCAGGCGCGGATATCGATCCGGCACGAAGATGTAGACCTGATCGCCGGCGGCAAGCCGACCCATGTCCTGGAAGCGCATCGAGCGGCCGTCGCGCAGCACCAGCGAGGGCCGTGCCCAGCGCGGAATGCGCTCGCCGCGCGCCACCGGGCTTCCCGGCGCCACGCGATAAGCGAGCAGCTCGTGATGGGCCGAGCCCGGCAATTCGAGCTCTACCTTGTCCAGCGGCCCGAGACGCGCCGGCACGATCAGGCCGAGGCGGCGCGCCAGCGGCCCGACGGTCCAGCCCTGAACCACCAGCGACACCAGCACGATGATGAAGGCGGCGTTGAAGATCAGCCGGCCATGCTCGAGGCCGCCGAGCAGCGGCGTGATGGCAAGCAGGATCGAGACCGCGCCGCGCAGGCCGACCCAGGAGACGAAGGCGACTTCGGGCCGCGGCAGGCGGAACGGGATCAGGCAGAGCCAGACGGCGACCGGCCGCGCCACGAAGATGAGAAACAGCCCAAGCAGGATCGCCGGCACCAGGATCGCCGGGAACTGCGAAGGCGTGGCGAACAGGCCGAGGATCAGGAACATGATGATCTGCGCCAGCCACGACATGCCGTCCTGGAAGCGCTTCAGGATGGTGACGGCGCGGATGTCGGAATTGCCGGCGATCAACCCTGCAAGGTAGACGGCGAGGAAGCCCGAGCCGCCAATGGCGCCGGCGGCGGCAAACACCATCAGCGACAGCGTCAGCACGAAGATCGGCAGCAGGCCGTGGTCGAGGTTCAGCCGCTCGACAAGACGCACGATGCCGAAGCCGCCGAGCACGCCGACAATGGCGCCGAGCCCCATATTGGCGAGGAAGCCGAGCAAAAGGTTGGTGGCCAGCACATTGGCTTCCGGATTGGCATGCGCGGCGATGATCTCGACCAGGGTGATGGTAAGGAAGATGGCGATCGGGTCGTTGGTGCCGGATTCCACCTCGAGCGTCGCGCGCACGCGCTCGCGCAGATGGATCTCGCCGGCGCGCAGCAGGAAGAAGACGGCCGCCGCATCGGTGGAGGCGACGGCGGCACCCAGCAGCGAGGATTCCAGCCAGTTGAGATCGAGCAGGTAGTAAGCGGCGGTACCGAAAATGGCGGTGGTCAGGATGACGCCGACGGTTGCGAGCGACAGTGCCGGTCCAGCTGCCTGCCGCAATGCGTTGAGCGGCGTGCCGAACCCGGAATCGAACAGGATGATCGCCAGCGCCAGTGAGCCGGCAAAATAAGCCAGCCGCGCATTGTCGAATTCGATGCCGAGGCCGTCGACGCCGGTGGCAAGCCCGATGCAGAGGAAGAGAAGCAGCAGAGGAGCACCGAAGCGGAAGGCGATCAGGCTCGAAAACGCGGCGGCCACGACAAGCGCTGTGCCGACCAGCGTCACGAGATAGATCGCATGCTCCATCCGCTATTGCCCCTCAGATACGCGTCCCTCCCGCTTCAAGGCAGAGTGGGGCGAAGACATGACCAGTGCAAGGCGGCAGCATGGTTTTTGGCCAAGCGGCCAATAAAAACGCCCGGCCGAAACCGGGCGTCTCCAATCGCGGAAGGATGCCCGCAATCAGGCGATGGTCTTGCCGAAGGCAACGGCGGTGTCGCCCATGCGGTTCGAAAAGCCCCATTCATTGTCGTACCAGGACAGCACCGAAACGAAATTGCCGTCCATCACCTTGGTCTGGTCGAGCGCCACGATCGAGGAATGCGGATCATGATTGAAGTCGATCGACACGTTCGGATGATGGGTGACCGAGAGCACGCCCATGAGCTTGCCCTTGGAAGCGGCGATCAGCGCCTCGTTGATCTCCTGCGGCGTGGTCGAGCGCTTGGCGATGAACTTGAGGTCGACGACCGAGACGTTCGGGGTCGGCACGCGGATCGAGATGCCGTCGAGCTTGCCCTTGAGCTCGGGCAGCACCAGGCCGATCGCCTTGGCCGCACCGGTCGAGGTCGGGATCTGCGAGAGCGCCGCCGCGCGGGCGCGGTAGAGGTCCTTGTGCATGGTGTCCAGCGTCGGCTGGTCGCCGGTGTAGGAGTGGATCGTCGTCATCATGCCCTTCTCGATGCCGACGGTCTCGTGCAGCACGGCCGCCAGCGGCGCCAGGCAATTGGTGGTGCAGGAGGCGTTCGAGATGACGACGTGGTCCTTGGTCAGCTTGTCGTGGTTGATGCCGTAGACGACGGTCAGGTCGGCGCCTTCGGCCGGCGCCGAGACGAGGACGCGCTTGGCGCCGGCGGTGAGGTGCGCGGCTGCCTTGTCACGGGCGGTGAAGATGCCGGTGCATTCGAGCGCGATGTCGACGCCGAGCTCCTTCCACGGCAGCTGCGTAGGGTCCTTGATGGCGGTGACCTTGAACTTCTCCTTGCCGACGGAGATTTGGTCGCCGTCGACCGTCACCTCATGCGGGAAGCGGCCATGCACGCTGTCATAGCGCAGCAGGTGCGCGTTGGTCTCGAC
Source organism: Mesorhizobium montanum (assembly GCF_033977145.1). Taxonomy (NCBI): domain Bacteria; kingdom Pseudomonadati; phylum Pseudomonadota; class Alphaproteobacteria; order Hyphomicrobiales; family Phyllobacteriaceae; genus Mesorhizobium; species Mesorhizobium montanum. The sequence goes on along the minus strand of NZ_JAVIJF010000001.1, from coordinate 423,764 downwards.
CGGGCCGAGATCGTTGACGGCGACGACGTCGATGTCCTTGCGGCCGGATTCATGAATGGCGCGTAGGATGTTGCGGCCGATACGGCCAAATCCGTTGATGGCAACTCTGACGGTCATTGTTCTCTCCCTTGGGGGCTGGAAAGCGGATGGGTCCGCAGCTTCATAACGGCGGACGGCGTAAGAATCCAGCCGCAGAAGGTCGGATTTAAATCGATTAGGTTGGTCCAGTCCGGCAAAACCGTTAATCGGAGCTGCCGGCCTGAGCCAATTTCTATTTGTGCAGACGGGCTTCGACCACCTTGGCCGCGGCATCGGCGGTGATGCCGAAATGCGGATAGAGCTGCTCGATCGTGCCCGAGGCGCCGAAGCCGTGCATGCCGACGAAGATGCCGTCAGTGCCGATGAGGTGGTCCCAGCCCTGGCGGATGCCGGCTTCGATCGCGACCTTCACCTTGGCGTTGCCGATGGTCTTCTTGCGGTAATCGTCGCTCTGCAGGTCGAACAGCTCGAAGCAGGGCACCGAGACGACGCGGGTCGGGTGGCCGTGTTTTTCGAGCAGGTCGCGCGCACCGAGCGCGATCTCGACCTCGGAGCCGGTGGCAAAGATCGTCACCACCGCCTCGCCGCTGGCGGCGGCCAGCTCGTAGGCGCCCTGGCTGCTCAGGTTCTTGGCGCTGAATTCGGTGCGCACCGTCGGCAGGTTCTGGCGGGTCAGCGCCAGGGTCGAGGGCGTCTTTTCGGATTCGAGCGCGATCTGCCAGCATTCGGCGGTTTCCACCGCATCGGCCGGGCGGAAGACATTGTGGTTCGGAATGGCGCGCAGCGCCGCCAGATGCTCGACCGGCTGATGGGTCGGGCCGTCCTCGCCGAGGCCGATCGAATCATGCGTCATGACGAAGATCGAGCGGATGCCCATCAGCGAGGCCAGACGCATCGACGGACGGGCGTAGTCGGAGAAACACAGGAAGGTGCCGCCATAGGCGATCAGGCCGCCATGCAAGGTCAGGCCATTGATCGCCGCCGCCATGCCGTGCTCGCGGACGCCGTAATGGACATAGCGCTGGCCGTAATCGTCCGACGTGATGTTCTTGGTCTGGCTGGTCTTGGTGTTGTTGGAGCCGGTGAGGTCGGCCGAGCCGCCGATGGTTTCCGGCACCGTGCCGTTGATGACTTCCAGAGCCATTTCCGAGGACTTGCGGGTCGCGACCTTCGGCTTGTCCTGGCTGAGCTTCTTCTTATAGTCGCCGAGCACGGCGTCGAAATTCTCCGGCAGCTTGCCGGCGATGCGGCGCTCGAACTCGCCCTTCAGCTTGGCGTCCGCCTTGGCGAGGCGCCCTTCCCAATCGGTGCGCGCCTTGACGCCGGTTTTGCCGACGGCGCGCCAGGCGTCGAGAATGTCTGCCGGAATCTCGAAAGGCGGCGAACTCCAGTTGAAGAACTTGCGCGCGCCGGCGATTTCCTCGGGGCCGAGCGCCGAGCCATGCGCCTTGTTGGTGCCGGCCTTGGTCGGGGCGCCGAAGCCGATGGTGGTCTTGCAGGCGATCATCGTCGGCTTGTCGGAATGGCGCGCGGCTTCGATGGCATAGGCGATCGCCTCCGGATCGGTGCCGTCGATGTGGCTGGCATTCCAGCCGGAAGCCTGGAAGCGGGCGACTTGGTCGGTGTTGTCGGCAAGCGAAACCGGACCGTCGATCGAGATGTTGTTGTTGTCCCAGAAGACGATCAGCTTGTTGAGCTTGAGATGACCGGCAAGGGCGATGGCTTCCTGGGAGACGCCTTCCATCAGGCAGCCGTCGCCGGCCAGCACATAGGTGTAGTGGTTGACGAGATCGTTGCCGAAGGCGGCATTCATGATGCGCTCGCCGAGCGCGAAGCCGACCGAATTGGCAAGGCCCTGGCCGAGCGGACCGGTAGTGGTCTCGATGCCGGCGGCATGGCCGTATTCGGGGTGGCCGGCGGTCTTGGAACCGAGCTGGCGGAAATTCTTGATCTGGTCGATCGTCATGTCCTCATAGCCGGTGAGGTAGAGGAGCGAATAGAGCAGCATCGAGCCGTGGCCGGCCGACAGGATGAACCGGTCGCGGTCGGCCCAGTGCGGCGCCTTGGCGTCGAATTTCAGGAAGCGGCTGAACAGCACGGTGGCGATGTCGGCGCAGCCCATCGGCAGGCCGGGGTGACCGGAGTTCGCCTTCTCGACGGCGTCCATGGCAAGAAAACGGATCGCATTGGCCATCCGGTCATGTTGTTCGCGCGAGCTCATACTTCCTCCGGGAAATCGGGTTGAGGGCCTTGGGAGAACCCTGGGGAAAGGGTTGCGCGACACATAGCAGGCACGGCCTTTTAGTCAACAAATGGGGACGGTTTTTGCCGGGCTTGTGATGAGGTCATCTTGTGTGTCGGACGCCTTACATTAGCGATAGCGGGGGACAGTCGCGAGAGCTTTGTTGACGCGCCCTTCACCCGGTGCCTAATCTTTCGGAGGTAACGCGTTCTGAACGCGAGCGATTCGGTGATGGGCAGGGCATAGGACGAAGCCATGACCGGGGAAACGACCCTCAAGGAAGTCATCGCCAGGCTGGGAAAGGCCATGGAGGGGCTCGAAAACGCCGTGGCGGCGAAGCTTGAGCACGAGCGCGATTATTCGGAAGCCGAGGCCGAAGTGCAGCGCATGAACGCCGACCGCTCGCGCCTGGCGCAGGAGCTCGACAATTCCGAAGCGCGCGCCGAACGGCTGGAAGACGCCAACAAGGAAGTCTCGCGCCGGCTGGTGACCGCCATGGAAACCATCCGGGCGGTTCTGGACAGGTAGGGCCAATGGCACAGGTCACGGTTTCCATCGACGGCAAGCAGTATCGCATGGCCTGCGACGAAGGCCAGGAAGAGCATCTGATCGATCTTGCCGAGCGCTTCGACCGCTATGTCTCGCATCTGAAGGACTCCTTCGGCGAGATCGGCGACCAGCGGCTCACCGTCATGGCGGGCATCATGGTGATGGACGAACTGTCCGAACTCACCAAGCGCGTCAAGGGCATGGAAAGCGAGGTGCTGACGCTGCGCAAGACGCGCGACGAGGCGCTGATCAAGGCCGACAAGAGCGACAGCGTGCTGACCACGGCGCTCGACGCGCTGGCGCATCGCATGGAAGACCTCAGCGCGACCCTTGCCGTGAAGAAGGCCTGAGCGCCTCCGACGTCCATTCCGACGGAAAATCCCGCCGCGAATGGCCGGCGGCCGCGCAAAAATTTCGCCTCACGCAGGTCGTGACCATCATCGCGGGCGTTTAACCGATGCCGCGATGGTGCTAGGCTTGCGAGCCGGCGACGGCCAGCCGCGAGCCGGCTACAATTTTCAAAGAGGTAGGGACAAGTCATGAGTCTTCGTATCAACGACATCGCGCCGGATTTCACGGCCGAGACCACGCAAGGCACGATCAACTTCCACGACTGGATCGGCGACGGCTGGGCGGTGCTGTTCAGCCACCCGAAGAATTTCACGCCAGTCTGCACGACCGAGCTCGGCACCATGGCCGGTCTCGAAGGCGACTTCAAAAAGCGCAACGTCAAGATCATCGGCATTTCGGTCGACCCGGTGTCGAGCCACGACAAGTGGCAGGCCGACATCAAGACCGCCACCGGCCAAACAGTGAACTATCCGCTGATCGGCGATCGCGAGCTTAAAGTCGCCAAGCTCTATGAAATGCTGCCGGCGGGCGCGGGCGAGAGTTCGGAAGGCCGCACGCCGGCCGACAACGCCACGGTGCGTTCGGTCTACGTCATCGGCCCGGACAAGAAGATCAAGCTGGTGCTGACCTATCCGATGACGACGGGCCGCAACTTCGACGAGATCCTGCGCGTCGTCGATTCCATCCAGCTGACGGCCAAGCACCAGGTGGCGACGCCGGCGAACTGGAAGCAGGGCGACGACGTGATCATCACCGCCGCCGTCTCCAACGAGGATGCGATCAAGCGCTTCGGCGCCTACGAGACGGTGCTGCCTTATCTGCGCAAGACCAAGCAGCCCTCGGCATGAGCTTTTCCTTCTCCCCGTTCCACGGGGAGAAGGTGCCGGCAGGCGGATGAGGGGCGGCGCGGCGTTCCAAAGTGATCGCGCCGCAGCTTCCGAACGTCTCACCCGGAACGAGAACCTCGCAACCTCAGCGCTGCCCCTCATTGCCCTGCCGGGCATTTCTCCCCGTATAGTGACGGGGAGAAAAGGCTGGTTCGCCGCTTTCGCCAATCGCAGACTTTGTAGCGTTAAATGAAAACGGCGGCGCCAGATTCTGGCGCCGCCGTTTTGTCTTTGCGTAATGCCTCTGGCTGGTTAAGCCGCGGGCTGCGCCTCGATGGTGCGCAGCGCCTGGGTCTGGCGCTTGGCGGCGGCCTTGACCGCGTCCTGCACCTTTTCGAAGGCGCGCACCTCGATCTGGCGCACGCGCTCGCGGCTGATGTCGAACTCGGTCGACAGCTCTTCCAAGGTCAGCGGCTCCTCGGCGAGACGCCGCGCCTCGAAGATGCGCCGTTCGCGATCGTTGAGCACGGATAGAGCGCCCGACAGCATGCCGCGCCGGTTTTCCAGCTCGTCCTGCTCGATCAGCATCTCTTCCTGGCTTTCGTGGTCGTCGACCAGCCAGTCCTGCCATTCGCCGGACTCGCCTTCGCTTGCCCGGATCGGGGCGTTGAGCGAAGCGTCGCCCGACAGACGGCGGTTCATCGACACCACTTCGGCCTCGGAGACGTTGAGGCGGGTGGCGATCTCGGCGATCTGGTCGGGCTTCAAGTCGCCGTCATCCAGCGCCTGGATCTTGCCCTTCACCTTGCGCAGGTTGAAGAACAGGCGCTTCTGGTTGGCGGTGGTGCCCATCTTGACCAGGCTCCACGAGCGCAGGATGTATTCCTGGATCGAAGCCTTGATCCACCACATGGCATAGGTGGCGAGCCGGAAGCCACGCTCCGGTTCGAATTTCTTTACGGCCTGCATGAGGCCGACATTGCCTTCCGAGATCACCTCGCCGATCGGCAGGCCGTAGCCGCGATAGCCCATGGCGATCTTGGCGACGAGCCGCAAATGGCTGGTGACGAGCTTGTGGGCAGCCGTAGTGTCCTGATGCTCGGCGTAACGCTTGGCGAGCATGTACTCTTCCTGCGGCTGAAGCATCGGAAAGCGGCGGATTTCTTCCAGGTAACGGGCGAGACCGCCTTCACCGGAAACAATACTGGGTAATGATTGGGCCATGATAGCGCCCCCTCTCTCTTTGGAGTGGATGCCCCCGAAACGCGGCGAGCATAGGACGCGGATGCCAAAAGCTCATCCGCAGACAACCGGTATATATAGGAACAAAACCAGAAAAGACAGGCATTTGTTCAACGTTAAACAGTGTGTCACGCTGAAGTGAACAACGCCGGTCAGGTTTTTTGATGGCTGGTTTGCAGCCTGTTCGTGGCGGGTCGGTTCAAAGTTTTCGGAAGTCGCCGACGAGTTCCTCCATATCTCCGGGCATCGGCGCTTCGAACCTCATCGTTAGATGGGTGGTCGGGTGCTCGAATTCAAGGAGCCAGGCATGCAGGGCCTGCCGGGGAAAGGCATTGGCCTTGGTCTTCAAGGGTTCAGGCAGCCGGTTGGCCTTGGTGCGGAAGGCCTGGCCGTAATCCGGGTCGCCGATCACCGGATGGCCGATATGAGCCATGTGGACGCGGATCTGGTGGGTGCGGCCGGTCTCCAGCCGGCACTCGACCAGGCTTGCGGCGGCAAAGGCCTGCTGTCCTTCGCCGAAGCGCTCGACGACGCGGAAATGGGTGACGGCGTGGCGGGCATCGTTGCGGCCTTCGGGCACCACGGCGCGGCGGACGCGGTCGGCGGCGCGGCCCAAGGCTGCATCGACGGTGCCGGTCGGCCGCTGCGGTATGCCCCAGACCAGCGCCAGATAGGCGCGCTCGAGATCGCCGGTGCGGCCATGGTCGGCAAAGGCCTCCGACAGGGCCTTGTGGGCGCGGTCGGTCTTGGCCACGACCATGACGCCGCTGGTTTCCTTGTCGAGCCGGTGAACGATGCCCGGCCGCCTGACGCCGCCGATACCGGACAGGCTGTCGCCGCAATGATGGATCAGCGCGTTGACCAGCGTGCCTGTCCAGTTGCCGGCGCCGGGATGGACGACCAGCCCCGCCGGCTTGTTGATGACGATCAGCTCGTCGTCCTCGTAAAGGATGGCGAGGGGAATGTCCTCGCCTTGCGGCTCGGCGGGCTCCGGCGCCGGCACCAGAACTTCGACGCGCTCACCGGCCGTCAGCTTGCGCTTGGCTTCCAGCACCGGCTTGCCGGCGATCGAGACCGCGCCTTGCTTGATCAGCGCCTGCACGCGGCTGCGCGAGAGCTCCGGCCCGAGCCGGGCGGCGAGCCATTGGTCGAGGCGCTGGCCGGCGGCGTCCGCGCCGGCTTCGAGCACGGCAGCTTCGCCCGCTGCCGACTCATCGTCCGCTAATTCATCCCCTATCAATATCGGGGTGTCTTCGTTATGAGCGCTCATCGAAAACCGCTGCGGATTGTTTAGCCATGGCCCGGCCTGTCGCCGAAGAAGATGAGGAAAAGCCGCTCGACCCGGCGGCCGAAAACGTGCGCCGGAAGCTCGTTCGCTTCATGATCGTCAATCTCGGCCTTCTGTTCATCGCCCTTATGGTGGTGATCGGCGCGCTTGTCTACAAAGCCCGCAACGCGCCGGTGGCCGGCTCGGCGCCTGCGGGCGATGTCCAGGCTCCGGCCGGTGCGCCGCTCTCGGGCGACATTCTGCTTCCCGTGGGCGCCAAGGTGGTTAGCCAGTCCTTGTCAGGCAACCGCCTGTCGATCGATGCCGAACTGGCGGACGGCAGCCGTTCGATTTTCGTCTACGACATCGCCGAACGCCGCATCATCGGCCAGTTCCCAATCCGTAACAAATGAGCCCGCAACACATTCGCGGTTTTGCCGAGCACCGCAGAATTGCGACCGTCGCGCTGGTCGTGGGCAATTATGACGAGGCGATTGCCTGGTATGTCGGGCGGCTCGGCTTCGTGCTGAGCGACGATGTCGACCTCGGCGGCGGCAAGCGCTGGGTCACGGTCACGCCGCCAAATGGACAAGGGGCCCGGCTCCTGCTTGCGGAAGCATCCGGCGAAGAGCAGGCAAGCCGTATCGGCAACCAGACCGGCGGCCGGGTGTTTCTGTTCCTCGAGACCGACGATTTTTCCAGCGACCACCAGTCGATGCTTGCCCAGGGGGTCGAGTTCCGCGAAGCCCCGCGCCACGAGGCCTATGGTACGGTGGCCGTCTTCGCCGACCTCTACGGCAATCTCTGGGACCTGATCGAGCCGAAACGGCGGGGCTGACCGGGGGGTGCGCAAAGCGCGCGAAGGGGCCGAAAGCCCAGTTGCTTTTTCCCAGCCGCCAGCCTATGTAGCCGGTTCTTGAGCGCGCCCATCGTCTAGCGGTCAGGACACCGCCCTCTCACGGCGGGAACAGGGGTTCGATTCCCCTTGGGCGTACCAAGTCTTCTTCCTCAACTCCGCATTGCACGCTCGCGCATCTCTCTGGCGTGGCGCTGCCAATTGAATTAGCATTGCATCATAATCCTTGGTGAAAGCACCAACGATTATGGTTTCGAACTTGCCCGGCAAAGTGGCGAGCGAGGCGGAGGGAGGAGCCAAATGCAAAAACTGCAGTCGCAAGGCGTTCATCACATCACGCTGGTCGGCGCCGGGCGCCAGACCTCGATCGATTTCTGGGAGGGCGTGCTCGGCATGCCTTTCATCTTCGAGCAGCCCAATCTCGACAAGGCGAGCGAAAGCCATCTCTATTTCGATCCGGGCGACGGACGGCTGATCACCGTGTTCACCGACGAGAGCCGCACCCCGGTCAAGCGGCGCACGCCGACCGATATCGGCTGCGTCCATCACATTGCGTTCTCGGTGTCGCGGGTCACCTTCCTGCAGGCGGTCGCGCGACTTGACGAGCGCGGCATCAAACACAGCGGCGTCAAGGATCGCGGCTTCATGGATTCGATCTATTTCGAGGATCCGCTGGGACTGCTGATCGAGCTTGCCTCCTACCGCTTCGAGCCGCCGGCCGGCTTCACCCATGCCGACGTGCTGATGGAGGCGCACAAGATCCGCGTGGCGCGCGCCGACTACAATATCGCCGAACTGCATCTGGCCGACGCCATCCAGGCGCTGGTCGAGCGGTCGCGCGCGACCCTGTCGGAAAACAGGGCGCCGAAAAATCCATACTAACCAGGTCAGAGGGAGGACCGAGATGGCAAAGGCTGCAAGCAAGAGTGCGAAGAAATCCGCGGCCAAAACCGCGCCAAAGGCCGCGGCGAAAACGGCCGCGAAGGTGACGGCGAAAGCCGCGACCAAAGCGACGGCAAAAGCCGCGCCCAAAACGACTGCGAAAGCCGCTAAAGCGAAGCCGGCTAGGAAACCAGGCATAAAGCTCAGCATGCTGCGGCCGAGCGTCAACAACATGACGGTGCGGGTGTTCGCGCGCGCGGCCGGGCTCGATCCCGCGGAGACCGATGCCTGGGGCCATACGCGCTCCCCGGAGTTCCTGGCGCGCAATCCGGCGCATCTGACGCCGATGATCGAGGACAAGGGCCTGCCGCGCGGCGTGCTGTGGGAGAGCTGCGCCATCATGCAATATCTCGCCAACAAGCATGGGTTGGAGAAGTTCTATCCGAAGGCGCCGGCCAAGCGGGCGATGGTAGACAGCGCCATGTTCTACCTCGTTGGCACGCTTTATCCTTATGTCGCCAGAGCCACCTATCCGGCGCTCGGCTTTCCGCAATATGCCGGCGAGGTCGGCCACAGCGATGCCCATCCCGACAGGAAATCGGAAGCACAGAAGGCGGCGATGGCCGCGATCGCCGAGCCGCTCGAAGTGTTTCACTCTTTCTTCCGCGACGGCAAACCGTTCATCGGCGGCAAGAATCCATCGATCGCCGATATCCGGCTGGCGGCGACGCTCGAATTCCTGGCCGTTGTCGACTATGCGCTGCCCCAATGGGCGAAGGATTATATGGCGGCGCTGGAGAAGAAGCTCGGCAAAGCCTATGCGGAACCGGCCGGCGACGTGCGCGGCTACATCGCGCATATGAAATCGCAGGCGAGGGTCTAGCCGCCCCTCGCGTTAAGGTTTCGTTTACCCAAGGCCTGTCTACTGGCCTCAGTCCTCGCCGCGACCACGGATGTACTGGCGCCATGACGAGGCAAGGGAAAGGTCGGCTCCGTGCCGGCCTTTTGCTTTTTCGGGTGCGGCCGCGCCCGCGTCGGGACAACATAATTTTGATGATTTGCCGGTGCCGGCCCGATTGAAATCCTATTGTCATCCTCCACGTTGATCGTACCATGTCGCCAAGCGATGGGCGAATGGGCCGAACGTGCGACGGGCGGAGGCAGTAAGGACGCGCGATGAGAACCACGGCAGGATTTTCAGCCATCATTGGGACGCTGCTGGCAATGCCTTTTGCTGCGAACGCCGCGCCGCTCAACACCATGGAGGAGGTTGGCGCAGCCCTGCAGGCCTGCTGGACCCCGCCCGCCAATTCCGGGAATGCCACGGTCACCTTGAGCTTCAGCTTCAAGCGCGACGGCACGCTAATCGGCCCACCCAAACCAACGGCCATCAAGGTCGGCGGCGATGACAAGGCACGTCAGGTCTATGTCGACGCGGCGACGGCCGCCTTGCGCAATTGCCTGCCGCTCAGCTTCTCGCCGACGCTCGCGCAAGGAATGCCGGGAAAGGTTTTTACGCTTCAGTTCAATTCGCCAAAAGACAACGCGAAAGCAATTCAGCAATAGAACCGGGCTGCTGAAATTACCTTTGCGCGGTTCCGAGCCGACCCCACCAGGCTCGGATCGCATTATGCCGCATTGCGCCGGCGCCGGGCGGTTGCGTGCTTTTCCAGTTCCGGCATCTCGAAGACATAGTCGCTCCAGGCCGATTCCGGAATTTGTCCGGCCAGATAACATTCCAGCAACAAATTTTGCTCAGCCGTCAGATGCCTCGCCGCCCGCTCATGATCCAGCCCAAGCGAATGGATCAGGTTCCTGGTCAGGCCAGAGACGGTGAAATGAATGGACATCTCCGGTCTCCTCTGCGCTGCACGGATCACATCAGCGCCAACAACGTCCGTTACCGGCCAAAGGTTTCATCAGCAATCCGTGATAGCGCCGCCCGCTCGGTCATGGCCAGCCTGAAAATGGTTTTTCGGCTAGTGTCTCAATCTTGAAATGAAAGCGTAATATTCGCTTCGTAAGATTGAGCGTAACACCCAAATCCTATAAAGCAATTTTTGGCTAATCTTCCGACTAATGAGTATTTACTTAATTAGCCGGCGTTGATTAAGTCGATCTCGTGTTTCGAGCAGGGGTGGCACCCGATGACGAGTTTGCGGCTTCTTAAGACACCATTCCTGGCGACCATGGCGATCTTGGCACTGACGCAGGTTTCTTATGCCGATTCTTGCTCGGCGCTGAGAAGTCAGATGCTGTCCGGCGGCCGCGGCGCGGCGAGCCCCCGGCTTGCGCAACTGCGGCGCCAGCTTGCCGCGATCCAGGGGATAGAGAGGCAGCGCCGATGCACCGCCAGCAGCGCTGCCGGCGGCTTCTTCAATGCCTGCGCGGATCTTGCCCGCAACCGGGCCTAAGTGCAGCGCCAGATCGCCGGCATCGGCAATTCCGGCCGCGAGTCCTCCGGGTTGCAGGCGAGATACGTCGCTCTCGGCTGTCAGGGGGCAGCCAAGCGGCCGCAGCCGCAGCAGGTGTCCAACATGGGAGCTTCCGGTCCGGTGTCCAGCGGCAACGCGATGCTGTTTTGCGTTCGCCTTTCAGACGGCTATTTCTTCCCTGCGCCGAATTCGCAATTCGCGTAGGCCAGAGATCTCGAGGATACGGCCGATCAGTGCCGCTACATCTGCGACGATTCGGGCGTCGATCTCTATTCGCTCAGCGACCCGAGCCTCGAGACCGATCAGATGGTCGCGGTCGAGACACGCAAGCCCTATACCGAGCTCCCAACCGCCTTCCGCTATCGCGACGCCGCCGAGTTCAAGGCCTGCGATCTCAAGCGCTACTCCCAGCGCGTGGCCGAGCTCAGGGCGCGCACGGTGACGCCAGGCAACATGGAAAACGCCATCATTCCGTTGCCGACACAAGGCCGGACATGGGCACAGTCTCGGACATTCCATCGAGCGACGGCGGCACGGGGGCGGCGGCGGCCGGCGCGACAGCGCCGTCGGCCGCGGTTGTGCCGGTAAGCGCCAAACCGGTGCGCGTGGTCGGGCCTACCTTTTTCCCCGCGAATTAATCCGGCCGTTCTCAGCCTTGAGGCATCCGTCTCGAAGCAAGGCGCACTGCCGGCACCGACCGTCGGATCGAAGCAAAGTTACTCGCAGACGACGCGATAGCGCTTGCCGTCTTCGCCGACATTCCTGCAGGCGAGGGGCTTCTGCTCGCCGGAAGACGGATCAGGCAGGTCCCGGCTCAGGGACGGCGTCCTCGAAGCGGGCCTGGAATGGCGCCGGACAACGGGGCCCGCTGGCGGGCTCGGCGGCAAAGGAAACACGTCCGACGCGATCTGCCTCGACGCGGTCGTTCCCGGCGGCGTCCTGTCCCAGACACGCCTGACGTCCATCCGGCTTGGAACGATCACCGTGCCGTCGTCGCTGCGCACGCAGCCGCCCGCTGCAAGCAGCACCGGGCACAGGATGAAAGCCGCGAATCGACCGAACATTAGCAACACCTCAGGCACCTTATAATGCGTCGTTGCCTTGATCGCCAACAGGCGGATTACCGCAGCCGGCGCCACGACCGGATTTGCGTCAACGGCATCGGGCGGCAGCGGGTTGCAATCATTATGGTTAGCGGATCGTTAATGCTTGTCGGGCACATTCCGCCGACGAACCGGCGCGGTTCGGCCTTGGGGGTAGCAATGGCGGATACGGACGGGACTGTCGGGGCGGACAGCGCGCGGGATTTCAACAAGGCGGATATGCGCGGCAACGGGGCCTCCCTCGGTGGGGGTCACGACATGGCCGGGACCGCGGAGGCGCTCGCCAATCTCGGCCTGATGGTCGATTCGATGCCGATCGGCGTCATCGTTCTCGATGCCGAATTGCGGGCGGAGGTGGTCAACCGGGCATTTTACGACTTCTGGCAGATCGATCCGCGGCGCGCACCGGCGGGCAGCTGCTTTCGCGACCTCATGGAAGCCAGCCGCGACGCCGATCCGTTCGGCGGCGAGGAGCAGGCCTGGCAACGTCACATCGCCGAACGCGAAGCCGAAATCCGGGCCGGCGCGGCAGGCTCCAGGCAGTTGCCACGCAAGGACGGCCGCACGCTGATCGCCTCGCTGGCGCCGCTTCCCGGCGGCAAACGGCTGATCTCCTATGTCGACATCACCGACATGAAACGGCGCGAGACCGAGGCCGAGGAGGCGCGCAGGAACCTCGCCACCGTGCTGGAGTCGCTGCCGGCCGCCGTCATCATCTACGACCGCGACGATCGCTTCGTCTTCGCCAACCGCAAGCTGCAGGATACGCTGCCGGCGCTGAAGCCGGCCTGGCAGCCGGGCCGCAGCTTTCGCGAGGCATTGGCGCTCGGCCATTCCGTCGGCTATTTCCGCTCGAGCGGCGACACCGGGATCGATAGCCTTTATGGCGTCGACGCCGAGCGCTGGCTTGACGCCATGCTCAGGCGGTACCGTTTGCCGAACTCATCCTACGAGCGCCTCAATCCAGATGGGCGCTGGTACCAGGTCTATGACATGCGCACCGACGATGGCACGTTCATCGGCGTGCGCGTCGATATCACCGACATCAAGCTGCGCGAGAAAGAGCTGCGCGACTCCATGCGCCAGATCGACCTTTACCGGCATGTCATGGACGAATTGCCCGTCGCCGCCTTCATCAAGGCCGACGATCTCGGCATCGAATTCGTCAACAAGGCGTGGTGCGCGCTGACCGGCCTTCCCAAGGAGGAGGTGATCGGCAAGACGGACCGACTGCTTTTCGCTACGGACGAGGCCGACGGCTTCAGCAGCGACGACGCCGAAGTCATAGCGACCGGCGCTGGGCGCGAGGTCGAGGAGGCCGTCACTCATCGCGACGGCACGGTGCGGCAATTGATGACGCGCAAGAGCCGGCTTGTGGCGACCGACGGCTCGGTGCACCTGGTCGGCTCCAGCACCGACATCACCGACGTCAAGTCGCGCGAGCAGGCGCTCAAGAAAAGCATGAGCGAAAACGAGGTGTTCCGCAGCCTGATCGACAACGTACCGGTGTCGATCTACGCCAAGCGCTCGGACCTGCGGCAGTTCTACGTCAACAAGGGCTGGTGCGATCTTACCGGTTTCAGCAAGGAAGAAGCCGTCGGCAAGACCGATGTCGAGATTTTCGGCGCGGACGGCGAGGCCTTCGTCGCCAGCGACCTTGCCGTGCTGCGCACCGGCGAGACGCAGGAGATCGAAGAGACGGTGACGATGCCGGACGGCAGCGTGAGGCACCAGTTCGCGCGCAAGGGCGCGATGATCGCCTCGGACGGCTCGCTCTATCTCATCGGCTCCACCACCGACATCACCGAGCTCAAGCAGCGCGAGGCCGAGCTCAGCGAGGCGCGCCGGCGCGCCGTGCTCGCCGACCGGGCCAAGTCGGAATTCCTCGCCAATATGAGCCACGAGATCCGCACGCCGATGAACGGGGTTCTTGGAATGGCGGAACTGCTGGCAAAATCGGACCTCGATCCGAAGCAGAAGACGTTCACGGACATCATCGTCAAATCCGGCAACGCGCTGCTCACCATCATCAACGACATCCTCGATTTCTCCAAGATCGATGCCGGCCAGCTGGTGCTCGACCCGGCGCCGTTCAATCTTGCCGAAGCGATCGAGGATGTGGCGACGCTGGTGTCGACGCGCGCCAAGGAGAAGGACCTGGAGCTCATTGTCCGCGTGCAGCCGGGGCTCGACGGCCAGTTCGTCGGCGACGTCGGCCGCGTCAGGCAGATCGTCACCAACCTGCTTGGCAATGCGGTGAAATTCACCGACGAAGGCCATGTGCTGGTCGACGTCACCGGCGAGCGGGTTCCGGCCGGAACAAGGCTCACCATATCGGTCACCGACACCGGCATCGGCATTCCGGAAGACAAGCTGAAGCTGGTGTTCGAAAAGTTCAGCCAGGTCGACACCTCCTCGACCAGGCGCCACGAAGGCACCGGGCTCGGCCTTGCCATCACCTCGCGGCTGGTCGAGATGATGGGCGGCGAGATCGGCGTCGACAGCGCCGAAGGCAAGGGTTCGACCTTCTGGGTCACTGTCACGCTGCCCAAGGCCGAGCAGGGCGGGCAGCGCATCATGCCGGTCGACGTCACCGGCGCGCGTGTACTGATCGTCGACGACAATGCCGTCAACCGCTCGATCCTGAGCGAGCAGATGGCCTCGTGGACGTTCGATGCCTGCGCGGCTGAAAGCGGCGCCGAAGGGTTGAAGGTGCTGATTGCCGCCGCCGCCTATGGCGTGCCGGTCGATTGCGTGGTGCTCGACTACCAGATGCCCGGCATGACCGGCGCCGAGATGGCGCGCATCGTGCGCGGCACGGCGAGCCTGGCGCATACGCCGATCATCATGCTGACCTCGGTCGATCAGTCGCTTGCCAACACGGCCTATCGCGACCTCGGCATCGATGCGCAGCTGATCAAGCCGGCGCGCTCCTCCATCCTGCTTGAAACGCTTGTCGCGACCATCCAGCGCCATCGTCACTCCAGCGGCGCGGCGCACCCAGCCGTCGGCCCATCGCAAGCCGCGCCGGCGCCGACGGCGGCATCGGACCGCGCCATGCTGCAGCCGCCACCGGCGCGCGCGCGTCCACGCCCCGCCGATGCGGAGCGCGGGCTCGACATCATGGTCGCCGAGGACAATGAGGTGAACCAGCTGGTGTTCACCCAGATCCTTGGCGAGACCGGCTATCGCTTCGAGATCGTCGGCAACGGCCGCAAGGCGCTCGATGCCTTCGGCAGGCTCAATCCGCGCATGATCCTGATGGATGTATCGATGCCGGAAATGAACGGACTGGAGGCCACGGACGCCATTCGCCGGCTCGAGCAGGACATGGGCACGCATGTGCCGATCGTCGGCGTCACCGCGCATGCGCTGAAGGGCGACCGCGAACGCTGCCTGGAGGCCGGCATGGACGATTACCTGCCGAAGCCGATCAGTCCGCGGGCGCTGCTCGAAAAGCTCGAGCGCTGGCTCGGCTCTGACATCGAGACCCGGCGCAACGCCGGCTAGAGCTTTCAGCGTTGCACCGAAAACGCCGAGCTGCTTTATCTCTTTAGTTTTGACGCAATTCCGGACGGAAAGGCTACGACGAAGCCGCCGAGCCCAACCGTTTCACACTTTTCCTGGAATGGCTCTGACCACGCCAAAATCGCTGGCGGGCGTGAGACGCTTACGCATACGTATGGTGCGATCGCACCATATCCAAGCAAACGCCAAGCCCGGACAATAATGGCATTGATTCCGCTCTTCGGTTACGGGCGGGAGCAGCGACCGCCAAACAAGAAACAGCGTCGACTCTACCCCAACGGACCTGTTTTCGGCGATGGCCAGGCCATGATCCGCTCTGGCATTCAGGCAACGCGCTCTCGTCCGGATTTTATTTCCCGGCGACCATGATTCGGTCGCCGGGATAAATTTTGTTTCAAAAGTCAGACAAGTTGCTGATTCCCGCGGCAAACTCCGGATGGCCCCGAGAGGCCGCCGCAGGCCTCTCCCGACGTCGCCGTTCAGCCGTTACCGGGCTGACATGAAACTGTCATGCGACTGTAATAATCGAGAGCTATGCCCCTCGTCGGGCGCCGACAGACACGGGTGCCAAGAGACCATCTTCCGAACAGGAGCAGGCCATATGAGACACTTCATCCGCTCGGCGGCCGTTGCGATTGCAATGGCTGCGGCATCCACCGTTACGCTCACCGCGGCCATGGCCGCCGATCTTTCCGGCGCCGGCTCGACCTTCATCTATCCGGTGTTCGCCAAGTGGGCCGACACCTACAAGAAGGACACCGGCATCGGCCTCAACTATCAGTCGATCGGTTCCGGCGGCGGCATCAAGCAGGTCATCGCCAAGACCGTGACCTTCGGCGCCACCGACAAGCCGATGTCCGACGCCGACCTCGAAAAGAACGGCCTCGTGCAGTTCCCGATGGTGATGGGCGGCATCGTGCCGATCGTCAATCTTCAGGGCGTGAAGCCGGGCGAGCTCGTCCTCGACGGCAAGACCCTGGCCCAGATCTATCTCGGCGCCATCACCACCTGGGATGATGCCGCGATCAAGGCGCTCAACCCGAACCTCACCCTGCCTTCGACCGCCATCGCCGTCGTCCACCGCTCGGACGGCTCGGGCACGACCTTCAACTTCACCGACTATCTCGTGAAGCTCTCGCCCGACTGGAAGGACAAGGTCGGTTCGGACACCGCCGTCGAATGGCCGACGGGCGTCGGCGCCAAGGGCAGCGAAGGCGTTGCCAACACCGTCAAGCAGACCGACGGCGGCATCGGCTACGTCGAGTACGCCTATGCCAAGCAGAACAAGCTCTCCTACTCGAAGATGTTGAACGCAGCCGGCAAAGTTGTCGAGCCGTCGCTCGAATCCTTCGGCGCCGCCGCTTCGAACGCCGACTTCAAGGGCGCCAAGAACTTCAACGTCATCATCACCAACGAGCCCGGCGACGCCACCTGGCCGATCGCTGCTTCGACCTGGGTGCTCATCCACAAGACCCCGGATGACGCCGCCGCCACCGGCGAGGCGCTCAAGTTCTTCGCCTGGGCCTATAAGGACGGCAAGGAAACCGCCAAGACGCTCGACTACGTCTCGATCCCGGACAGCGTCGTCGACCTGATCAAGGCTTCGTGGAAGTCCGGCATCCAGGCCGGCGGCAAGCCCGTCTACGCCGGCGAGTAACAAAATGAAGGAGCGCCGCATCGCGGCGCTCCTTTTCGTCCTCGAGCCAAAGAGCAGAACCTGACATGAGTGCTGTCCAGGAAGCCATGCCGGCCGTTCGTGGTTCGCGCGATGCCACGGTCAGGCGCTTCGCCCTTACCGATGCGATCTTCCGCGCATTGACGAAAGCCGCCGCGATATTGGTCCTGGTCTTGCTCGGCGGCGTTGCTTTCTCGCTGGTTGCCGGCTCCTGGCCGGCCCTGTCGGCCTTGGGCTTCTCCTTCTTAACCAGCGAGAGCTGGAACCCGGTGACCGAAAAATTCGGCGCATTGGCGCCGATCTACGGCACCGTCATCACGTCGGCCATCGCCATCCTGATCGCCGTGCCGATCGGCATCGGCATCGCCATCTTCCTCACCGAACTTTGCCCGCGGCCGCTTCGGCGCCCGATCGGCATGGCGGTTGAACTGCTGGCCGGAATTCCCTCGATCATCTACGGCATCTGGGGGCTGTTCGTTTTCGCGCCATTCCTGCAGACGACCGTGCAGCCCTTCATCATCTGGCTGTTCCATGGCGTTCCCGGCCTCAACAACCTGTTTGCCGGCCCGCCCTATGGCATCGGCCTGCTGACCTCGGCGATGATCCTGGCCATCATGATCCTGCCTTTCATCACCTCGATCAGCAAGGACGTGTTCGACACGGTGCCATCGGTGCTCAAGGAATCGGCTTACGGCATCGGCTGCACGACCTGGGAAGTGACGCGGCGCGTCGTCATTCCCTATACACGTGTCGGCATCATGGGCGGCGTCATGCTCGCTCTCGGACGCGCGCTCGGCGAGACCATGGCCGTCACCTTCGTCATCGGCAACGCCCACCGCATCAGCAGCTCGCTGTTTGCCCCTGCCACGACGATCTCGGCGACTATCGCCAACGAATTCACCGAAGCCGTCGGCGACCTCTATACCTCTTCGCTGGTGGCGCTCGGCCTCATCCTGTTCGTCATCACCTTCATCATCCTTGCCATCGCGCGCTACATGCTGATGCGCATCGACGCCCGCACGGGAGCCTGACCGATGTCGACATCCCTTGCACTCCATAACAGCCGCAAGAGAAAGAACGGCGTGATGATGACGCTGTGCGTCGTCGCTGCCGGCATCGGCCTTGCCTGGCTGGCGCTGATCCTCGGGGCGCTGATCTACAAAGGGCTGTCCGGCGTCTCGCTGGCGGTGTTCACGCAGATGACGCCGCCGCCCGGTGACGCCGGCGGCCTTCTCAACGCCATCTACGGCAGCATCGTGATGACCATCATCGGCATCGTCGTCGGCACGCCGATCGGCGTGCTGGCCGGCACCTACATGGCTGAGTATGGTCGCTTCTCGAAGCTGACGACGGTGGTGCGCTTCATCAACGACATCCTGTTGTCGGCGCCCTCGATCATCATCGGCCTGTTCGTCTATGAGCTGATGGTGCGGCCGATGGGCCATTTCTCCGCGATCGCCGGCGCCGTCGCGCTGGCCATCCTGGTCATCCCGGTCGTGGTGCGCACCACCGAGGACATGCTCAACCTGGTGCCCAACGCCTTGCGCGAAGCCGGCACCGCCATCGGCGCGCCGCGCTGGGTGGTGATCCGTTCGGTCGCCTACCGCGCGGCAATGTCGGGCATCGTCACCGGTATCCTGCTTGCGATCGCCCGCATCTCCGGCGAGACCGCGCCGCTGCTCTTCACCGCGCTCAACAACCAGTTCTGGTCGAGCAATCTCAATGCCCCGATGGCCAGCCTGCCGGTGACCATCTTCCAGTTTGCCCTCAGCCCTTACGAGGAATGGCAGCAGCTGGCCTGGACGGGCGCACTCATAATCACCCTGACGGTTCTCGGGCTGAGCATCTTCGCCCGCAGCCTAACCGGACGCAGAGAGGACAGATGAAACCGATGTTGTCCACGGATCTGAACGTAGCCGACACGACCGTCGAGAAGGCCAAGATCGAGATCAAGAACCTCAATTTCTACTATGGCCAGTCGAAAGCGCTGAAGGACATCAACCTGTCCCTGCCCGAGCGCAGCGTGACCGCCTTCATCGGGCCGTCGGGCTGCGGGAAGTCGACGCTGCTGCGCGTGCTCAACCGCATCTACGAGCTCTATCCGAAGCAGAGCGCGGAAGGGCAGGTGCTGCTCGACGGCAAGAACATCCTCGACCGCTCGCAGGACCTCAACCTGCTGCGCACCAAGATCGGCATGGTGTTCCAGAAGCCGACGCCGTTCCCGATGTCAATCTACGAAAACATCGCCTTCGGCGTCAGGCTCTATGAAAAGATCGGCAAGGCCGAGATGGACAGCCGCGTCGAGCAGGCGCTGAAGCGCGCCGCGCTCTGGAACGAGGTCAAGGACAAGCTCAACGCCAGCGGCCTCAGCCTCTCCGGCGGCCAGCAGCAGCGCCTATGCATCGCCCGCACGGTGGCGGTGAAGCCCGAGGTGATACTGCTCGACGAGCCGGCCTCCGCGCTCGATCCGCTGTCGACCGCCAAGATCGAGGAGCTGATCGACGAATTGCAGGCCGACTACACCATCGTGATCGTCACCCACAACATGCAGCAGGCGGCGCGCGTATCGCGGCAGACGGCGTTCATGTATCTCGGCGAGCTGGTCGAGTTCGACCGGACCGAGAAGATATTCACCTCGCCCCGCGAGAAGCGCACGCAGGACTACATCACTGGCCGCTTCGGCTGAGTTCATACGAGGACATCATTATGGCCGAACATACCGTCGCTTCCTTCGACGAGGATCTGAGGCAGATCAGCCGGCTCATCAACGACATGGGCGACCTTGCCGGTTCCATGGTCGGCGCTTCGACCCGGGCGCTGCTCGAGTCCGACAATGCGCTGGCGCAGCGCGTCGTCTCCGAAGACGCCATCATGGATGCGCGGCAGCGCGAGCTCGACGACCGCGCCATCACGCTGATCGCCAAGCGGCAGCCGATGGCGGACGACCTGCGCCACGTGGTCGGCTCGATCCGCATGGCCGGCGACCTCGAGCGCATCGGCGACCTGGCCAAGAACATCGCCAAGCGCGTCGGCGCCGTCGGCATCAGCGCCGCGCCGCGCGATCTCACGCATTCGATCGATTCCATGGCGCAGTTGGTGCTGATCCAGGTCCAGGCGGTGATACAGGAATATACGGTGGGCGATGCTACGGCGCTGGCCAAGCTTCGCAACGACGACGAGCGCATCGACGTCAAATACACGTCCGTCTTCCGCGAGCTCCTGACCTACATGATGGAAGATCCGCGCAACATCACCGCTTGCACGCATCTTCTGTTCTGCGCCAAGAATCTCGAGCGCATCGGCGACCATGTGACCAACATCGCCGAGAACGCCTATTATGTGTTGACCGGCACGCAATTGCCCGCGAACCGCCCGAAGCAGGACGAGACGGCAATGTCGGCGCCGGCGGCGTGACGGAAAAGGTTATCTGCCAATGATCGCGCCACGCATCATGGTGGTGGAGGATGAGGAGCCGCTGGGGGTGCTGCTCCGCTACAACCTCGAATCCGAAGGTTACCAGGTCGAAGTGGTGACCCGCGGCGACGAGGCCGAAATCCGCCTGCAGGAAAACGTTCCCGACCTGCTCGTACTCGACTGGATGGTGCCGGCGGTTTCCGGCATCGAGCTTTGCCGGCGTCTCAGGATGCGGCCCGAGACCGAGCGGCTGCCGATCATCATGCTGACGGCGCGCGGCGAGGAGAGCGACCGCGTGCGCGGCCTCTCGACCGGCGCCGACGACTATCTGGTCAAGCCGTTCTCGACGCCGGAGTTCATGGCGCGTGTCAAGGCGTTGCTGCGCCGCGCCAAGCCGGAGGTGCTGTCCAGCGTGCTCAAGGTCGGCGACATCGTGCTCGACCGCGAATCGCATCGCGTCTACCGCAAAAAGAGCGAGATCAGGCTCGGCCCGACCGAGTTCCGGCTGCTCGAATTCATGATGCGCCATCCCGGCCGCGTGTTCTCGCGCAGCCAGCTGCTCGACAATGTCTGGGGCGAGACGATCTATATCGACGAGCGGACCGTGGACGTGCATGTCGGCCGCCTGCGCAAGGCCGTCAACAACGGCCGCATGCCGGACGTCATCCGCACCATCCGCGGGGCAGGCTACGCAATCAGGGAAGATTAGGCCGCAATTCCGGACGGAAGGGCTTACGGGCGAAAACGCCGAGCCTACCGTGTCACACTTTTCCTGGAATTGCTCTGGTGAGATGCGCTCGCTGACATTGGTCGCTCGGTCACCGTCTTCGTATTACGCTCAGCCGAGTTCTTGGGCGATTCCGATGAGAAGCCCTTCAGGCCCTCGGATGTAGCAGAGCCGATACGCGTCTTTATACTGGACTACTTCGCCTACGAGATGCGCGCCGCGCTTGCGGAGCCCTTCAAGCGTCTCGTCGATGTCGTCCACGGTGAACATCACGCGGAGGTAGCCCAGAGCATTCACCGGGGCGTTGCGGTGATCCGCGACGGCAGGCGGTGTGAGGAAGCGGGAGAGCTCGAGCCGGCCGTGGCCGTCCGGCGTGCGCATCATGGCAATCTCGACGCGCTGATCGCCCAGCCCAGTGACACGTCCGGCCCATTCTCCTTCGATCATAGCCCGACCTTCGAGCTCGAGGCCGAGCTCGCGAAAGAAATCAATCGTCGTCGCGAGATCCTCGACGACGATTCCTATGTTGTCCATCCGTTTGAGCGCCATGTGTCCGATCTACAAGATGTGGTCGGGTCTGACAACGGACGGGTTCGATACTTCCGGCGCGGCAGGCAGCGAGGCGACGCGCGGACCTGGGATGACCCGCGGGAGGCAGCAGCCAATCCCGAACGTTGGCGATGAGCCACGCGTGTCAACGCCGCCTCAGGCCACGTTCTTCCCCGCCGCGCCGGTCCTAGATTGGACACCGGGAGCGAAAATCTCCTGGTCGACGAAGGTCAGCGCGCGCATGGCGCAGCCTTCGCGGATCAGCGGCAATTCGTTCGGCTCGGTGTCGAAGGAGATCGATTTCGAGTGCTGGCCGCCGGCGGTCTGGGCGATCGCCTCCCGCAGCGCCGGCTCGATCAGGTCGAAGGCGGCGGCGCTGACGCCGACCATCGCGACAGGCGCCGGATCGATCAGCGCAAACAGGCTGCCGAGGCTGAAACCAAGCGCCTCGCCCGCCCGGCGATAGGCCTCGCGCTCCGGGCCGTCCTTCTCGCGCGCCTTCGCGGCAAGGGCCCGCATATCGGCGTCGCCGACGTCGACCGGCTCGGCGTCCTCGCCCATCTTCATGGCACTGCGCCAGATCGCATAATTGCCGGCATAGGCCTCGACGCAGCCGCGGCGGCCGCAACGGCAAAGCGCGCCGCCCGGGCGGTGGATCATGTGGCCGAACTCGCCGCCGGAGGAATGGGTGCCGGTGAACAGCGTGCCCTTCAGCACAAGGCCCATGCCAATGCCATGTGAGAGCAGGATAGCGATGAAGTCGTCGCGATAGCGCTCGGGGTCGCGCCACTGCAGCGCCACCGCCATCATGTTGCAGTCGTTCTCCATGGTGGCTGGGATGCCGAATTCCGTCTCGAGGATGTCGGCAAAAGGAATGTCGGTCAACGGCGTGATCGGCGACCACAGCATGGCGCGTGCATGGGTGTCGGTGATGCCCTGAATACCCATGGCGATACGCGCGACACTGCCCAGGTCGAGGTCGGGATCCTGCAGCCGGCGCCGGACGATTGCCATGCATTCGCCGATCAGCTGGTCGCGCGGCATGACAAGCGTGTCCAGGCGCTGCTGTTCCTCGGCAATCACCTGGCCGGCATAGTCGATCACGGCGACCGACAGGAAATTCAGCGACAACACCACGGTCAGCACCGCGGCGGCTTCAGGGTTCAGCGCAAGGCCGATCTGCGGCCGGCCGCGTTTCAACGCCGTCGGCTCGTTGGCCTTGCTTTCGGTAAGAATGCCCTCCTGGATCAGGTCGGCGGAAATCGCCGAGATGGTCGAGTGGCTGAGCCCTGTGGTGGCGGCAATCTCCGTCCGCGAGGGCTGGCCGGCGCGGCGCACGGCCGAAATCACCATGGCGCGATTGCGCCGGCGCAAATCGTCATGGCGGATTCCGACCGACATCGTCTCGCACGTCCTCCCGGGTCATCGCGGCCTTGTGATGATGCCATGGCCTGTCGCCGACACGCTAGGGATAGTGGCAGAAGCCAAAGCCCATGTCATTATTTATTGCGGACGTCGAAAAAAATGGCCGGACCCATCAAAAGCCATCAGAATCTCAGTTGACAGTGTCGTTTTGCTGGATCACTATTTTTTTGAGGCTCGAAAAAAAGCCTCTGTGCCGGCCTTCGGGCCAGTCTGGGTCGCGCCGCACAGGGCGCAGGGAGGATATCATGAAAAAATTCGCAGCCGCCATTCTGGCGGGCGTTGCCATGTCGTTGACACTGGCGTCGGTAGCCGAGGCGAAGGACAAGGTAATCGGCGTCTCGTGGTCGAATTTCCAGGAAGAGCGCTGGAAGACCGACGAAGCGGCGATGAAGAAGGCAATCGAGGCCGCCGGCGACAAGTATATTTCGGCCGACGCGCAGTCCAATCCGGGCAAGCAACTGACCGACGTCGAAAGCCTGATCTCGCAAGGCGCCAACGCGCTGATCATCCTGGCGCAGGATGCCTCGGCGATCGGCCCGGCGGTGCAGAAGGCGCTCGATGAAGGCATCCCGGTCGTCGGCTACGACCGCCTGATCGAGAACAAGGACGTGTTCTACCTGACCTTCGACAACAAGGAAGTCGGCCGCATGCAGGCCCGTGAGGTGTTCAAGGCCAAGCCGGAAGGCAATTACGTCTTCATCAAGGGCTCGGGCTCCGATCCGAATGCGGATTTCCTGTTCGCGGGCTCGATGGAGGTGCTGAAGGACGCGATCGACAGCGGCAAGATCAAGAATGTCGGCGAGGCCTATACGGACGGCTGGCTGCCAGCCAATGCGCAGAAAAACATGGAGCAGTTCCTGACCGCCAATGACAACAAGGTCGACGCGGTGGTGGCGGCCAATGACGGCACCGCCGGCGGCGTCGTCGCGGCGCTGACGGCTCAAGGCCTGGCCGGCACCGTTCCGGTCTCGGGCCAGGACGGCGACCATGCGGCGCTCAACCGCATCGCGCTCGGCACGCAGACCGTGTCGGTGTGGAAGGACGCGCGCGAGCTCGGCAAGAACGCCGCCGAGATCGCCTCGCAGCTCGCCGATGGCAAGAAGATGGCCGACATCGCCGGCGCCAAGGACTTCACGACGCCCGGCGGCAACACCGTCAAGTCGCTGTTCCTGACACCGGTCGCGATCACCAAGGACAATCTCAACGTCGTCATCGACGCCGGCTGGATCAAGAAGGACGAAGTCTGCGCCGGCGTTGCCGCCGGCAGCGTCAAGGTTTGCAACTAAGCCTTACCG
Organism: Mesorhizobium montanum; assembly: GCF_033977145.1. Taxonomy (NCBI): domain Bacteria; kingdom Pseudomonadati; phylum Pseudomonadota; class Alphaproteobacteria; order Hyphomicrobiales; family Phyllobacteriaceae; genus Mesorhizobium; species Mesorhizobium montanum. Next base: position 399,358 of record NZ_JAVIJF010000001.1, on the reverse strand, counting down.
ACGTTCGATCACGTTACTTGCGCCGCGGGCTGGAGCGGTTCATTGAACCGCTCCAGTTCTTTGTTGCCGCAATCCCGGACGGAAAACCGCTACGCACTTTTCCTGGAATTGCTTTAAAGCCGCGGCGTTTTCTCAAAAAGATTTGTGTTTCCGCCTCTGGCGGATAGCTTCTAGGTTGGTCCCGGTGTCCGCGTCAGACGGACAAGCCGGCGGGAGAAAATCATGACCGACACGACGTCTACCTCACAGGCAGACACCGCGCGCGCGTCGGAACTCGGCGCCGTCGCCCGGTTCCTGAAGGCAACCGAGCTCGACACCCGCATGCTCGGCATGATCGGCGCGCTGCTCCTGATCTGGATCGGGCTGCATGTGATCTCCAGCCTGCGTCTTGGCGTCAATCCGCTCGACTTCGACAGCCGCACGTTCCTCACGCCCCGAAATCTCTGGAACCTGTCGGTGCAGACTTCGGCCGTGGCGATCATGGCCTCCGGCATGGTGCTGGTCATCGTCATGCGCAACATCGACCTGTCGGTCGGATCGGCCGAAGGTGTGATCGGCATGGTCATGGGTTTTGCCCAGGTGCATTTCCTGGTGCGCTTCGTCGGGCTTGAACTGGGCAATCCCTGGATCTGGATCCTGGCCTTGCTGATCGGCCTGGCGCTCGGCCTGCTCATTGGCGCCTTCCAGGGCTTCATCATCGCCTATCTCGAAGTGCCGGCCTTCATCGTGACGCTGGGCGGACTGCTGGTATGGCGGGGTGCTGCCTGGTGGGTCACCAGCGGCCAGACGGTGGCGCCGCTCGACGCCACGTTCCAGCTGATGGGTGGCGGCCCGGCGGGCTCGATCGGCGCCAGATGGAGTTGGGCCGTCGGCATCGTCGCCTGCCTGGCTGTCGTATTCATGCATTTCAACGGCCGCGTGCAGCGCAAGCGCTTCCGCTTCCCGCTGCGTCCGGTCTGGGCCGAGACGCTGCTGGCCACGGTCACCTGCGCGATCATCCTGGGCGCGGTGTGGCTCGCCAACTCCTATCCGTGGCCGGTCGGCATCGTGAACCGCTACGCCGCCGCCAACAACATCACCGTTCCCGAAGGCGGGCTGTTCATCGCGCATGGCATAGCCATTCCGGTGCTGATGGCGGTCGCCGTCGGCCTGATCATGACCTTCGTCACCAAGCGCACGCGCTTCGGCCGCTATGTCTTTGCCATCGGCGGCAATCCGGAAGCAGCCAACCTTGCCGGCATCAACACGCGCTGGATCACCATGAAGGTATTCATGATCATGGGCGTACTGGCGACGATCGCGGCGGCAATCTCGTCGGCCAGGCAGAATTCATCGACCAATGCGCTCGGCACCCTGGACGAGCTCCTGGTCATCGCCGCGGCGGTCATCGGCGGCACGTCGCTCGCCGGCGGTTCCGGCACCGTGCTCGGCGCCATGCTGGGCGCGTTGCTGATGCAGTCGCTGCAGTCCGGCATGGTGCTGCTCGGCGTCGACTCGCCGCTGCAAAGCATCGTCGTCGGCGCCGTGCTGGTCATCGCCGTCTGGCTCGACACCGTCTACCGCAAGCGCGTCTGAGGGGGAGAACATCATGACAGAGAAAACCGCTTCCGCAGGCGTTCCGCTGGTCGATATGCGCAACGTCTCGATCGCCTTCGGCGGCATCCGCGCTGTCGACGACGCGTCCGTCGACCTTTTCCCCGGCGAGGTGATGGCGCTGCTCGGCCACAACGGCGCCGGCAAGTCGACGCTGATCAAGATCCTGTCCGGCGCCTACAAGCGCGACGGCGGACAGATATTCGTCAATGGCGAGGAGGCTTCGATCTCCAACCCGCGCGACGCCAAGAAATACGGCGTCGAGACGATCTACCAGACGCTGGCACTGGCCGACAATGTCGATGCCGCGGCCAATCTCTTCCTCGGCCGCGAGCTTATGACGGGCTGGGGCACGCTCGACGACGCCGCCATGGAAGCCCAGGCGCGCAAGGTGATGGGTCGGCTCAATCCGCGCTTCCAGCGCTTCAAGGAGCCGGTCATCAAGCTGTCGGGCGGACAACGGCAGTCGGTGGCGATCGCGCGTGCGATCCTGTTCGACGCCCGCATCCTGATCATGGACGAGCCGACGGCCGCACTCGGCCCGCAGGAGACGGCCCAGGTCGGCGAACTGGTCAGACAGCTCAAGGCCGACGGCATCGGCATCTTCCTGATCAGTCACGACATCCACGACGTGTTCGAACTCGCCGACCGGGTCTGCGTGATGAAGAACGGCCAGGTGGTCGGCACCGCGCGCACGACCGATGTCACCCAGGACGAGGTGCTCGGCATGATTATCCTCGGCAAATGCCCACCTGGCGCCATCCCCGGGCCAGGCGCGCTGAAGATCGCGGCATGACACGATGAATCAGAGCAATTCCAGGAAAAGTGTGAAACGGTTAGGCTCGGCGCCTTCGCCGTAGCCCTTCCGTCCGGAATTGCGTCAAAACAAAGAGACAGAGCGGTTCGCCGTTTCCATGAAACGGTGAACCGCTCTGGCCGGCTGTCGGCGGCCGGCTCCTATACCAGCCGCCTTGATGGTTTGGCCTCGCCATTGTCTTGTCATCCAGACTTGCCCATAAAGGTCCGACCGTTCCTGGACCTCCGGCTGTTGAAGAAACTCTTTCCCATCGTCGCCTTCATAGCCGTCGCGCTGATCAGCCTGACGATGGCGGGCTTCGCCTATTTCGCGACGCAAGAGGCGGCGCGGATAAAATTCGAAGGCATCGCCGACGACGCGCTCAGCCGCATCGAAAGCCGCATCGACCTGCATCTGTCGCTGCTGCGCTCGACGCAGGCGCTGTTCGATGCGCGCAACGGCGACATCACGCGCGGCGAATTCAACGCTTTCTTCACCGCGCTGAACATCGGCGACAACTTTGCCGGCCTGCGCGGCATAGGCTTCCTCAGGCTCGCCAAAACCGGCGACGAGGCCGCGGTCGAACGCGACATCCTGCACGAGCATGGATCGGCCCACCCGGTATATCCCGCCACGACCCAGCCGTGGCGGACGCCCATCGTGCTGTTCGAGCCGCTCGACACGTCCAACCAGTCGATCATCGGCTTCGACATGTTCAGCGAGCCGGTACGGCGCGCCGCAATCGAAAAGGCGATGGCCGACGACCAGCAACATGCGAGCGGCGTGGTGCAGCTTGGCCAAGGCGCCGGCGTGGCGCAAACCTTCACGGGTTTCCTGGTGTTCGTGCGGCTGAACGTCGAAACCGCCCCCGACGTCATCAATGCAAGCCGCTCCTCGACGGCCGGCTTTCTTTATGCCGCATTCCGCGCCGGCGACCTGTTCCAGGTCGCGCTCAGCCATTCGCCGTTGCTGCCGGTCAATGTCGAGGTCTATGACGGCAAGCCGGAGGCCGGCAATCTGCTTTTCCGTTCGGAAGCACCACCGGCGGAACGTATCGGCGCGAGGCTTTTGGCGCGTCGCGATATCGTCGTCGCGGGCCGGCCCTGGACCGTGCTGTTCAGGCCGACAAGCGCCTTCGAGCCACCGTCCTCGCGCGCCATTCCGGTGATGCTTGGAATGTTCGGATTGCTGCTTGCCGGCGCTATCGCCCTGGTGGCGCGCTATCAGGAGCGTGCCTATGACGCGAAATCGGCGCTGCACGAGGCGACCGAAAAGAGCCTGCTGGAAAAGGACCTGATCCTGCAGGAAATGAAGCATCGCATCAAGAATTCGATCACCCGCGTGCTGGCGATCGCGCGGCAGACGGCCTCGCAAGCCACCGACGTCAAGGAGTTTTCCGCATCGTTCTCGGCACGCCTCCAGGCCATGGCGGCATCCCAGGATATGCTCACGCGCTCGCGCTGGCAGAAGGCCGCTCTCGGCGATCTTCTACGTATCGAACTCGGGCAGGTGTTCGGCAAGGACCTCCCCGAAGGCGTGTTGTCCGGGCCGGAAGTGCTGCTCGACGAGACGACGACGCAGGCACTCGGGCTGACCTTCCACGAACTCGCCACCAACGCGCTGAAATATGGCGAAGTCGGCAGCTCGACCAATTCCCTGAAGGGAAGCTGGGTTCTCAAGGTCGACTGGAGCGTCGAAGGGCGCGGCCGCGAGCGGACGCTGGTTCTGAACTGGCGCGAAGCGGGTCAGAAGAAACTGGAAGCGCCGGCCAAAACGGGGTTCGGCACCAAGCTGATCGATCTCAACGTCACGCGCGAATTGCGCGGCACGATCGCGCGCGATTACCGCGACGATGGACTAAAGGTGGAAATCAGGATCCCGCAGGCCATGTGAGCCCAAAAACCCTTGGTGGCGGGCGAAGCAGCGACTTGAATTTTGAATTCAAAAGAACCGGAGGCCGGTTCCCGGCCTCCGGTTCTTTCCGGTGCTAGTTGCAGCGAGCCGTGTAGATCCGGCCGCGATGATCGCGATACTGGCAATAGCCGTTGCGCAGGTTGCGAACCAGGAGGCCCGACCCGGCGCCGACCGCCGCGCCGATCAGCGCACCTTTGCCGCCGCCGACCAGGCCGCCTATCCCGGCGCCGATCAGGCCGCCGCCGACGACGTCCTTCTCGGTGCTGGTGCAGCCGCTGACAGCGACCAGGGCAATCATGGCAATGATCATGTTCCGCATAGAATTGCTCCTCACTTTTGTCCTCGCTTTTGGCAGTGCCAGCAGCCATTTAGCATGAAAAAGCATGCTGTGCCCGTTCGATTTCACTGTTGCCTAAGATAGTCTTTCGGGGACGCTCGCCGTTCGACGCGACAAGCATGCCGGAAACCTCCAGGGGTGCGACCAGCGTGCCGTCGGGGTGCACTTCCAGACGATCTGGTCGTAATCGTCCTCCAGCGCCGGATCGACGGCGAGGCATTTGCCGATGATGCGGGGCGCCTGACCCCGCAGATCGCCGAGGGCGAAGTGCATTTCGGCGTCACAAGCGTGCGCACAACGATTCCCGGCGAACAGAAGTTCCGGGTCCGGACTTTAGAGCGCGTCGCGATGAAACGGATTCAAGCGGCGCGCTTTAAGTCTTCGTTTTGATGCATGTCGCCCAAAACCGCTGCGCATTTTTGGGCGACATGCATCAGTCGGGTGTCAAAGTCGCGCGCGGGGGGTCAGAACAATTGCCAGGCCGCGGCCAGGGCCACGGCGGCGAGAAGGGCGATCGCGCCAAGGCGGAGCGAAAGATGAGATGATCGTGGCGCCGGCGGTGGCTCGGCATCCTGGAAGCCGCTCATCGAGACGCGGGCGGCCTGCTCCAGCCTGTTCATGTCGGCAGCCATCATTTTTAGTCTCCCAGGTCGCGCGCCGGGGCGCGGATGGGTTTTCCGGCGCATCGTTAGCCGGGAGCACAGGATCGGGCTTTATGGTGAACAGCCGGTTAAGGGCCGTAGAGCGGGTCAGCGTTTCACGGAGACGCTGAACCGCTCTATCTCTTTGTTTCAACGCAATTCCGGACGGAAGGCTACGGCGAAGGCGTCGAGCCTAACCGGTTCCCACTTTTCCTGAATTTGCTCTAGCCGGCAAAGCTCCGGAACACCGGCGGCGCAATCAATCCGTCTCGAAATTTCCGTGCGGGACGGTGAGGCGGTATTCCATACGGTCTTTGCCGATTTCGAGCGTCGCGGAGCCATTCAGCGACATCGGCACGACGCGCTCCAGTGCCACGCTGCCAAAGCGCTTTTCATTGCGCGGCGCGTCGCCGACCGCCTCCCTCCAGGTCAGCAAAAGGTTGGGCGAGGGTCCGGCTTCAGGCTCAAGCCTTGCCCGCACCTCGACGTGGCCGTCCGGCCGCGACAACGCGCCATAGCTCACGGAATTCACGGCCAACTCGTGCATGGCCAGGCCGATATGCAGGGCGGCGTTGGGATTGAGATAAGGATTTTCGCCCGCGAAGCGCAGGCTTTGCGCCAGATCGCTGCTGTAGCGGCCGACCTGGCCGGATACAAGCTCCTGCAGCGCGGCTCCCCGCCAGTTGGAGGATGTGACCAGGTCCTGCGAGGAAGCGAGCGATTGCAGCCTGCCCCGAAACCGCGCCAGGAACTCGCCAAGCGTCTCCGTATAGCGCCCGGTCTGGGTGGCGATGCTCTGGATGATAGCCAGGAGATTTTTCGATCGATGGCTGACTTCGCGCAACAACGCCTTCAGCGTCTGCTCGCGGCGCTTCTGCTCTGTCGTCTCCACCATAGTGGTGACGACACCGAGGACTTCGCCGGCTTCCCCGCGGTCGGCATCGATCCAAAGCTGAAACCAACGGGCGCCCTGGCTTCCCGGAAGACTGAGCTCGAACTGTTCCGCATTGCCGGATTCAATCACTTTGAGTTTGGCGGCCCTTATGCGTTCGGCCTGCGCCTGCGAAAGCAAATCCTTGCCATCAGCCGTTTCGGATGCCCAAGGCGCGTTCATGTTGCGCGCCCAGACGGTCTCCATCTGCCGATCTTGGTAGAGCACCGAAATTCCGGCATTGTGCAGGGCATGAAGCAAGGCCCGCCCCAGATGCATCCCGTTCTCTGCGGGATGCATCGCGATCACGTCGCCGTCCTGCTTTTCAACCCTGTCTTTCGTGGGACCCTCGGAAGGTATTGGAAACATCCCCGCACTCGGTCCTTGAACGGCTCAATTCGCAACTGGTTCCGCATGGCACCGACGCCCCGAAATTGTTGGCTCCAAAAACGGTCCGCCGGACAGTGCCCTTTGGAGGCGCCGCCCGGCGGTGGCTGGAAACCGTTTGAGGGGTGCGGCTTCCAGTGTTGCGGTCAGGCTCTCCTGAAGAGACCTGCAATGAGCGAAATCACCAGGAAGGCGAGGAAGATGAAGAACAGGATCTGCGCTATGCCTGCCGATGTACCGGCGATGCCGCCGAACCCAAGCGCGCCGGCGATGATTGCAACTACGAGAAATACGAGCGCCCAGTACAGCATGATGCGTCTCCTTCTTATGTCGGGAAAAGAACGTGGCCCGGTGCCGTTTGTTCCACCATTTGCTGAAAAAGACGATCCCCTTGAAAGGGCTTTTCAGACCGCAAAACAGACAGGCGTCAAACGAGGCGCAAAGGCCTCGCAAGACGCTCAAATCCATAGGCTTCGGAAGGGATCAGGCGGCGGCTTTAGCCTGACGGTCGAAGAACAGCGCCTGGCTGATCAAAGCCTTGACCATGTCGGGATTGAACGGCTTGGTGACCAGAAAGGCCGGCTCCGGGCGCTCGCCGGTCAGCAGGCGTTCCGGGAAGGCGGTGATGAAAATCACCGGCACCGGCGTCGAGGACAAAATCTCGTTGACGGCTTCGATGCCCGAGCTGCCGTCGGCAAGCTGAATGTCGGCCAGGACCATTTTCGGCCGCGTCTTGCCGAACATGGCCACCGCCTCGGCATGCGTGCGCGCCGTGCCGACGACGCGGTGGCCGAGGCTTTCGACCATCTCCTCGATGTCCATGGCAATCAGCGGCTCATCCTCGATGATCAGCACGTCGGTCGCGACCTGCCGGGAAATCTCGTTGCTCGCCTGGGCAAGCAGTTCCGAGAACTCATCCTCGTCGACATCGAGGATTTCCGCCGCCTCGTCCTCGCTGAAGCCCTCGACGGCCACCAGAAGGAAAGCCTGCCTCGGCAGGGGCGCGATCGCATTCAGATTGGCCGCGGCCCGCTGTTCCCAGGCGGTCTGGGCCTGTTCCTGCGGCACGCGGATGGCCACTGACGTGAACAGCCTGGCGAAAACCTTGTACAGCGCGATGCGGTCGCTGGAGGCTTCGGGGAAGATGTCGGTATCGGCGATGATGGCTTCCAGCATCGCTGCGACCAGCGCGTCACCGCTCTCCTGCGATCCCGATACCGCCCGCGAGAAGCGGCGCAGGAACGGAAGATGCGGGGCGATGGTTGCGGACAAACTCATTATTTACGTCTCCCTCAGATGACGCTGCACGTTTAAGGCCATGCTGATTTCAAACGCCGGCTTTCAGAAAAAGTTCCGCCGGGAGTGGAACTAAATTAGCAGGCGGGCGTTTCGCGGTTCGGGATGGGCAACCAGACAAGGGTTCCGCTTGCGTTGTGGTTTGAAATCGAAGAGCGGTTCGCGTGCTGGAAATTAGGGCGACTATGAAAGAAATGTCAAAAAAACAGATGGCTGATGCCGCAAGCAGGCATCGGAACGGGGATGGCAACCCGCTTGGAGCAAACTCCGAAATTGCCCGCAAGCTCAAGCAATATTATGACGAGTTGGTTTCGGATCACGTGCCGGACCGTTTCGCTCAGTTGCTCAGCCAGCTGGAAAAGACCGAACCTGCCCAGAAAAAGGACTGAGGCATGGCGGCGGTATCCCAGAGCTTCAAGACCGAGCTGCTCGGTGCGATCCCGAGCCTGCGCGCTTTCGCCGTGTCGCTGACGCAGAACGCCGACCGGGCCGACGATCTCGTCCAGGAAACGCTGGTCAAGGCGTGGGACAAGCATGAGAGTTTCCAGCCGGGCACCAATCTCAAGGCCTGGCTATTCACCATCCTGCGCAACGAATTCTATTCGCAGATGCGCAAACGCGGCCGCGAAGTGCAAGACAGCGACGGCATCATGACGGCCAGGCTTGCCGTTCACCCGGCTCAGCACGGCCAGCTCGACCTCAAGGATTTCCGCGGCGCGCTCGAGCAACTGCCCGAGGATCAGCGCGAAGCCATCATCCTGATCGGCGCTTCCGGCTTCTCCTACGAAGAAGCGGCCGAAATCTGCGGTTGCGCGGTCGGCACGATCAAGAGCCGGGTCAGCCGGGCGCGCACCAGGCTGCAGGAGATTCTCAAGATTTCCGGAGAGGACGAGTTCGGGCCCGACGCGATTTCGGCGCAGGTGACGGGTTCGAACGCGGCTTGAGCCGAACCACTACGATGCTTACCGCGGCGATGGCCCCGTCAACCCGCGCTCGCGCGCCCGCAGGCGATGGCCACGGCTTCGATCAGATCGCCGCCCGAGTAAGGCTTGGTCACCAGCAGAATATCCGGGAATGAGTCCTTGACTTCATCCGAATCCGAATAGCCTGACGCGAATACGAACGGCACGCCCTCGCTGCGCAGCCGCGCGGCGAAATCCAGGGTCGAAACGCCGTCAAGCATCAGATCGACCACTGCGGCGTCGAAGCGCGAAGGCAGCGCCAGCCCGTCGATCTCGCCAAGCTCGCGCGCGACCGTCACATCCGCGGCGCCGTGCTCCCGGCAAAGCTGCTCGACGTCCATCGCGATCAGAAACTCGTCCTCCAGGACGAGAATACGCAGTCCGTCAAGCAATGCTGGCACTTATCAGTGTCTCCTCGGCAGGGCCGCACTCATGCGTGGAATTCGTCGGCATGTCATTTAAAAAAGACATGGGCGTGACGCCTGGCGGAACCCGTACCGTTCTCAAGCGTTTTCCTGCGCCCGTAAGGGCAGGGATTTCGAAGAGGGGTCGAAATGTCCAGCCAAAGCGCACGTCCGGTTGCCAGTCGTCAATACCCTTGCGAAGAATGCCCGCTGTGGCCGTTGCCCGCTTTTGGCAAATTCGACAAGCAGGAATTGTCATTTATCAGCAACTTCAAGCGCGGCGAACCGTCAGTCGACAAAGGGGTGACCGTATTGGTCGAGGGCAGCCATAGCGCTCTCTTTATACGGCACTTTCGGGCTGGGCGTTTGGCTACAAGCGAAGTGATCGATTACGACGGACTGAAGAAGCTCGCCCGCTGGGAAGGCCTCGGCGAAGAACCCAGGCCGCTGATTAGGGATTTGACCGCGAACCCCCGGAACCTTGGCGCAGAACAGACGTTGAAATCCAAGCAAACGCAAGGAGTTAGAGAATGGCAACCGCTGCCGGCAAATCCGCGACGAACGAAGCAACCACCGCCGACCTGGAGGCCGATATCGAGCAACTCAAAGCGGATATCCAGAAACTCACCGAGCAACTCGCCAAGACCGGCCAACATGGCTATGGCGCGGCCCGACGCGCTGCCGCGGATGGCGTCGAACAATTGCGCGCTCAGGGTGAAGCCGCGTTCGAGAGTATGCGCGGAAGCGCCGAGGATGTAGAAGCACAGCTGATAGCGAAAGTGCGCGAGAAGCCGGTGACGTCGCTGGCGATCGCGGCAGGCATCGGCTTCCTCTTCGCCCTTCTTTCCCGCCGCTAACCGCAAATGGGGGCGCTTGTCTCGCTGATCTCGGCCCTTGCCTCGGGCGAGGCCATGGCTGCTTTGCAAAGAGCGAGGACGACGGCAATTCTTTACGGACTTGCCGCCATTTTTACCTTGTGCGGAGTCGGCTTCCTCATCGGCGCCGCCTATATCTGGCTGGCGGCGCGTTACGGACCACTGGCGACCAGCCTTGGCATCGGCATCGGATTCCTGGTGGTTGCGGGCTTGATCCTGGTCATCCACAAGCTGGCAACCGGGATGCGCAACAGACGGCGCGCACGACGGCGGCAGGCCGACATGACGGCGGTTGGCATTACCGCAGCACTTGCCCTGCTTCCGGCACTTGCCAAGAGCAAGGGCGGGCTGGGGGCCATTGTCGCGCCCGCCCTGGCGGTCGTCGCCTACGCCATCTATCGCGAGAACGCCAAGCCCAGGCCGTTCAAGCCGGACCCGGAAGACATGCCTTAGAAGTACATCGGTGCACACAAACGACGAGCCGCTCACTTCAAGAACGGCTCGAAGAACGGCTCGAGCGTCGCTGTCGATGACCTTGGCAAGGCTGCGGCGGATGAGGATCGAACCAAAGCCCTGGCGACGCAAACTATCCCGCCTTGCAGGTCCCACAACATCACGCAATCGGGTCGCCGCATACACGCAATAAGTTGCTTGGTTGAACGCCGCCCCCGACGCGGAACCTTCCCGGACAGTGCCCGTTACCCGACCATATACGTGCCTGAAGCGCCCGCGGCCGCGCAGTATGGAGGCCAATAGTGACCAAGATCGTACCTGAAGACAAAGCACGCCAAGGGCATTGGGGCTGGCATGCTCTCAGAATCCTGATCGCCGGGCTGTTGCTGGCCTTCATTGCGTGGGGGGCGGTCGAGATTTACGGAGAGCTGATCAAGTCGCCGACGACGCAGCAGACCGTGCCGGCGGCTCCGCCCGCCGCGCAGAAATCCACCCAGGGAAGCTGATCTTTCCATCACGCCGCCTTAGCCTGCGCGTTGCGTGACGGAACAAGCACGTTCAGCGCGCCGGGGTGAATCTCGATCGTGGTTTCGCGCTCGAGCCTGATCAATTCGCCATCCATGACGGCACGGAACTTCCTGGTGGGCGAGTGGATTTTCAGCACAACCTTGCCAGCCTGATGCACTTCGACATGCGCGCTCTGGCGCAACCTGCCGCGCAGCATGTCCAGCAGCAGCTTCGCCAGGTGATGACGCCGGCGCGCGACGCTGACATAAATGCCGAGCACACCGCCGGCCGGGTTGTCGGCATAGGGCAGATGACCTTCGCCGAACAGATTGTTGGTGATGCCGATGCCGGTCGTGCGGGTGACGATCTCGGTCTTGCCAACGCTCAGGCTGACCTTGAGAGCGGGTGGGTTCTTGATCGTCGCCCATGCGGCGCGGACTGAAGCCTGCATCTTTCCAAGGCGCGAACCGAAATCCATGGTCGCGCGCAGCTGGACCATCCTGGCATGCATGCCGACCGAGAACTGATGTACGAAAGGCCGGCCGTTGGCGGTCGCCATATCGACGGCGATCACCTCGCCATCGGCAAAGGACTGCAGCGCCGCTTCCAGTGTCTGCGGGATGCCCAGGCCGCGCGCAAAGAGGTTCATCGTGCCGGCGGGTAAAATGGCCAGCGCCTTCTTCTTGTTCATGAGAAGGGACGCCGCGGTGGAAATCGTGCCGTCGCCGCCTCCGGCGAGAACAACATCGACATTGCGCCTGGCGATAGCCTTTTCCAGCGCCGTGGCGATGTCGCGGCCGGCGACGATATCGATCTCTACCGAATGCCCTGCCGCTTCGAGCGTCTGGCGGAGCCGATCGGAAAACGCGTCCATATCGATGGTGCGCAAGGTGCCGCCGTCCCGGTTCAGCACCGCAGCAAAACGCATGCCCCGCTCCGTTTTTTCAATCATTTCAGGTCGATAAAGAACCCCTCAGCCGCAAGCTGAAACGAAAAGGCGGCGCAAAGGTTCCTTGACCAGCCGGGAATCCGGAACGGCGGCGCGGTAGGAGCTTTTCGGGAACAACGCCTTGGTCACAACGTTGTGAAGCTGTGGAACAAGCCGCATGCGGTCTGCGCGCCAAGGTGGCCAGGCCGGCGGTGCGGCGCGCATGAATCAGGCACGAGGAGAGACCATCATGATCCGCACTCTTTTTGCGACAACCGCGCTTGCAACGCTGCTTGCAACCGGCGCCTTTGCGCAGACGGCCACGCCTGCGCCATCGCAGCCTCCGGCAGCCGAAAATCCGGCTCCTGTGATCCGTGCCGATGGAACCTTGATGACCAACACCATCGGCGAGTCAGTCTATAACGGCACCGGAAACGATGCCCAGAATATCGGTAAGGTCGACGATGTCGTCTTCGATTCCAGCGGCAAGGCCAAATCCGCCATTATCGGAGTCGGAGGCTTTCTCGGCGTCGGCAAGAAGGATGTCGCCTTCGACTACAGCAAGCTTGAATGGGCCGAGAAGAATGGCGACCGCTGGCTGGTGGCCAAGACAAGCAAGGATGAGCTGAACGCCCAGCCAGCCTTCGACCGCAAGCCATATGATCCCGCGCCGGCGCAGTCGGCCGACGCGACGCAGCCTGCGGCGACCGATACCACAGGAACGCAGAAGCAAGCCGCCGCGCAACCGGCCGAACCGGTGAAGAAAGCGGACGGCAACCTCGCCACCAACATCATGGGCGCGTCGGTCTATAACGGAACCGCGGACGACGCCCAGAAGATCGGCGACGTAATGGACATCGTGCTGGCCAAGGACGGCAAGGCGCAATCGCTGGTGATCGGCGTCGGCGGCTTCCTTGGCATCGGCACGAAGAATGTCACCTTCGACTTCGCCAAGGCAAAATGGGCTGAGAAGAACGGCAACCGCTGGCTGGTGGCCGAGACGACGAAGGAGGAGATGCAGGCGCAGCCCGACTTCAACCGCAAGGCCTATGATCCGGCACCCGGCTCTACCGCGGCTGCAAACAATGCCCCGGTCACGACGACGCCTGCGGTGGCATCGTCGGACACGACCTCCGACAAGGGAGCCAAGCCGGCGCAGCCGGCCCAGGCGACCGCCGAGACCAAGCCCGCGACGCCGGCCCCGGCCACCACGGCTGAGAACAAGCCGGCCGACACGAGTGCCGCCGCTACCGACCAGACGAAGACCGCCTCGATCGACAAGTCGACACTGACCGAGATGCCGATGGGCAATATCAGGGTCGACGACCTCAAGGGCACCACCGTCTATGGCGCCAACGATGCCAAGATCGGTTCCATCGGCGACGTCGTGCTGATGCCCGACAACAACAAGCCGGATGCGGTGATCGTCGACGTCGGCGGCTTCCTCGGCATCGGCGCCAAGGAAGTGGCGGTCGGCATGGACAAGCTCAAATTCATGACCGACAAGAACGGCAAGAAATATCTCTACACCAACTTCACCAAGGAACAGCTGCAGGCGCAGACGGCCTATGACAAGGGCAGTTATGCCGCCAAGCGCGACCAGCAGCGGATGATCATACGGTAGGGATCAGTGAGTAGGCAGTAGGGGGAACAGGGAACATCAGCTGGCCAGGCACCGCGCCGCTTGCGATGGTTCTACTGCCTACTGCCTACTGCCTACTGCCTACTGCCTACTGCCTACTGCCTATTGCCTCGGCCACGTGGCCGACCACGCCGTCTTCCGTCAGCTCGGCCAACGCCAGCGACTGATCGAGCTGCGCGGCGCGCCAGGCAAGCATCTTCTCGGCGAACTCCAGTCGCAGCCGCAGATAGGCCGGATCGTCAGCCAAATTGTTCAGTTCGCCCGGATCCTTGGTCAGGTCGAAAAGCAGCGGCGGCAGGCCACCGCCGAAATGCACGTATTTGAAGTCCGCCGTACGAATGACGGCGAGGTTGCAGCCGCGCGGCCCGATGCCGAAATGGCACTCGGCTTCGCCCCCGGCGACCGTGCGGAAGTCAAACTCCCAGTGCGCGGCGTCGCGCCAGGTCTCCGGCTCCTTACCGTCGATCCAAGGCGCGAGCGAATGGCCGTCGAGGTGGCGCTGCGCAGGAGCGCCGATCAGGTCGAGCAAGGTCGGGAAGATGTCGACGGCCTCGGTGAAATGGTCCACGGATGAACCGGCCGCGGCTCTGCGGCCCGGATCGCGGATGATCAGCGGAATATGGTAGCTGGCGTCGAAGAAGCCGCCTTTGCCGAGCATGAAATGGTCGCCCATCATCTCGGCGTGGTCGGAGGTGAGCACAATGACGGTGTCGTCCCAGGCGCTCGCTGATTTGATGGCTTGCCAGATGCGGCCAAGCTGTGCGTCGACCTCGGAGATCATGCCGTAATAGATCGCACGGATGCGGCGGAAGTTCTCCTCGCTCCATTCCGGCACCATGCCTTCGATGCCGGGGGCGAACTTTGTCCTTTTCTGCTTGGCAAGATCGTAGGCGAGGTAGGGGTGGCTCCCGGCCTCGGCTTGCCAGTCTGCCGCGCGCCTGAAAGCGGGACCGTCGGCTGGGTCGTACATGGTGTTGTAGGGCTCCGGCACGATGAAGGGCGGGTGCGGGCTGATGAAGGAGATGTGCGCGAACCATGGCAAGTTTTTCTCCTGCTCGCCAAGCCAGCGGATGAATTCGCCGGCTAAGAAAGCGGCCGGCGTCTGGTCCTTCGCATAGACCGGCGGCGCGTTGGTTATGTCACCTCGCGCTTGCCCGTTGGCCGGACGGTGGATGTCAGGACTGCCGGCGCTGGTGTCGATACCTTGCGCCCGCAGCCATGACAGCCATTGCTTCTGATGCTCGGGCAAAAACTGCCGAACGGTGAAGCCGGGCAGCACGCCTTCATAGCTGCGCAGCCGAGGATCCTGGGCCGCAAGCAGGCGCGGATCGAGCGAGACATCGGTGTAGCCGAACAGGGTCGGGTCATAGCCCGCAGCGCGCGCCGAAAGCGCGATGTTGCCGTGGCGCGCGTCGAGCGGCGTGCCGTTGCGGCAGACGCGATTGTTCATCTGGTAGAGGCCGGTATAGAGGCAGGCGCGGGCCGGCGAGCAAGGCGCGGCCCCGCCATAGTGGCGGCGGAAGAGCACGCCCTCGGCGGCGAGCTCATCCGCATTCGGCGTCTGCACCACCGGATGGCCGGCCGCCGACAGGCAATCGCCACGCCATTGGTCGCAGGTGATGAGAAGAACATTCGGGCGGCGCGTCGGATTGTCCAAGATCCTCTCCTTGTGGAAGCGCCCAGATGGAACGGAAATCATCGGCGTTGCAAGCCAACCCGCGGTGACAGATTGGTGAACATATTTCGCATGATCGTTCACTTTTATGACACAGTCCATTCTGTGTTTGCCCGCTTTGCCGCCGGCCAGGCTATCCTCATATTGGCGTGGACAGCGGCGAGGGCCGCACAAGGACAAGGGAAGGAGCAACATCATGCTCGATCAGATCAGGGGCCTGCATCACGTGACCTCGATGGCCAGCGATGCGCGCCGCAACAATGAGTTCTTCACCAAGAAGCTCGGCCTGCGCCGGGTCAAGAAGACGGTCAATTTCGACGCGCCGGACGTCTACCATCTCTACTACGCCGATGAGGTCGGCACGCCGGGCTCGGTGATGACCTATTTCCCCTTCCCCGATATCGCCAGGGGCCGGCATGGCGTCGGCGAGGTCGGCGCCACGGTATTCTCGGTGCCGGAAGGCACGCTCGCCTATTGGGAAAAGCGCTTCGCCGACGAGGGCGTGGGCAATGTTGCCCGCTCGGAAAGCTTTGGCGAGAAGCGCCTCACCTTCACCGGCGCCGACGGCGACAGCTTTGCGCTGGTCGAGGACAAGGCCGACAGCAGAGCGCCCTGGGTCAAGGGCGGGGTTCCCGGCGACGAGGCGATCCGCGGCTTTCACTCGGTCTCGCTCAGGCTGAAGGACGGCGGCGCCACCGAAGAGCTGCTGAAGTTCATGGGCTATGAGGAGGTCGACAAGTCGGGCAACGTCCGCCGGCTGGCGATCAAGAACGGCAATGGCGCCGATGTCGTCGACATCGAATCGCTGCCCAGCGCCGGCTTCGCCAATCTCGGCGCCGGTTCGGTGCATCACGTCGCCTTCGCGGTCGAGGATCGCGCCAAGCAGCTCGAAGTGCGCAAGGCGCTGGTCGACACGGGTTACGGCGTGACACCGGTCATCGATCGCGACTATTTCTGGGCGATCTATTTCCGCACGCCGGGCGGCGTGCTGTTCGAGGTGTCGACCAACGAGCCTGGCTTCGACCGCGACGAGGACACCGCGCATCTCGGCGAGGCGCTGAAGCTGCCGACGCAGCACCAGCATCTCAGGCCCTATCTCGAACAGCATCTGCAGAAGCTGGAAGACTGAACCATGGGCACGGACGCTTACATCCACAAAGTCCTGCCCGGTTCGCCGGGCAGCCCGCTGCTCTTCGTCTTCCACGGCACCGGCGCCGACGAAAACCAGCTTCCTGGTTTCGGTCGCGAGCTTATGGCTGCGGCGACGATAGTTTCACCGCGTGGCGACGTGTCGGAGCACGGCGCTGCCCGGTTCTTCCGCCGCACCGGCGAGGGCGTCTACGACATGGACGACCTGGCGCGCGCGACATCGAAGATGGCGGGCTTCGTCAAGGCGTATGTCGAGGCGGCGAAACCCTCGGCGGTGTTCGGCCTCGGCTACTCCAATGGCGCCAACCTTCTGGCATCGATGGTGTTCGCGGAACCAAGCCTGTTCGATGCCACGGCTCTGATGCACCCGCTGATCCCGTTCGAGCCTCAGGTCCAGGGCAGCCTTGCCGGCCGCCACATCCTGATCACGGCCGGCAGGCGCGACCCGATCTGCCCGCCCAACCTGACGTCGCGGCTCGAGGCCTATTTGCGAGCCGACGGTGCCGATGTCAAAGTGGAATGGCACGACGGCGGGCATGAGGTTCGGCCGAATGAAATCGAGGCGGCACAGCGCCTCTTTGCGCTGGCGCCGGCTGCCGAAGGAGGCAAATAGATGGCTGACCAACTGCCCGAGATCGAACTGGAGGACCGCGGCTCCAAGGGGCGCTACGTGCTGCGCGGACCAGGTGGCGCCGAGGCCGAGATGACCTTCACCAAGATCGGCGAGCACCAGCTCATCATCGATCACACCGAGGTGCCGGACGTCTTTCGCGGCCAGGGCGCCGGGCTTCGGCTGGTGACCCGCGCGGTCGAGGACGCGCGCGCCGCCGGCAAGAAGATCATCCCGCTCTGCCCCTTCGCAAACGCCCAGTTCCGCCGTCACCCGGAATGGGCGGATGTGCTGAAGCAGTGAGCTTTTACCTTCTCCCCTTGTGGGAGAAGGTGGCCGCAAAGCGGCCGGATGAGGGGTGTTCCAGGGAAAGCCAACGTCTCACTCCGCTGGAGCACCCCTTGTCCGTCTCGGCGCTAACGCGCCGATCCACCTTCTCCCACAAGGGACCCACAAGGGGAGAAGGAAAGAGCAGCCTTGGCATTTGCACGGCCCGGTCATCTTGCCTAAGTTGACGGTTCGCTCGGACGAAACTCGTCGTCCCGCCCGTCACTGATTTGAAATGGCTTCCCTGATGACCGATACCGACCTGATCCCCGTTTTCGACGGACATAACGACACGCTTCTTCGACTCTACCAGTCGAAGGAAGCTGACGTCGAAAAGCTGTTCATCGAGGGAACGCCGGGCGGCCATGTCGACCTGCCGCGCGCCAAAAAGGGCGGCTTTGCCGGCGGCATGTTCGCGATCTTTCCGCCGCCGGTCGAAAAGAGCAAACGCAGCGCCGTGCCGCCGGCGCCAAGCGATAATGAGCCGCTGCCGCCCGAACTGCCGCAGGCCGAGGCGATCACCTCGACCATCGGCATGGCCTCGATCCTGTTCCGTCTGGAGCGCGCCGGCGCGCTGACCGTCTGCCGCAGCGCCGGCGACGTTCGCGACGCCATGGCGAAGGGCTCGATCGCCGCCGTGTTCCACATCGAAGGCGTCGAGGCGATCGATCCCGGGCTTGCCATGCTCGACGTGCTGCACGCCGCCGGCTTGCGCTCACTGGGCATCGTCTGGAGCCGACCGAACGCTTTCGGCAACGGTGTACCGTTCCGCTTTCCCTCCTCGCCCGATACCGGGCCTGGCCTCACCGATGCCGGCAAGGCGCTGGTCAAGGCCTGCAACAAGCTCAGGATCATGATCGACCTCTCGCATCTCAACGAGAAGGGTTTTCGCGATGTGGCCGATCTTAGCGATGCGCCGTTGGTCGCCACCCATTCCAACGTCCATGCGATCTGCGGCCATTCGCGCAATCTGACCGAATGGCAGCTCGCCGCGATACGAGAGTCGGGCGGCATGGTGGGCCTGAACTTCGCCACCGGCTTCCTGCGCGAGGACGGCCGCATGAATGCCGACACCAGCCTCGACATCATGGCGCGCCATATCGATTCGCTGCTGCAGGCGCTGGGCGAGGACGGCGTTGGGCTGGGCTCGGATTTCGACGGTGCCATGATCCCGGCTGTCATCGGCGACGTCGCCGGCCTGCCCAAGCTCATCGATGCGCTCGCCGCGCGCGGTTTTGGGCGCGCGCTGATCGAGAAGATAGCCTATCGGAACTGGCTGAGCGTGCTGGAAAGGACGATTGGCTGAGGCCACTCGGAAAAGGACAATTCTGGACGTTCGGGATTGGGACCAGAATGCTCCCCGAGGTCGTCATTCTAGGGTCTGCGCCGCGTCGCTTCGCTCCTTGCTCCGCCCTAGAATGACGACCGTAGAGGAAGGCCTAAGCGCCGCTGCGCTTCAGCCACTCCTTGCCGACACCGCGGTCGCGGATGATCGGCATGGGATCCTCATGGTCGAGCCGGGCGCAGATGCGGTAAACCTCGAGCGTCTCGGCGTTCATCTCGCCACGTTTGTAGAAGAACATGGCGGCCGCATAGCGGGTGCGGCCGGACCACATTTCGCCGAGCGGCGTGTTGACCAACTGCCACTGCTCGGCGGCTTCCGCCTCAGCGTCCAGGTCTTCGGCTTCGCTTGACATCTCAGAAGTCCGCCGGCGGGTTGGCGGTGCGGCGGTCGAGCTTGACGAAGGGCCGCGGCACCACTTTCGCCTTCTTCATGAGCTTCTGGTACTGCAGCTCGCGCATGGCGTAAATCTCGACCCAGAGGTCGTCGACCATCGTGTCGCCGTAAGGCCGCTGCAAGGAGGCCAGAGCGATGTTGCGCTTGGCCATGGGCGACCACATCGCCGCGCTGACCAGCCCGACCTCCTGGCTTTTGCGATAGTAGACGATCGCATGTTCGGCCGGGATGTTGCCTTCGATCTCCAGCCCGACCAGCACATGGCGCAGCTTCTTCTTCGCTCGGGCCTCGAGGATCGCACGGCGGCCGTTGAAGTGGCCTTTGTCCGGATCGATCATGAAGCCGAGGCCGATCTCGTCCGGCATGCGCAACCGGTCGGTGCGGATGGCGTTTTCGGAGGTGGTGAAGTCGGCATTGGCGACGATCAGGCCTGCCTCCAGACGGGCTCGGTTCAGCGCCGTGTAGCCGATGGCGCGGATGCCGCGCAGTTCGCCCGCCGTCATCAGACGGTCCCACAGTCTCAGCGCCCTGTCCGCCGGCACGAACAGCTCGTAGCCGAGATCGCCGGTGAAACCGGTGCGCGAGATGGTGACGGCAGCGCCCTCATGCGCGAACTCGGCGAGATCGAAGACTTTCAGCCGCTCGACGCCGGCGAAGCCCGCATCGCGCAGGATGGCGAAGGAGGTCGGGCCTTGCAGCGCAAGTCCGGCAACGGCTTCGGTCTCTTCTTCGACGCTCACCTCGAACCGAAAAGCGCTGTCGAGCAGCCAGGGCAAATGCCGTTCCTGCGAGCACAGCCGGAAGCGCGTCGGCGAGAGCCTGAACAGCGTGCCGTCGTCGAGCACAAAACCTTCGTCGTCGCACCACGCGGTGTAGTGGACGCGGCCGGGCTTCAGCCTGGTCACGTCACGCAAGGTGACACGGTCGAGATAGGCCTCGGCGTCCGGACCCTCAATCCGGTACTTCGTCATCGGCGAGATGTCGAACAGCGCCGCCTGGCTGCGGATGGCGAAATATTCGAGCTCCTCGTCCCACAGCGAATGCGGGGCGCGGTAGCCGGCCCAGCTGTACCAGTCCTGCTTCAGCCCCAACACGTCGATGCGCGGCTGGAACGGCGTGCCGGGCCGCAGCGTGCGGAAATGCGACTGTGCCGCGCTACGAGCTTCGAGCGCTGCGTCGATTTCTGTGTCGATGGGCTTCTTCCTGGTTGCTTGCGCCATGGTCATGCCCTCATCGCGATGATGCGGCGCGCGGCGTTGAGGCCGGGCGCGCCGGAGATGCCGCCGCCTGGATGCGAGCCGGCGCCGGCAAGGAACAGTCCTTCGAGCGGCGTGTCGTAGCCCGACCAGCCGGAGACCGGCCGCGACATCAGCATCTGGTCGGCCTGCAATTCGCCATGGTGCCAGTGGCCCCCGGGCATGCGGTAGCGCGCCTCGATGTCGGCCGGTGTCAGCAGTTCGGCATGACGCACCGTGGCGCCGATGCCGGGCGCATAGATTTCGAGCTGCGCCATGATCGCCTTGAGAAATGGCGGCTTGCCGGCGGTCCAGCCTTGCTTCAGCTCATAGGGCGCGTATTGCACCACGGCCGAAAGCACGCAGGCGCCGGAAGGCGCCAGCGAGGTATCGACCAGGCTGGGCAGCGTGATCTCCATCACCGGCTCCGGCGAGAACTCGCCATATTTGGACGGGTTGAAAGCGCGCTCTACATGGTCGGGCGAAGGGGCGATAACGAAGCGGCCCTTGTGACCGGCGGCATCGACGCCGGCGAAATGCGGCGGCCTGTCGAGCGCCAGATGGAGTTTTGCGGCATCGCCCTTCATGCGGATGTTCTTCACCTTGCGCACGAAGCCGGTGTCGACCTCGCGCGGGCCGACCAGATCGAGAATCGTCGTCGCCGGATTGATGGCCGAGACGACGGTCTTGGCGCGCAACGTTTCACCGCTCTGGGTGACGACGCCGACGGCGCGGCCCTTGTCGGCGATCACCTTGGCGACCGGCGAGGCCGGGCGGATCGAAACGCCTGCCTTTTCCGCCGCCGAGCGGATGGCGGCGACGACGGCGCCCATGCCGCCTTTCGGCTGGATCTGCGCGCCGGCGAGGCCGCCGATCTCGCCGGCCAGCCGATAGTAGAGGCCGAGCAGCGAAGTCGGCGAGCGCGGCCCGAGATGCGAGCCGAGCGTGGCGTCGAAGGCGAGCAGACCCTTCAGCCGGTCGTCCGAAAGCTGCTCGTCGAGCAGGTCGTAAACGTTCATCAAAAGCACACGCAGGAAGTCGCGCATATCTTCCTTGCCGAGCTTCTTCAGCGCCAGCGCGGTCTGGCCGAGCCCGGTCATCCCGGCGAGCGACATGCCGGCAAGGTCCGGCGGCCGGCGCGACAGGAACGGCTTCAGAATGCCGGCATAGCGCAACAGCTGCGCGCGCAGGTCTTTCCAGGCGGACTGCTCCGAAGGGCTGGCGCCGGTCAGCACCTCGCCATAGGCGCCGTGCAGCACCATTGGACCGTCCTTCGACAGCGCGACCGATGGCACGAAATCGCCGCGCTCGACCCGAAGGCCGTGGCGCTCCAGCTCCAGCGTCTTCACCACGTCGGGATGCAGGCGGTTGAGCAGATGGGCGATCGCGGAGACGCGAAAGCCGGGCGCGAATTCCTCGGTGCGCGCGGCACCGCCCACTTCGTTGCCGGCCTCGAGCAGCAGCACCTTGCGTCCCGATTTCGCCAGCGTCGCGGCGGCGACAAGGCCGTTGTGGCCGCCGCCGATGACGATGGCGTCCCAGTTCAAATCAGATGACGTCATGGGCCGGGCTCATATGCAGGGCTGGCTTGGCCAGATCGCGCAGGATCTCGGCGGCGGCATTGCGTCCGGGCGCGCCCATGACGCCGCCGCCCGGATGGGTGGAGGAACCGCACATATAGAGCCCACCGACCGGCGAGCGGTATTGCGCGTAACCCGGCACCGGACGGTTGAAGAGCAACTGGTCGAAGGTGAGCTCGCCCTGGAAGATGTTGCCTTCGGTGAGGCCGACCTCGGCCTCGATCTCGCGTGGCGTGCGCACTTCCATGTGGATGATGCGGTCGCGGAAGCCGGGCGAGTATTCGGCAATCTGCGCGATCACGCTTTCGGCGAAGCCATCGCGGTCGGCATCGGTCCAGTCGCGCCCGTCGATCTTGGGCGGCGCGTATTGCACGAAGCAGCTCATGAAATGTTTGCCCGGCGGCGCCATGGTCGGGTCGAGCGTGGTCGGGATCATCATGTCGAGGAAGGGATCGGCCGACCAGCGCCCGGCCTTCCAGTCGTCATAGGCGCGCTCCATGCGCTCGATGGAATCTGTGAAGTGCATGTCGGCGCGATAGACAGGCGAATCCTTGGGCAAAGCCGGGAATTCGGGAAGCGAATCGAGCGCGATGTTGACCTTGCCGGACGAGCCGCGGATCTTGAAGTTCCTGACCCGGCGCAGGAAGATGTCGGGCAGCTCCTTTTCCTCGACCAGCTTCAGGAAGGTGCGCTTGACGTCGGCGTTGGAGATGACGAGCTTGCCGTGGATCTCCTCGCCTCCGGCAAGCACCACGCCCCTGGCCTTGCCGTTCCTGACCAGCACATGGTCGACCTCGGCGCCGGTGCGGATGGTGCCGCCGGAAGCCTTGAAGGAAGCGGCCAGTGACTTGGTGACGGCGCCCATGCCGCCGCGCGCATAGCCCCAGGCGCCGACCGAGCCATCGACCTCGCCCATATAGTGATGGAGCAGGACATAGGCCGTGCCGGGCGACATCGGGCCGAGCGCGGTGCCGATGATGCCGGAAAGCGCGAAGTTGGCCTTGATGACGTCGGTCTCGAAATGCTCGTCGAGGAAGTCGGAGATCGACATCGTCCAGAAGCGCAAGGTCAGCGCCATTTCCTCGGCGGTGAGACCCGCGAACTTCTTGCCGAGGTAAAGCAGCTCGCCAAGGTCGCGCGGCTTGAAGCTGGTCGGGTCGGGCGCGGTACGCATCAGCAGCGGCTGGATGAAGCGGCACTGCCTTGTGACGTCGCGTGAGTAGCGGTCATAAGCCTCGGCGTCGCGCCTGGAAAATCGCGCGAACTCGCGGCGATGCGCGTCGTGGTCGCGGTAGTTGGCGAGGTAATCGCCGTCGCGCGTGAACACCGCGCCGCCTTCGTAGGAGATCACCTGCAGGCCAAAGCGCGGCAGCTCCAGATCGCGCATGATCTCGGGCCGGAACAGTGAGCAGACGTAAGAGCAATTCGAATAGAGGAAGCCCGGCGTCAGCTCGCGGCTGGTGGCGGCACCCCCGACCCAGTCGTTCTTCTCGACCACCAGCACATCCAGGCCGGCGCGCTGCAGATAGCAGGCGTTGACCAGCCCGTTATGACCGCCGCC
The DNA here is from genome assembly GCF_033977145.1 of Mesorhizobium montanum. NCBI lineage: Bacteria > Pseudomonadati > Pseudomonadota > Alphaproteobacteria > Hyphomicrobiales > Phyllobacteriaceae > Mesorhizobium > Mesorhizobium montanum. The sequence continues at coordinate 375,817 of NZ_JAVIJF010000001.1, read as the reverse complement.
AATGACGATCGCGTCCCACGCCTTCATGCGCGCTCAGCCTCCATCCGGCCGCCCTTCTTTTCGATGCGGTTTGTTCCCTGATTGCTCGAATTTGGCACGGATCACAGTTTTTTGTCCAGCCATATTGAATGAATGTTCAACAAATGGTGTTGCGTTTTCCCATTGATGCGCTAGGCTTTGCCGACATTTCTGGACTGACCGCTTAGGCTTCTGGAGTTCAGATCCGATGATCGAGACGGCTGACGTCGAGCCGGAATATGATGACACCGCCATCCGTTTCCTCGAAGCGCTCTGGGGCGACGGCTACCTGTCGCCAGGCGGTCCGGAAGAGGTCGACCGCGTGGTCGAAGGCCTGTCGCTCAAAGGCAAGACGATTCTCGACATAGGCTGCGGCGCCGGCGGCATCACGCTGCATCTGGTCGCACGCCATGGTGCTGCTCGAGCCATCGGCTTCGACGTCGAAAGGCCGGTGATCGAGGCGGCAAGGCAAGGGGCAGGCAGGCAAGGTCTCGAGGATCGCGTCAGCTTCGTCCAGGCGCCGCCGGGACCGCTGCCTTTCACCGACGCCTCCTTCGATGTCGTCTTCTCCAAGGACGCACTGCTGCATGTGCCGGACAAGGACGCGCTGTTCGCCGAAATCTTCCGCGTGCTGAAGCCGGGCGGGGTCTTTGCCGCATCGAACTGGATGATTGCGCATGACGGCGAGCCGTCGCTTCAAATGAAGGCCTATGTCGCGGCCGAAGGGCTCTCCTTCGCCATGGCCTCGCCGGCGCGCTATGCCGAAGCGATGCGCCGCGCCGGCTTTACCGACATCACGGTCCGCGACCGCAATCCATGGTACCGCGAGGTCGCGCGGGAGGAACTGGCGCGCCTGAATGGACCGCTCTACGCTCGGGCCGCGGCAGCGGTCGGCGCGGCCTATGTCGACAAGAACATCAAGACCTGGGAGGCGATGCAGAAGGTGCTTGACAGTGGCGAGCACCGCCCCACTCATCTGCGCGGTTGGAAGCCGGTTGGATAGCCGGCAATGCTGGAGGCCGCCACACCCATGAAGACTGCAGAGGCGAGCGACGCTCTCCCCGAACCGGCGCGAAAAGGCGATGCCGAAAAGCGTGGACGCAAGGCCTCGAAAGAGGTCAGGCGGGTGCAACTGATCGAGGCGACGATCGATTCACTGGCCAAGCGCGGCTATGCCGAAACGACGATGGCGGACGTGGCCGATGGTGCCGGCCTGTCGCGCGGCATCGTCAATTTCCATTTCGAGAGCAAGGAAAAGCTGCTCATCGCCACGCTGCAGCACATGTATGACGAGTATTCGGCGCATTGGCGCACCGCCCTGCAGAAGGCCGGCGACGATCCGGCCAGGCAGCTGCAGCAACTGGTATGGGCCGATTTCGATCGTTCGATCTGCAACAAGCGCAAGCTCGCCGCCTGGCTGGCCTTCTGGGGCGAGGCCAAGTCACGGCCGACCTACCAGGCGCTGAGCAGCTCGCGCGACGCCTATTACCAGCAGGTCTTCATTGACCTCTGCACAACGCTGAAGCACAGCGGCTCCTATGCCTATGAGCCGCAGGTGATGGCGCTGGCGCTGTCGGCCATGCTGGAAGGGCTGTGGCTGCGGTTGATGATGGGCACCGAGGACACCACGCGCGAGACCGCCTTGCAGGCGGCCAACGCATTTTTGGCCGCCGCATTTCCGAAGCATTACGGTTAGCAACAGCCGGCCCACAAGACCGGCAAGACCAAAAGAGGATGGAACAGCATGAAAAATCTTAGCCGACGCCTGACATTGACTTTGGCGCTTGGCGGCGCGCTCGCGGCCTCCGCGGCGGCGTTCGCCATGGCCGCCGACAAGGACCTGATCGTGTTCGACTGGTCCGGCTACGAGGATCCGAGCTTCCACGGCAAATATGTCGAGAAGAACGGCGATTCGCCGACCTTCGCCTTCTTCGGCGACGAGGACGAGGCGTTCGAAAAGATCCGCTCCGGCTTCAAGTCCGATCTCGGCCATCCCTGCTCGCAGAGCGTGGTGAAGTGGCGCGAGGCGGGGCTGCTGCAACCACTCGACACCTCCAAGATCACCGGCTGGAAGGATCTCAATCCCGGCATCATGGCGATGAAGGACCTCGCCACGACGTCCGACGGCAAGGCCTGGTTCATGCCGTGGGATTGGGGCGACACCCAGCTCACTTACAATTCCGACAAGATCAACGAGAAGGACGTACAGTCGCTGAAAGCGTTCGCCGACCCGAAATACAAGGGCAGGGTCTCGATCGGCGACAATGTCGACGACGCCTATGCGCTGGCCAGTCTCGCCATCGGGCTCAAGGACTGGACGAAGATGACGGATGACCAGTTCAAGCAGGCCTCCGACTTCCTGCGCCAGGTGCACAAGAATGTGCGCTCCTACTGGACCGACACCACCGACATCGTCCAGTTGCTCTCCGGCGGCGAGGTCGACCTCGCCTGGACCTGGAACGACGCCGCGGTGCAGTCGCAGGCCGCCGGTGTGCCGATCAAGTCGAAGAAGGACACCGACGAGGGCATCTCGACCTGGGTGTGCGGCTATGTGCTGTTCAAAGACGCGCCCGGCAACATCGACAAGGCCTATGACTACCTCAACGCCGTCAACGATCCGGAAATCGCCAAGACGCTGGTCAAGGACTGGGGCTACGGCCAGGCCAATGCAAAAGGCATGGCCGGTGTCGACCCGGCGGTGCTGAAGGAAAAGGGCTACGATAATGTCGAGAAATTCGTCGACAAGACGTTGTTCCAGCAGCCGCTGCCATCGGAACTCAAGCTCAAGATGATCGCCGAATTCGAGAAGATCAAAGCCGGCTATTGAGCCTTGTTTTCGGGTGCTCGCTTGGAAGTGGAACTAAGGTGATCGCGCGGGTTCCCTGAACGTCCTTTCGATTCGAGCGCTGGTGCCGCCCTTCACCTGCCTGCATCCTCTCCCCGTATAGTGACGGGGAGAGGGAAGCTCTCATCGCGATTTCGCCAATCGCCAACGTTGCAAGAAGCGCGCTGAAGTTGCGGCCAGCCCCTTCTCCCCGTCACTATACGGGGAGAAGTGCCCGGCAGGGCGATGAGGGGCAGCGCTGACTTCGACAATATTACTCTCGGCATTACTCTCGGCCATGAGTTGGAACAGTAATTGCTGTATCCAGCGCCTTAAGCAGGCGGGCTCGCCAAAGCTCGGGAATTCTCTTAACTTCGTCCGCAGCGATCGCGATGGGGGAGTTCTCGCGCCATGACATCCATGCTTCGCCGCCTTGCCTTGGCCGCCGTCGTCACCGTCGGCGTGGGCACCGCCTATGCGCTTGCCGAAGGTGGCGGCGATCTCGTCGTCTTCGACTGGTCCGGTTACGAGGACCCGCTGCTGCATCCGGCCTATACGGCAAAACATGGCGCCGAGCCGACTTTCTCCTTCTTCGGCGACGAGGACGAGGCGTTCGAGAAGATGCGCGCCGGCTTCAGGGCCGATATCGCGCATCCCTGCTCGCAAAGCGTGGTGAAATGGCGGGAGGCCGGGCTGCTGCAGCCGCTCGACACCTCGAAGATCGCCGGCTGGAAGGACCTCAATCCCGGCATCATGGCGATGAAGGATCTCGCCACCACCGCCGACGGCAAGGCTTGGTTCATGCCTTTCGACTGGGGCAACACCTCGCTGCTCTACCGCACCGACAAGGTGACGGCGGACGAGGCGCAATCGCTCAAAATCTTCGCCGATCCGAAGTTCAAGGGCCGCGTCACCATCGGCGACAATGTCGACGACGCCTATGCGCTGGCAAGCCTCGTCATCGGCCTGAAGGATTGGACCAAGATGACGGACGAGCAGTTCAGCCAAGCTTCCGCCTTCCTGCGCGACGTGCACAAGAATGTCCGTTTCTACTGGACCGACGACACCGACCTCAACCAGGCCTTCACGGGCAACGAGGTCGACCTGGTCTGGGGCTGGAACGAGACCTATGTGACGTTGAAAGGGCAGGGCATGCCGATCGCCATGAACCGCGACACCAAGGAAGGCATCTCGACCTGGGTTTGCGGCTATGTGCTGATGAAGGATGCGCCGGGCAAGCTCGACCAGGCCTATGATTTCCTGAGCGCGGTCAACGCGCCGGATGTTTCGGAGTATATGGTGAAGACCTTCGGCTACGGTCACGGCAACAGCGCCGGCATGGCGGCGATGGATCAGAAGCTGCTCACCGACCGCGGCTTCGACAATCTCGACAAGTTCCTCGACAAGACACTGTTCCAGCAGCCGGTGGCGCCGGATCTCAAGCAGCGGATGGTCGCCGAGTTCGAGAAGATCAAGGCCGGCTATTGAACAGCATCATCGAGAGAACCGACGTCGTCATCGTCGGCGCCGGCTTCACCGGACTGTCCGCCGCGCTCGAATTGAAGCGCGCAGGCATCGATTTCCTTGTCCTTGAGGCACGGGACCGCGTCGGCGGGCGCGTGGAAGCGACGCGAAACGGGCTTGGCGAACTGATCGACAGCGGCGGCCAGTTCCTGTGCCAGGACATGCCTGAGCTGATGGCGCTGGCCAGGGCGCGCGGCAAGACCTTCGTCGAGACCTATGTCGACGGCGAATTCATCACCCATCCGTCGCTGACCCCGGCGAGAACCGAGCGCACCTACCATGTCTCGATGGCGATCCGGGAGCGCATGAACAGGATCGATCCGGACGATCCCGCGATTGCCGGATTGACCGTCGCAGAATGGCTGGAACGCCAGCAGGATCCGGCCGACGCCAAGGCCGCTTTCCGTTCGATGATCGAAGGCCTGTGGTGCCTGGCGCTGGACAAGGTGCCGTTGTGGTACCTGATCGACAATGATCGCCGCATCACCAATGAGACGTTCGAGCTACAATATTTCTTGCGCGAGACCATGCAGTCGTTGGCCGACGATCTGGCCGGCGACCTCGCCGGCCAGCTGCGGCTTGGCGAAGCCGCGACGCGGATCGAGCGTGGACAGCAAGGCGTTCGTGTCGTCTCAAGCAACGGGGTCATCGAAGCGCGCGAAGTCCTGATCGCCCTGCCGCCGGCGACGGCCTCGAAGCTCGACTTCGCGCCAGCCTTGCCGGTGGACCTTGCGAAGGCCTTGGGCGTCTGGGAAAGCGGCGCGGTGATCAAAATCCTGGTGCGCTATGCCAGTCCATTCTGGCGCGAGCGGGACCTGTGCGGCATGGTCATGTGGCGCGACCAGCCGGGGCTGTTTGCTTGCGACGCCAGCACGGATGTCGACCATGCCGCGCTCGTCGTCTTTGTCGGCGGGCCTCTGGCGCTGCGCTGGCATCCGCTCGGCGAAGCGGCGTTGCGCGCGGAAGTCAGCGCAAGGCTCGTGGAGGCGCTCGGCCCGCAGGCCGCCGACATAATCGACTTCAACTCGCGCGACTGGACGCATGACCGCTGGAGCGGCGGCGCCTATAGCGACCTCATCGTCGATGTGACCGCGCGCGATGCCGAGCGCACCATCCTCGCCGGCGCGCCGCCCGTCTATTTCGCCGCTTCGGAAGTCTCGCCGTCTTTTCCCGGCTATGTCGAAGGCGCGATCGTCGCCGGTCGCATCGCGACCGGGAAGATTCAGTCAGCCATCGCCACCAGGGCTTCGGGGTCGTAGGCGAGGCGGATCGGCGCGCCGACCGGGATGTCGTCGGCGCCGAAATCGTTGGTCTCGGTCACCGAGAGCGGCTTTTCCAGTCCCGGTATCTCGACGATCAGATGCGTGATCTCGCCGAAATAGTGGCGCTCGACAACCTTGCCGGCGACCTCGAATTTCGCGCTCGCATTGTCCCACAGCACGCGCAGCCGCTCCGGCCGGATGCCGAGTGTCGTGCCGCCGCCATTGTGTAGGAAGGCCTTCGGCTTGTCGGTCCTGACGCGGCCGAAGCCCAGCGTGTCGAGCACCAGCGAAGCGCTGTTTTCCTCGACGATCTCGGCCTTGACGAAGTTCATGCCGCCGAGGAAGTCGGCGACCTGACGGTTGACCGGGCGCTGGTAGATCTCCTTCGGCGACGCGACTTGGGCGATACGGCCGCCGAACATCACGGCGATGCGGTCCGACATGGCCAGCGCCTCGTACTGATCGTGGGTGACCAGCACGAAGGTGATTCCGACCGCTTGCTGGAGGCGGCGCAATTCGACCTGCATCTGCTCGCGCAGCTTCTTGTCGAGCGCCGAAAGCGGCTCGTCCAGCAGCAGCACCTTGGGTCGCATGACCAGCGCACGGGCGAGCGCCACGCGCTGGCGCTGGCCGCCGGAGAGCTCGGTCGCCAGCCGCTTGCCGAGCCCGGTCAATGACACCTGCGCCAGCGCTTCCTCGACGCGGCGCTTTTCCTCCGAGCCTTGCAGCTTAAGGCGCTTCAGCCCGTAGGCGACATTTTGCTCGACGTTGAGATGCGGGAAGATCGCGTAGCTCTGGAAGACCATGTTGGTCGGCCGCCGGTTGGCGGGGATACCGTCCATCGGCTGGCCGCCAACGGCGATCGAGCCGCTGGTCGGATTATCGAAACCGGCGATCATCCGCAACAGCGTGGTCTTGCCGCAGCCGGATGGGCCGAGCAGCGAGAAAAACTCGCCCTCGCGGATCGCCAGCGAGGCATTGTCCAGCGCCTTGAAGACGCCGTAGCTGCGCGTGACGTCACGGATCTCGATCATGGTGCGATCTGATTGCGACTGGACCCGCTCAAGCATAGAGGCCTCCCTCGGTCTGGGTGCGTCTCGCCGCGCGGCGGCGCAGGATTTCGGCGATTGTCATCAGCAGGAAGGACGCGAAGAGCAGCAAGGTGCCGAGCGCCAGCACGCCGGGGAGTTTGGCCGCGAAACGCAGCTGGCCCCAGATGTAGATCGGCAGCGTCGCCTCGGTGCCGGTGAGGAAAAAGGCGATGATGAACTCGTCGAGCGAGATGGTGAAGCAGACGAGCAGGCTGGAAATGATCGCCGGCGCGACCATCGGCAGCGTCACGCGCCGGAAGGTGCCGAAGGCGCTCTCGCCGAGATCGGCCGAAGCCTCTTCGAGACTGCGATCGAAACCTTCGAAGCCTGAAGTCAGCACCGTCATCGAATAGGGGATACAGACCAGCACATGGCCGAGCACGACGGTGAACAGCGACAGGCTCAAGCCGAGCTGCAGCATGACCAGCAGCATCGATATGGCGACGATCACCTCGGGCAGCACCAGCGGCGCCATGATCAAGCCGTTGATGGTGCGGCGGCCGGGGTAGCGGTAGCGGGTGATCGAGCGGGCGGCGAGGATGCCGAGCACGGTCGACAGGATCGAGGCTGAGACGCCGACGATGAGGCTGTTCCAGGTGGCGTCGATCAGCGCCGGCGTGCGTGGAAGATCCTCATACCAATGAAGCGTGACGCCGGAGAGCGGGAATTTCGGCGTCGCCGCCGTGTTGATCGAAAAGATCGGCAGGAAGATCACGGGCAGATAAAGGAACAATATGTAGAGAGCGGCGTAGCTCGACAGCCATCCCGGCAGGTAACGTCTGATCGCCGTCATCGTGCCAGCCTCTGCAGGGCGCGCATGACGAGCACGGTAGCGCCTGCCATCAGCGAGACGATGACCATGGTGGTGACCGAAAGTGCCGCGCCAAGCGGCCAGTTCGAGGCCTTGCCGAACTGCGCCTGAATGGCGTTGGCGATCATGACGCCGTCCTTGCCGCCGACCAGCTTCGGCGTGACATAGTCGCCGACGGTCGGGATCATGACGATCAGTGCCGCCGAGATGACGCCGGGCGCCGACAGCGGCAGGGTCACGCGCAGGAAGGAACGCAACGGCCCGTCGCCGAGATCGGTCGCCGCTTCGACCAGGGTGCGGTCGACCTTTTCCAACGAAACGAAGATCGGCAGGATGGCGAAGGTCGCCCAGGCATGGGTGAGCGTGATGATGACGGCGGTGGAATTATAAAGCAGGGCCGTCGACGGCTCATCGATGATGCCGAGGCCCATCAGGCCGGAATTGAGCACGCCGTTGTAGCCGAGAATCACCTTCCACGACATCACGCGCAGCAGGTAGCTGGTCCAGAACGGGATGGTGATGAGGAAGAGCCAAAGGCTCTTGTGGCGGCCGCCATGGAAGGAAATGAAATAGGCGACCGGGTAGGCAAGCACGACGGTCAGCAGGCTGACCGTCAGCGAGATGTAGAGCGAGCGCCAGAGCAGGTCGCGGTAGATCGGCTCGGTCAGCGCGATCCGGTAGTTCTCCAGCGTGAATGTGTGGTCGATGGTGAGGTAGTCCTGCGTCCAGAAGGAATGCGCGATGACGACCAGGATCGGCAGGACGAGAAGAATAAGGGCATAAACGAAAGTCGGGCTGATCAGGGCAAAGCCCTGGACGGCTTCCGATTGCAGAAGGGGACTTCGTCTGGCTCCCGCCATGCGTAACGGCGGCGGCGCCCCCTCCGCAGCCACCGTCATTGCTGCGCTCCGGGCGTGATTTCAGTAGCTGGCTCGGACTTTCCCGCCATGCGGCCTTCCCATTCGTGGCGCCGGCTGCCTGTTCCCGATTTATGCTCGGAGCGCGATCGCTCCCTGGCTTGCCTGCGTTCTTTCATCATGAGCGCATCCGCGGATTGAAATCAAGCGCTATTTCTGCAATATTGATTGAACGGACATTCAAAATGAAGTGGTGAAAAGCCGAATTTCCGTGGTTTTCCACGTCGTTCGATATCCGATGAAAATTATGCAAACTGGCGATGCGAGGCGAAAATGGCGGCTCAAAGCAAGATCAAGGCAAGCGAAATCATCGAGCCTGGCGATGACGACGCGGTGGCGCTCGCCAAGCGTCATCTCGTCCAGCCCTGGCCCTATGCCGGCTCGGTCGGCAATGAGGCCCGCGCGCTGATCGGCGAGGGCGACGGCATCTATATCACCGACGCCTCCGGCAAGCGCCTGATCGACGGGCCGGCCGGCATGTGGTGCATCAATGTCGGCCATCGCCGCGAGGAGCTGGCGAAGGTCATGTACGACCAGGCGATGGCGCTCTCCTACAACACGCCCTGGTACACGATGAATGCGCCCTCGGCCGAACTCGCGAAGCGTATCGCGGATGCCGCTCCGGGCGATCTCAGCCACACCTTCTTCACCACCGGCGGCTCTTCCGCGGTGGAGACGGCGCTGCGCTTCATGCAGTTCTACAACAATGTGCGGGGACGGCCGGAGAAGAAGCTGATTCTCAGCCGCGGCGGCGCCTATCATGGCTCAACCTATCTGTCGGCCTCGCTCAACGGCCGCCCGCGCGACCGCGACTGGATGGACGGTGCCGACGACCTTGTGGTGAAGCTGTCCTCGCCCGACCCGTTCCGCCGGCCGAAAGGCATGAGCACCGCTGCCTTCACCGATTTCCTGGTCGACCAGTTCCGCGACACCGTCGCGCGCGTCGGCGCCGATCGGATCGGCGCCTTTGTCGGCGAGCCGGTGCAGGCTTCAGGCGGCGTCATCGTTCCGCCCGACGGTTATCTCAAGCGCATCCGCGAGATCTGCCGCGAGAACGACATCCTCTATGTCTCGGACGAGGTGGTGACCGGCTTCGGGCGGCTCGGCCACGTCTTTGCATCGGGCGATGTGTTCGGCATCGACCCCGACATGATCACTTTCGCCAAGGGCGTCACCTCGGGCTATTTCCCGCTCGGTGGCGTCATCATCTCGGAGCGGTTGCTCGAAGAACTGCGCCGCTCCAACCATCCCGACGCGTTGTTCGGCCACGGCCTCACCTACACCAGCCATCCGATCGGCTGCGCGGTCGCGCTGAAGAACCTCGACTTGCTGGAAGAAGGCGTACTTCAGCACGCGCGCGAGATCGCGCCTTATTTCCAGGCGCGGCTGAAGACGCTGGAAGAGCTGCCGCTGGTCGGCGAGGTGCGCGGCCTCGGCCTGATGGCTTGCGTCGAATGCGTTGCCGACCGCGAGAGCAAGGACCCGCTGCAGCTCGACAAGGATGTGGGAAAACGCATCGACGCGCATTGCCACGAGCTCGGCCTTCTGGTGCGGCCGCTGATCAACATGTGCGTGATGTCGCCGCCGCTGATCATCAGCAGCGAGCAGGTCGACGACATGGTGGCGATCCTGCGCGAAGGGATCTCGCGCACGATGGACGATTTAAGGAAAGAGGGCGTGTGGCGCGGGTAAAGGTTCTTCCTTCTCCCCGGTTGACGGGGAGAAGGTGCCCAACGGGCGGATGAGGGGCGGCGCTGACATTGGCGATTGGCCGCGTATGAGGGACGTCATCGATAACTTCGCCAGCCTGCGCTACACCGGCTTGCAAATCAGACGATGGCTTTCCGAGGCTGAGGGGCCAAGCCAATCGCAGGTGCTGGCGCCGCCCCTCATCCGCCCTTCGGGCACCCTCTCCCCGTTCACGAGGAGAAGGAAGAGCTTACCCCCGCGACCTCAGCGCGTCGTTCAACCCCCACATGTCCTTTTCCTCAGGCGCCGTCTCGAGGTTCAGCACCGGAACCTGCTTGCGCAAGTGGTCGTGATGGGTGCGCACGCCATATTCGAGGTCGGAGAGGTAGAAGCCCTCGAAGGCCTCCGACAGCATGGATTCGTTCGACCACACTGAAAGCTGAACGTCCTCGTTCATCGTGTCGCGGTCGATGCGGTAGGCGAGGTAGCGCGCCGCCGCCTGCTCCCTGGTCTCGTCCTTGTAGCGATAGATGGCGCCGCGCAGCAACGTCTCGCCGGTCGACAGCGGGAACTCCTGATAGAACTGGACGGATTCCGGCATGATCGACAGCGCGTTGTTGGGGAAGATGCCGTAATAGATCCAGGCCTTGCGCAGATGCTCCGGAAGGTGGGGTGCGTCGGGCGCGAGCTTGATATATTCGCGTACGCTCCAGCGCCGTCCCGCATGCGGATTGTAGGTGGCGAAGGACCGCGACACGCCGTTGATGAACGGCTCGTCGAAATAGGTCGCGCCATAGAGGTCCTGCAGGGCGGGATGCGCCATGGCGACGTGATAACCTTCATTGTCGACGTCGCGCACCGACTTCCAGTTGACCGGAGACTTTTGCGTCCAGATGCCCCAGGACGGGACCATGTCGGCGATATTGTAATGCGCCATCTCGGATTCGATCGGCTTCAACAACTCGGCCACGGAAGGCTGAGGGCCGCCGTTGCGGAAGCGGATGAAGATGAAGCCCAACCAGATTTCGAGGTCGAGCGGCATCAGGCCGAATTCGGTCTTGTCGAGCTCGGGGAAGGAGCGCGGGCGAGCCGCCCCGCGCAGCGTGCCGTCGAGATTGTAGACCCAGCCATGGAACGGGCAGACCAGCGCGTTCTTGCAGGTGCCCTGGCTGTCGGCGACGACGCGGCTGCCGCGGTGGCGGCACATGTTGTTGAAGGCACGCACGACGCCGTCCTTGCCGCGCACGATCAGCGCGCGCTCGCCGATGACGTCCATGGTCAGATAATCACCCGAATTCGGCACGTCGGAGACGTGGCCGGCGATCTGCCAGTGATTGCGAAAGACGTATTCTTTCTCAAGTTCGAGAAGGGCATTGGAATGGTAACTCCACCCCGGCAAACCCCGCCGGTCCCAATCGTTGGGGATCGCCACGTCACGGAGGTGCGGGTTCATGGGATGCTCTTCTTTTTGTTGAATACTCATTCAATATAGACATATTTTGCATTGAAATGCAATGGCTTGCGGAAATATGGAAATTCCGTGGCGGCACGTTATGGCTCGCCCAAGCCGAAAAAATCCCGGAAAATCCGGGTGTTAATCGAGGAAGCGTAGCAGCGATTCCGAGCGCGGACGCTGCTTCCGAGGAGGCCTGTTCCGATGGGGCTCAGGTGTGTCGGCGGCTCTCGATTCAGCGCGCTTGTGTGAGGCCGTTTACAGTCGGCAGGGCGCAACAGGCGCATATGTCCCGCGACCAGCTTCGACAGCCATCGAATGGTTGCGGCAGGTCGAGAAGGCCGGCGTACAGCGCTTGTTTCAATCCTGTTACACAGGCGATCGCCGCCAACCATCCGGCTGTTACCTGGTGCGATTAAGTTCGTTTCATGGCTAAAAGAAAGATAACGAAGGGGACTAACCAATGTTCGCGAAAGTCCGGATTGCCAATAGCAATCGCCGCCTGAATGGCCCGGAGCGCAACGACCGCCGGCCGAAGCTCGCGTTGCGCCAGCGCGCCAGCGATCATCCGATGACGATGTTCATGCTGATCGGCGCCTGCGCCTTCGTCGGCTTGCTGGCCGCACCTGCCTCGGGCCCGGCTTTCGCCTCGATCAATCCGCCGGCCAATGTCGTCGAGGGTGCGCAGACCACGCTCAAGACCGCCCGCCTGCCGGAACCCTCGATCGACTTTGCCTGCAAGGGCCAGAACTGGGGCGCCGAGAGCGTCGACTGCCTGCGTGCCATCGCCGAGCAGTCCGGACAGCACCGGGAGCGCGCGGTGCGCATGATCGCCAACGCCGCGCCGCTCACCAACACGCCGAACACTTTTTAAAGCCCTCCCCAGAGCGCTCCTCCTGCGCTCAAGTCAGGCTCCCGCCGCGAAGTCGGTCGGGAGCCTCTTTTTTGGGGTCTATCCATATTCAGGTGAGGCCGGTCTGCAAATGGCGGCTTCCTGCGCTCCGGTGCTCGCGTACCTTGAGTACGCTCCGCTCCGGTTCTCGGAACCCGTCATTTTCGACTCGGCCTGACCTGAATCTGAACAGACCCCGCGCAGGCGCTTTCTCCAGGTCAGCCTGATCCGAATCTGGATAGACGGGGGACGGGAGCAACCTCAGATATGAGCGCCGTTATCGGCTGCGGCTTCGTCGGCAACGGTCGAGAGGATGCCGCGGACGTCGAGCGTCGAGAAAGGCTTTTCCAGTATATGCGGGCGCTGCTGCGGCGGCAGCGCTTCAATCTCCGCCTTGGCGCCGATCATGTCGCCGGTCACCAGCACGAAACGCTTGGCCAGCGCGGCCCGCTGCGAAAGCAGTTCTCGGTAGATCGCAATGCCGCTGATGCCTGGCATGCGCAGATCGGAAAAGACGATGTCCGGCGACATATGACCGTTCAACACGTCCGCGGCCGATGTCCAGCTTGCCACGATGCGCGACTTCAGGCCCATCAGCTCGAGTATGTCGGACAAAGAGGCCGCGACGTCCGGCTCATCGTCGATCACCAAAGCATGGCGCAGCCCGCTCGAACGCGAAGGGCCTTCGCCGGGCGTGGCGCTGTTGCCCGCGATCGCCGGCAACTGCACGACGAAGCGCGCGCCGTGCGGCTCAACCTCCTCGAACCAGATGTTGCCGTTGTGGCGCTCGACGATCGACTTCGAAATCGACAGGCCGATGCCGGTGCCGACGCCGACCGGCTTGGTGGTGAAATAGGATTCGAAGATGCGCGAGCGGATCGCCTCGGGAATGCCCGGGCCATTGTCCTCGACGGAGAAGCCCGGATTGCCTTGCTCGCTGCGGAAAGTCCGCACCTTGATGCGCCGCTCGCCGATGCCGGCCAGCGCGTGCTGGCTGTTGATGAGGAAGTTCGCCGCGACCTGGGTGACGTGGTCGGCGTCGGCCATGGCAAGCAGCGGCCCGTTGGCGAAATCGGCGTCGATGATGATGCCACTGGAGCGCGCGCCGTAGGCGGTGACTTCGAGCGCCGCCCTCACCACCTGATTGAGATCGGTCTCGGCTCGCTCGGTCGGGTGCAGTCGCACCATCGACAGGAAGCTCTTGACGATGCGGCCGCAGCGTTCGGCGGCGGCACGCACCTTCTCGGCGCGCACCTTGGTCTGCGGGTCACTGGCGAATTCATGCAGCAGCGTCGACTGCGCCACCACCACCGCCAGCGGGTTGTTGAGCTCATGCGAGACGCCGGCAAGCAGCGAGCCCATCGCCGCCATCTTCTCGTTCTGATGAAGTTTCTCGCGCTGGCGGTTGATCTCTTCCTCCGCCTGCAGCTTTTCGCGCAGGTCGCGGATCGAGCCGAAGATCAGGCGGCGGTCGGCAACGCGCATCTCCGTGGCTGTCAGTTCGATCGGAAAAATCTCGCCGGCGGCGTTTTGAGTGACGGTCTCCAGCCGCTGGCCGACCATCGGCGCGCCGCGGCCGGCCATGTATTCGGCACCCGAGGCATAGCCTTTGCGGTAGTATATCGGAACGATGGTATCGAGAAGGTCCTTGCCAAGGATGGCGCTGCGCTGGAAGCCGAACATCTTCTCGGCGGCCGGGTTGAACTCGATGATCGAGCCCGCCTCGTCGATGACGATTATGGCGTCGAGCGAGGCCTGCAGCATGGTGCGGCGGATCACTTCGCTGGCATGCGCCTCGGATGGCGAGCGCTCGATGGCGTCGCCGATGGCCAAAGCGATGATGTGCAGCGTCGCTTCTTCCTCGTCCGTCCATTCGCGCTCGGCGACGCAGTCGTTGACGGCCAGCGTGCCCCAGAGGTGGCCATGGGCGAAAACAGAGACCGACAGGAACGACTTGATGTTCTGCTTCTCGAAATCGGCCCGCAGGAAACCGTCGAGGTCGCGCGTATGGCCGGAGAAAATCTTGCCCTGCCGCTCGTCCTCCTGGAGCTGCCCCAGCAGCGTGTCCGAGTTGATGATCGACTGCATGATCACCGTGGGAGACGCCAATTCGCCGCCGAAATCCGCGTCGATCCAGTAGGAGGCGACCGACTGGGCGAAACCTTCGCCCGGCAGTTCACGCAGGCGGAAGAGGATGCCGCGCTGGCAGTCCATTTTGCGGCACATCGTTCCCAGTATGCCGTCCATCTCGCGCTGCCAGTCGCCGGCCTCGCGCAGGCGGCGCACGACATGAACGGCCGCCATCGCGGCGCCGCCCGGACGCGAGGCATGCATATCGGTGCGCACTGCATCAGCAGTCATGGTCGGCCGTCTCTCGGAGCCCGCTTAAGCGTGTCGTGTCGAAAAGGATCGAGCGACGCGCTTGAGCCCGTGTTTCTGATGCATGTCGTTTTTCCAAAACCGCTGCGCACTTTTGGACAACATGCATTGGGCAGGCTCAATTGCTGTCGCTCGGCAGCGAGAAGATATAGCCTTCGCCGCGCACCGTGCGCAGGAATTTCGGATTGGCGGGATCGGCCTCGATCTTCTTTCGCAACCGCATGATGCGGATGTCGACCGCGCGCGACGATTCCGGGTCCTCGACGAAGCCGATGGCTTCGGAAATGGCGGTCCGCGTCAGAAGCCGGTTGACGCGGGTGAGGAAGACCTCGAGCACGTCGAACTCGCTCTTGGCCATCTCGATGACGGCACCATTGGCGCCGATGACCAGGCGGCCGTCGAAATCGGCCTGGAAGCCTCCGAAATTCATGAGGCGGCGGTTACCGGTTTCGGCTTTCGCCGCTTGCGGTTCGGCCGGCTGCGGCACGCGGCGCAGCACGCTGCGCACCCGCGCCAGCACTTCGCGCAATTCGTACGGCTTGACGATGTAATCGTCAGCGCCGAGCTCCAGCCCGACGATGCGGTCGAGCGCGGTGCCCGCGGCGGTGGCATAGATGATGCCGATATGCGTCTTCGAACGCAGCCAGCGGCCGAGCGACAGCCCGTCCTCGCCGGGCATGGCGATGTCGAGGATGGCGACATGGAAGGACTGCGTCTCGAAGAGGGCACGCGCGGCCGCGGCGCTCTCGGCGGTGGCGACGTCAAAGCCGCTGGCGCCGAGATACTCGGCCACGGCTTCCCTCAGATCCGGTTCGTCCTCGATGACGATAATGCGTGCCTTCACGACGCGCTCGCTCCCGCTTTCAGTGGAAAGTAGATTGGGTATAAACATGATGTCCAGCACTCATCTCGAGTTGTCTGTGGCGGGGGTGGAGAAAATGGCCGCACGGTCCGTCATTGCGCTTGTGTCGGTCGCCGACGTGGTGGCGGGCGCTCTCGCCAACCATCTCGACCGGCGCGGGCACGACGTGCGCCAGGCGCGCCAGCCCTGGGAGGCGGAGACGCTGCTTTCGGCAGGCGGCATCGATGTCGTGGTCGTCGGTGACGATGTCACCCAGGCCGAGGGCCGCGAATTGCTCAGGCGCTATAGCAGCCAGGGAGGGGGTGGCGAGGGCGGCCCCGACTTCATCCTGATCTGCCGGCCGCGTGACCTCGTCGACAAGGTGCTGGCGCTCGAGCTTGGCGCCGCCGACGTGATCGAAAGCCCGCTCAACGTGCGCGAGCTTGCCGCGCGCATCGGTGGCCTGCTGATGAGACGCGGCAGGGCCGCCGGGGAACTGATCGTGCTGGAGAACGCCACCGTCGACCTGCGGTCGGCCATGGTCATGCATCGCTCGGGAGCGGAGGACCAGCTTTCTCCGGGGCAGGTCGCGCTGCTCAAGCTGTTTCTGGCGAGCCCGCGCAAGGTGTTGACGCGCGACGACATCATTGCCGCGGCGCCGGCCGAGAATGCCGACGCTTTCGACCGCTCGATCGACTCGCGCATCGTGCGGCTGCGCCGCAAGCTCGACACCGAGACCATCACCACCATCAGGGGCGCCGGCTACCGTTTCGATCCGCCGGTCGCGCGCAACGAGTGAGTTCGAGTGAGTTGGGCCTTTGAGCATCGGATTCCCCCCAAACCGCCGGTCATTTCGGGTCCGACGCCTGGCGCTCAGCGCACCACGATGACCGAGGGGCCGGATGGAACGTCGGCGCTGGCGGTTATCTCGGTTTGGGCGCGTTCCTTGATCAGCACCGTCGCCAGTGCGGCAAAGCCGAGCAAGCCTTGCGCGTAGAGGAGCGCCGAAAGCACCGAGGCAGCGAATTTCGTCTTCATCTGTCTAATCCCTAACTCGAAAATCGTGGTGCTTCAGGAAACTCCCGAAGCGCCCGCGCCGCTGACGGAGCCCCCCGCTGCGGCGCGGGCCTTCGGTCCTCTCGGCCGCAAGTAGCCGGAGGGGCCGCGTGTCCTCATCAACCGAAAGCCGACCCGCCAGAAGGCCTTCGGCCGGTGGACGCGCAGGCTGGAAACAATCCAGACCGTGGCGATGAACAGAGACATGTGCAGGGTCGAAACCTCGCCCGAACTCATCGCCGCCAGCCTCGTCACAGCGTTGCCGGCCACGGAGCCGGCGCCACCCAGGATGATGGCCGCGACGCTGATCCTGAGCCAGGAGGGGAGTTTCGATTTCCTGCCCATTTTCGTTTGCGTATGTCTGTTCCCGTTGCGTCAAATCTGATGCCGGCCTGTATCAGCATCATGCCGCCGGAGCCGCGCTTTGTTGCAAGTTGGTTTCGAAAACAGCCCAACGCCTTTCATATACGCATGATATGAACTTTCGTTTCTGATCCGAGCTCATTGTGCGATACCCAATCGCCTAAGCCTGGAGGAATCTGGGAGGAATCTGGCCGGTACCCGTCACGGGTTTCTTGTTAACTTTTCGAAACGAATTCGAAACATAAACGAGCATCAAGCGAAATAGGTCTGAAACGGACAAACCCGATAAGACGTCCATCGAAATTGAAGCCGGACACAACGGCAAGAAACAGAGGGATCGTCATGCATACCGCCATTTCCGCCAAGCTCATCAATGTTACTGCCGCCGTGCTCACCGGTGCGGCGCTGTTCCTCGGCGCCGGCAACGCCGCCCATGCCAATCAGATCGTCGCCAAGGTTTCGCTGTCGCAGCAGATCATGGAAGTCACGGTCGACGGCCGGCCGACCTTCACCTGGAAGGTCTCGACAGGCGACAGGGCGCACATCACGCCGACCGGGTCGTTCAAGCCGACCAGCATGCACCAGATGTGGTATTCGAAGAAATACGACAACGCGCCGATGCCGCATTCGGTGTTCTTCAGCGGCGGCTACGCGGTTCATGCCACCTATGCCATCAGCCACCTCGGCCGTCCCGCCTCGCATGGCTGTGTGCGGCTGCATCCCGATGCCGCGGCCGATTTCTATCAGCTCGTCGAGGTCTTCGGCCCCGGCAACACCAGCATCGTCATTGTCAAGTAGCAGGCTGGCTCAAGTAGCAGGCAGGTTGCCGCCTTCGGCTATTTATGCCGAAGCCGTGAGGCCACCGCCAAAAAAGAGGCCGGAAATTCCGGCCTCTTTTCTTCGGCGCCGGCTTTCTCAGCTCGGCAGCGCCGGCATCAGATTCGGATCGGGCTTTTCGGCAAGGTGCGGCAGGTCCTTGCTGGCGATGAAGGTGTAGAACATCGGCACGACGAAGAGCGTGAACATGGTGCCGACCAGGATGCCGGTGAAGATGACCAGGCCCATCGAGTAGCGCGCGGCCGCGCCCGCGCCGCTGGAGACGATCAGCGGCACGACGCCGAGCGCCATGGCCGCCGTGGTCATCAGGATCGGCCGCAGGCGCACCTTGGCCGAAGCGATGATGGCGTCGCGGCGCCGCATGCCATGTATTTCACGCTGCTGGTTGGCGAATTCCACCAGCAGGATGCCGTGTTTGGTGATCAGGCCGATCAGCGTGATCAGGCCGACCTGGGTGTAGATGTTGAGCGTGCCGAGGCCGATGTTGAGCGGCACGATCGCGCCGAAGATCGACAGCGGCACCGCCATCATGATGATCAACGGATCGCGGAAGCTCTCGAACTGGGCAGCGAGCACGAGATAGATCACGATCACGGCCGCCGCGAAGGCGATCAGGATGGTGTTGCCCTGTTCCTTCTCCTGCCGCGACTGGCCGGAATAGTCTATGAAGAAGGTGTCGGGCAGCGTTTCCCTGGCAAGATCCTCCAGCACCTTCAGGCCGTCACCGGTGGTCACGCCGGGCAAAGGCAGGGCTGAGATCGTCGCCGAGTTGAGCTGATTGAACTGCTCGATTGCCGCCGGCGAGGCATTGGTCGAAATCTTCACGACCGCCGACAGTGGCACCATCTTGCCGTCCACGCTGCGCACGAAATACTCGCCGAGCTTCTCCGGGTTGTCACGGAACTCCTGCGGCACCTGCGGAATGATGTCGTAGCTGTTGGAGTCGCGGTCGAACTGCGCCACTTCGGCGCCGCCGACCAGCAGCGTCAGCGTGCGGCCGACGTCGGCGATCGGCAGGTTGAGCGCCGCGGCGCGCTCGCGGTCGATAGTGACGGTCACCTGCGGCGCGTCATAGGACATCGAATCCTGCACGACGATGAAGCGGCCGGAAGCCTGCGCCTTTTTCTTTATCTTCTCCGCCTGGTCGAAGACCTCGGACGGGTCGCCGGTCGAGCGCACCACCATGGAGATGGGCAGGCCGCCGCCGGAGCCAGGCAGCGTCGGCGGCGCGAAGACGAAGGCCTCGACGCCCGCCACCTTGGCGAGGCGGCCCTGGATATCGGCCTGAAGCTCTTTGGAACCGCGCTTGCGCTCGGCCCAGTCCTTGAAGGCGAAGCCGACGAAGGCGCCGTTGGTCGCGCCGCCAAAGGCGACGGCCGAGAACTGCGCCCTGGTTTCCGGGATATCCTTCACCAGGCCGAGCATCTGGTTGACGTAGGTTTCGGTGTAGTCCGACGTCGCATAGCGTGGCGCGGTCACGATCGAGAGCAGGAAGCCCTGGTCTTCTTCCGGCGCCAACTCGGTCGAGGTCTTGGTGAACATGAAGCCGGTGAGCGCGACCAGCGCGATGACGATGATCAGCGTCACGGGCCGGTTTCTCAGGGAGGCGGTGACCGCGCGCTCGTAAACATGCTCGACGCGGCCGAAGATGCCGTCGACGACACGCTGGAAGCGGCCATGCGCGCCGGCCTTCAGGAGGCGCGCCGACATCATTGGCGTGATGGTCACCGCGATCAGGCCGGACAGCACTACGGAGCCGGCAAGCGTGACCGCGAATTCGCGGAACAAAGCACCGGTCAGACCGCCGGTAAAGGCAAGCGGTGTAAACACCGCGGCCAGCGTGATGGTCATGGCGACGATGGCCGAGAAGATCTCGCGCATGCCGTTGAAGGCCGCCTGCATCGGCGACATGTGATCCTCCTCCATGTGGCGATGGATGTTCTCCACCACCACGATGGCGTCGTCGACGACGAGGCCGATCGCCAGCACCATGGCGAGCAGCGACAGAAGGTTGATCGAGTAGCCGACCGCAAACAGGATGAAGCAGACGCCGATCAGCGACAGCGGGATGGTGACGATCGGCATCATCACCGAGCGGAACGAACCCAGGAACAAAAGGATGACCACGATGACGATGGCGACCGCCTCGCCGATGGTCTTGAACACTTCCTCGATCGAGGCGCTGATCTGCCCGGTGGCGTCGTAGACGACCTCGATCGTCATGCCTTTCGGCAACGTCTCCTGGATCACCGGGACGAGCTTGGTGAGCGCCGCCGCCGTCGTCAGCGGGTTGGCCGCCGGTGTCGGGAAGATGGCGAGGAAGGTTCCCGGCTTACCGTTGAAGCTCACCCTCGTGTCGGTGTTCTTCGCGCCGAGCTCGACACGCGCCACGTCGCGCAGGCGCACCACCTGTCCATCCGTCGAGCGGACCGGCAACTGGGCGAAGGCCTCGGGCGTCTGCAGGGTCGAGCGAACGGTGATCGAGGAAACCACATACTCGTTCTGGGTGTTGCCGGGCGCCGACAGGAAGTTCGAATTGTTGATCGCGGTCAGCACATCGGCGGCCGTGGCGCCGCGGGCGGCGAGGCGGATCGGATCGATCCAGATCCGCATCGAATATTCCTGGGCGCCGAAGATCTGAACGTCGGCAACGCCTTCAACGGTCGAGATGCGCGGACGAATGACGCGCTCGATATATTCGGTAAGCTGCTCCTTCGTCATGTTCGGATTCTGCATCGAGATGTACATCATCGCGAACTGCTGCCCGGTGCCCTTGACGATCACCGGATCCTTGGAGGCGTCCGGCAAGGTGCCGCGCACGCCCTGGACCTTGGACAGCACTTCGGTGAGCGCGACGTCCGGATTGGAGCCGAGCTTCATCTGCACCGTCACCGTGCTCGAGGACGGACGGCTGGACGAAGTCACGTAGTCGATGTTTTCGGTCGAGGCGACGGCGCGCGCGATCGGGGCCGAGATGAAGCCCTGGATCAGGTCGGCACTGGCGCCCGGATAAGCCGTGGTGACGGTGATCGCGGTCTCGTCAACCTTGGGGTATTGGCGGATCGACAGGCCGAAGATGCCCTGGAACCCCAGCAGCAGGATCATGCAGGCCAGCACCGTCGAGAGGACAGGCCGGCGAATGAAGAGGTCGGAGAAGCTCATTGCTGAACCTGCTTGTTCGCCGATTTGCTGGGGTCGACGGTGTTGTCGACGGCAACCGACATGCCATTGAAGAGCCGGTTCTGGCCGGCCGTGACGACCTGGTCGCCAGCCTTGAGGCCCTCGGTGATCTCGACCATGCCGTTGTTGCGGCGGCCGAGCTTCACGAACACTTGCGAGATGACGAGCGCCGGCTGCTGCGCGGCATCGGCCGGCTTGGGTCCATCGGCATTCGGCTTGGCGCTGTCGGCCTTGTCCGCGGGCTTCATCGCATTGTCAGCGGGTTTGGTCGCGTCAGTCGCGGGTTTGGAAGCATCGGCCTGCGGCTTGGCGGCATCGCCGGCGGGCTTTTGGTCCTCAGGCTTTGCCGGCGCAGCAGCGGCAGCAGGCTTTGCCTGCTCGACGACGAAAACATAATCGCCGTAGAGGCTCGTCGTCACCGCCGTCTGCGGCACGGAGATGATGTTGTTTTCCTGCGGCAACTCAACCCGGATCTGGACGAACTGGCCCGGGGTGAGCTTGCCTTCCGGATTGGCGACCTCGCCGCGGATCGAGACCAGCCGGCTAGCCGGATCGATCTTGGGGTCGATGCCGCGGATGGTGCCGGCAAAGGACATGTCGGAAAGATTGCCGCCGAGCTTGGCGGTCTGGCCGATCTTCAACAGGGGCAGTTGCTGTTCCGGAACCGTGAAGTCGACACGCATCGTATCTAGATCCTGGATCGTGACGACCGAGTTGCCTGGCGCCAGGTACTGGCCGATGTCGATCTTCGGAATACCGACCGTGCCGCCGAAGGGCGCGGACAATTGCTTTTGGTCAAGCACGGCCTGCAGTTTATTGACCTGCGCGGCCGAGGCGTCCGCCGCCGCCCTCGCGGCGTCAAGAGTGGCATCGGTGCCGACGCCGCGCCGCTGCAATTCGATCGCGCGGGCCAGCGCCGCCTGGTCCGAGGCGGCCTGCGCCTTCTGCGCCACCAGGTCGGCTTTCTCGACCGCGTCGTCCAACTGCAAGAGCACGGCGTCGGCAGCGACTTTCTGGTTGGCGTGGAAGAGGATGTCCTTGACGATGCCGCTCGTTTCGACGGTGAGGTCGACGCCGCGTACGGCATTGACGGTACCGATGGCCTCAACGCCCGGCGTCCACTCCGAAGGCTTGACGGTCACTGTCGAAACCGTCGCGGCCGGCGGCTTCATGGTGGCGAAATACTGCTTGATGCCGGCATCGCGCATGAAGTTGAAGCCGACAATGCCGACGCACACGAAGGCGAGCAAAAGCAAGAATCCGGCGATGATGAAAAAGCGCTTCACGGACAGTCCCCTCGAGCCGGCAACCGGCAAAACAATCGATGCCGGGACACATATCGACGATAAGTCCCGATTTCAAATGGCGGGCGCCTTACTGTACCGGCTGGACGGTCTTGTCAATTCCGCCTAGGCTAATGTACGGGAGGCGCGATGAGAGTACGCAGAGCAAACTCACGCGAAAAGATACTTGCCGCAGCCGCCGATGTGGCGCGCGAGGCGGGGCCGGGAAGCCTGTCGCTCGAAGCGGTCGCCAGCCGCGCCGGCGTGTCGAAGGGCGGGCTGCTCTACAATTTTCCCACCAAGGCCAAGCTGATGCAGGGCCTTGTCGAGAGCTATCTCAACAACTTCCAGAAGGCGCTGGAAGCACGCGCGGCTGCGGCCGGCCACGAAGGCGTGCTCTCGGCCTATATCAAGCTGTCGGCCGACGATTGCGAGCAGCCGAAACCCTCGGCTTCCTGGATGTTCTCGGCGATCGCGGAGGACCCCGATTTCCTGACGCCGATAAAGGCGTTCAAACGACAGCTGTTCGAGCGGCTGAAGGAGGAGACGAACGACCTTGGCTCGCTGCTGGTTTGCTTTCTCGCCATCGAGGGGATGCGCAGCATGAATCTCTTTGATTCAGACGTGCTGTCGCAGGGCGAGCGCGAGCTGCTGGTCGCCTCGCTCCTGAAGATAGCCGGGTAGGTCACCAGACGGTTTGGTGGTGACCAAACGGTTAAGAGCGTCACACCAGCTTCATCCTACGGACATAGCGTTCTCCGCGGTTCTTTGCTGCGATGCAAAAGGAGTGGGACAATGGTGGACCTAGTTTCCAGTGAGGCGGGGATCCCGAGACCGGATCATCCCCTAGAACAATCGGGCGGTGCCAAATGGTTCCTGCCGGCTTTCGGCGTGCTGGTGCTCGTCGGCATCATTTATGTCGGCTATGCGCTCAGCCAGGATCTGGCCATCGCCAAGACGGTGCCCTGGATCCTGCTCGGCATCGCGCTTCTGATTGCGCTGGGCTTCGAGTTCGTCAACGGCTTCCACGACACCGCCAATGCGGTCGCCACTGTCATCTACACGCGTTCCCTGCCGGCCGAGTTCGCCGTCATGTGGTCAGGTTTCTTCAACTTCCTCGGTGTGCTGACCTCGAGCGGCGCGGTGGCCTTCGGCATCCTGTCCCTTCTGCCGGTCGAGCTTATCCTGCAGGTCGGCTCGTCGTCGGGCTTTGCCATGGTGTTCGCGCTGCTGGTCGCCGCCATCCTGTGGAACCTGGGCACCTGGTTCCTCGGCCTGCCCGCGTCAAGCTCGCATACGATGGTCGGTTCCATCATCGGCGTCGGTCTCGCCAACCAGTTCATGGCTCCCGCCGGCAGCGCCACCAGCGGCGTCGACTGGGGACAGGCAACCAATGTCGGCACCACCTTGCTGGTTTCGCCGATCATCGGCTTCTTCGCCGCCGCCATCCTGCTCTATGTGATGAAGCTCCTGGTGCGCAATCCGGCGCTCTATGAGGCGCCGAAGGGCAACACGCCGCCGCCGTGGTGGATCCGCGCTCTGCTGATCTTCACCTGCACCGGCGTCAGCTTCGCGCATGGCTCCAATGACGGCCAGAAAGGCATGGGCCTGATCATGCTGATCCTGATCGGCGTGGTGCCGACGGCCTATGCGCTCAACCGCACGCCCGACATCAATTATCTCGAGGCCTACAAGGCGGCCTCGGTCTCCGTCGAGACGGCGCTGGGCAAATACGTCAAGCCGGGCGTTACGGTCGCCGATGCGAAGGCAGCCGTGCAGGATGCCGTGCGGACCAAGACCTGGAACGACCAGACGACCGTCGCGCTGCAGACCTATATCCACAATACGACCGCCGAGCTGCAGCCCTACGCCTCGGTCGACAAGGTACCGACCGATCTGGTCAGCAACGCGCGCAACGACATCTACCTGATCGGCGAAGCGCTGAAGCTGATCGACAAGAAGAAGCTGCTGCCGATGCAGGATGCCGACCTCAAGGCGGTCACCGACTATCACAAGGCGGTCGACAACGCGACGAAGTTCATTCCGCTCTGGGTGAAGGTCGCCGTGGCGCTGGCGCTCGGGCTCGGCACCATGGTCGGCTGGAAGCGCATCGTCGTCACCGTCGGCGAGAAGATCGGCAAGAGCCACCTGACCTACGGCCAGGGCGCCGCCGCCGAGCTGGTCGCGATGATCACCATCGGCATGGCCGATCGCCTCGGCCTGCCGGTATCGACCACCCACGTGTTGTCGTCCGGCGTCGCCGGCACGATGGCGGCAAACGGCTCCGGCCTGCAGTGGTCGACCGTGCGCAACCTTTTGCTTGCCTGGGTGCTCACGCTGCCCTGCTCGATCGCGCTGGCCTTCGTGCTGTTCGTGATCCTCCGCCACGTTTTCTGAGCGGCGGTTCATGCCTGATCGGTAACAAAGACGGCGCCGGTTTCGGCGCCGTCATGCTTTTGAGCACGAGTGGCGGCCATGAACGACGCATCGCATCTGACGCTGCTTGCCTGGGACGACAGCCGGCATCATGCCCCCGGCCTGATCTGGGCCTATCGCGGCAACGCCGATGCACCGGCGCAGCCGATCGCTCCCAAAGACATCGAGGCCGCGATCGCCGCGCAGGACGGCTGGGTATGGCTGCATGTCGATCTTATCGACCAGCGCGCGCATTCCTGGATCAGCCAGGCTTGCGCGCTGCCGCAATCGGCGCATGCGATCCTCGAAGGCCATGAGGACAGCATGGCGCTGGCGCATGAGAAGGGTGTCGTGCACGGTATCGCTGCCGACCTGCATGGCGAGATTGGGCGCCGTTCGACCACCATCGGCAGGCTGCATTTCGCCGTGACGGACCGCCTGCTGGTGACCGGCCGGCGGCACTCGCTGGCAGCTGTCGAGGAAGTCAACAAAGCGCTGTCGGAAGGGTTTCAGCCGGCTACGGCCTTCGAGCTGTTCGGGGCGATCGTGCTCGGCTTTTGCAAGAGCGCCACCGGCCGGCTGGCGCTGGCCACGAAGCAGCTGGACGAGGTCGAGGACCATCTCGTCACCGAGCGTCTGGCCGACGAGCGGCGGCGGATCAAGGATGTGCGCCGTCTGGGAGTCTCGCTGCACCGGCCGATCTCGGCGCAGGCGGCGCTGTTCCAGGAAGAGAACCGCGCCGGCTGGGAGCTGTCGGCCGGCGCACATGACATATTGGGCAAGCTGTCGGCCCGCCTCAAAAGGCTCGACCGCGAAGTCGTCATGGTCAACGACCGGGCAAGGCTGCTGCAGGAAGAGGTCGCGGCAGAGCTTGCGGACGAATCCAATCGAAGCCTCAAGGCGCTGGCGGTGATGAGCGCGCTGCTTCTGCCGGGAACGCTGATCGTCGGCATTTTCGGCATGAACACCGAAGGATTGCCGCTGACGCATACGCATGGCGGCTTCCTGCTGGCGATGCTGCTTGCGGGTGGCGCGACGGGGCTGTTCTACTGGCTGCTGCTGCGCGCCGGCGCCGATCTCAAATTCTAAATTGGATGTCGCCTTCGGGAGCGGCTCCCTCGATAGTCCCGATATCGACGTGACGGGCCGAATGCACTCGGTCCAGTCGGCGCTGATGCGGAATTCGTAGAGCGCGAGGCGCACTCCTATCGTCGCGCAACCTCCGCCCTGCTACGGCGGCGCAGCTGGCGCAGCGACAAAACATGCAGCAGGATTGAGCTTGGCACCACGAAAGCAGGGGTCAGCACACCCGGATAATCGCCAGCGCCGATGCTCTGCACATCCGGAACGATCAACTGCCACGGGCCGGGCGAGGTGATCATACCCATGGTGATCGCGACAGCGAAGTCGGCAAGGCCGAGGATGTTCCAGAGAGTTGCCGCCCTCCGGCCCTCGGCTGTGCCGGTCGCCACTGCGATCGCCGCCGGCAACGCGAACAGTCCCGTCAGCACGTCGCCGGTGCCTGCAGGCACCGCGAAGACGCCGGGCAGCGCACCATGCAGCCACGCCGCGAGAGCCCAGCTGCCGAATACGCGGTAGAGCTGAACCGCGATAAGCCAGCTCGCCGGCATCGCATCGAGCACCTGCCCGATCCGCTTAGAAAACAGCAACAACGGCGCGCCGATGATCACCGGCAGGAAGATGGCCGATGGCAACGCCGGTAAAGACGTGGTGTCCGGGTGGAAGACGCCATTGATCGCGGCGCTCCAGGCGACGGCGAGCCACAGCGTGTCCGGGATCATGATCGCCAACCAGGTCGCGCGGCGTTGACCCGGTGTCAGGCTCGTATGTTCGAGGCCGAGCCACAATCCGAGCGCGATGAGCCCGTGGGCTGCGAGCTGGTGGGCTGTGGTCGGAATGCCGCTGGCCGGGATCGCCGGCCAACGATAGATCAAGAGTAGCCACAGCACCGTGAGCGGCGCAAACCAGAGCAGGCCGCGCCAGCGCGACAGAACGATAGCAGAGGAGGAAGCAGCCTCGGCGGTCATCAGCGGTACTCCATCGAGCCCAGCGCTTTTTTGCTGGCGCCCAGACGTAAGCCCGCTCTCGGCGAGCGGCTATCCGCGATAATGTTGATGGCCTGTGAAGCAGAGCTTCACAGTTTTACGGGCTTCCAGGCGAGTGACCGCTGTGCCTTTTTCTCGAGATGCTCCGCTTGTGGCGGATGCAAGTGTCAGGTCGGGTCTTCGCGATGCAGGTCGTGGATGGCGACGCCCTCGACATTGGTGGGCAGCATCAGCCACTTCTTGTGGCGCAGCGTGCGCTCGGTGTCCTCCAGCCCCATCTCCCAGTGCTCGCGCATCGAGGTGCCCGAGAACTCGTAGTCCTTGGCGTGGCCTTCATAGCCTTTGTGCTGATAGATCAGGTGGACGATGTTGACCACGCCGGCATCGGAATAATCAGCGATCAGCTCCTTCTCGCCGTCCTTGAGCTGGTCCGGCGGCACGCGCTTCAGCGCATCGAGCAGCTTCATCTTCAGCGCATGGATGCGCTCGAAATTGTCAGTGTTCTGCCGCGTGCGGCTGGAATACATAATGTCCTTGTGGCGCGACAGCACGTCGGCCATGCCGCGCGGCAGCACGCCGCGGGCGCTGAACAGGTCGACTTGGAACACCAGCGAGGAGCGGTCCTCTTCCTGGTCGAGCAGATATTGCAGCGGCGTGTTTGAAACGATGCCGCCATCCCAATAGTACTCGCCCTCGATGCGGATCGAGGGGAAGGCCGGCGGCAGCGCGCCGCTCGCCATGATGTGCTCCGGCCCGATGCGCACCTTGTCTGTGTCGAAATAGACGAAGTTGCCGGTTCGGACGTTGACCGCGCCGACGCTCAGCCGCTTCTTGCCGTCGTTCAGCACATCGAAGTCGATCAGGCTTTCCAGCGTGTCCTTGAGTTCGGCGGTATCGTAGAAGCTGGTGGCGCCTTCCGCGCCCGACAACTGGACCCAGGGGTTGGGACTGCGCGGTTTGAAGAAGCCGGGCTGGCCCATCGTCATCGTCATGAATGACGATGTCTGGTTGCGGATGTCGCGATAGATGTCGCCTTCGGGCGTATAGGCCCAGATCTTGCGGCCCGAGATCGTCTGCCAGAACTGCTCGAGGCGCTGCAGGCGGCGGCTCGGCTCGTTGCCGGCGATGATCGAGGCATTGATGGCGCCGATCGAGACGCCGGAGAGCCAGGTCGGCTCGCAGCCGGCATCGGCAAGCGCCTGATAGACCCCGGCCTGGTAGGCGCCCAGCGCGCCGCCACCCTGGAACACCAGGGCGATACGGTCATATTGCGCCGTGATTTCCTGGATGGTGGCGGCAGCTGCCTTGTTGCGGGTGCGCTCAAGCACTGGCTTTCTCCAACTGGCTCGCGCCGGCAACGGATTGGCTGTGGCCGGCGAGGTAATCATGCACGACTTCGCCGAGACCGAGCGTTAGATCGGCGGTGAAGTGAACGGCCGAGACGATGTCGAGCACAGGCAGCTTCGCGACGTCGGCCATGACATGCGGCCGCAGGTCGAGCGCGGCGGGCGCCGTCCAGGCTTCCTTCAGCGTGATGTCGGTGAGGTAGTAGCGGACCAGTTCGCAGATGCGCGGCGAGCCGTCAACATGCGGGATGATCTTGATCAGGAAATTGGGCGCGGCGAGCGAGGCGAGCACCTGGTCGTGGTCGGCCTCGCGGTGCTTGTAGCCCATGGTGCCGGTGGCGCACAGAACGCTGCCATAGTGCAGCGTGCCGACCACCACTTCGCCTTCATGCACGATCTTGGGGCTGGCGAGCTTCTTGGGGAAACCCCAGAGTTCGCGGCCGCCGGCGATCGGCGCGTCGTCGTCGAGATACATCGAGTGCACGAAGCCGCCATGCTGGCCCTTGTATCGCACCGGGATGACCTGGCCGGTCTCGGTGTAATCGCCGAAGCCGGTCGAGTCCGGCATGCGGATGAACTCATACTTGACCAGCGGCTCGTCGATCTCGAGCGGCGCCGGGACGACCGCTTCCAGCGCTTCGCGCGTCGTGCGGTAGGTGATGATGACGTATTCGCGGTCGAAGAAACGATACGGGCCGGGCGGGAAGGACGGGTTGGTGAGCGGCATCGCATAGGCGCGCTTCACGACATCGGCGATTTCCATAGCTGGTGCCCCGACAGGTTTGAAATGACCCGCGCGAATGCGCTGGCAAATATGTTGCACGGCAGCATGACAATGCCGTGTCAGCGCGAAGACGGGATCTGGCGAAAGCCGGCAAAGCCTCTGCGGGGCTGTAATCGAGCCGACACATGGCCGTGGCATTGTCGTGTTGCGCCGCACAAACTATCTGCACCAACAGTCCCTCCCACTTCTTGCGAGATATCCCATGGGTTCCCTGTCTTCGAAGAATGCGCTCGTCACCGGCTCGACCAGCGGCATCGGCCTGGCAATCGCCCGAGCTTTTGCCGCCAAGGGCGCCAACGTCACCATCAACGGTCTGGGCGACGCCGCGGCGATCGAGCAGGAGCGGGCCGGCATCGAGAAGGATTTCGGCGTCAAGTGCCGTTACTCGGACGCCAACATGATGGACGGCGCCGCGGTCACCGCCATGATCCACGAGGCCGAGGAGGCGTTCGGCAGCCTCGACATCCTGGTCAACAATGCCGGCATCCAGCACGTCGCGCCGATCGAGGAGTTTCCCGACGATAAATGGGAAGCCATCATCCGCATCAACCTGCTCGCCGCCTTCTATGCCATCAAGGCGGTGGTGCCCGGCATGAAGAGCCGCAAATGGGGTCGCATCATCAACACGGCCTCGGCGCATGCGCTGGTCGCCTCGCCGTTCAAGTCGGCCTATGTCTCGGCCAAGCATGGCATTGCCGGGCTGACCAAGACGGTGGCGCTGGAAGTGGCGCAGAACGGCATCACCGTGAACGCGATCGCGCCCGGCTATGTCTGGACGCCGCTGGTCGAGAAGCAGATCCCCGACACGATGAAGGCACGCGGCATGACCGAGGAGCAGGTCAAGCACGACGTGCTGCTGGCAGCGCAGCCGACCAAGGAATTCGTCACCGTCGAGGAACTGGCGGCACTTGCGCTGTTCCTGTGCACCGACGCGGCCAAGCAGATCACCGGCACGACCCTGCCGATGGACGGCGGCTGGACGGCTCAGTAAGGCGTAAAGCTGTTTTTCAAAGGAAGGCGTGGCAGAGGCCGTCTGCCGTCTTCCTTGACAATCGGCTGACGCCGCTCCAGCATCCTGGCAAGGGGTTCCCCGCGACGACCCCGTGAGGCGTCAGCCCAACGATCGCGTCCAGACTCTCTTTGTTCAGGAGGTGGACGCCATGCCGTCAACAACCGCAATTACCGTTCCGCAGCTTTCCCGTCTCGTCGGTCTGCCCGACGCGCCTTGCCTGGTCGATGTGCGCACCGACGAGGATTATGAAGCCGATCCGCGCCTGTTGCCGGCGTCATGCCGGCGCGATTTCAGGACTGTCTCGACCTGGGCGGCGGAATTTTCCGGACGCAAAGTCGTCGTGATCTGCCAGAGAGGGCAGAAGCTCTCGCAAGGCGTTGCCGCGTGGCTGCGCCACGAAGGCATTCCAGCGGAGTCGCTGGAAGGCGGCTTCGAGGCCTGGGCCGCCGCCAAGGCGCCGTTGGTCGCGGCCAGCGCGATCCCGCCTCGCGACGAGAACGGCCGCACCGTATGGGTCACGCGGTCCCGGCCAAAAGTCGACCGCATTGCCTGCCCCTGGCTGATCCGCCGCTTCGTCGATCCCGATGCGGTGTTCCTGTTCGTCGATCCGGCCGAGGTGACTCTGGTGGCCGATCGCTTCGCCGCTGTTCCCTTCGACATCGAAGGCGTGTTCTGGAGCCATCGTGGCGATCGCTGCAGCTTCGACACGATGATCGAGGAATTCGGACTGCGCGTCGATGCGCTCGATCGCCTGGCGCTGATCGTGCGCGCGGCCGACACGGCGCGCCTCGACCTTATCCCGCAGGCGGCCGGGTTCCTCGCCGCCTCGCTCGGCCTGTCGCGCATGTTCCGCGACGATCTCGAGCAGCTCGAAGCCGGCATGCTGCTCTACGACGCCTTCTTCCGCTGGTGCCGCGACGCAGCGGAAGAGACCCACAACTGGCCTGTCGGAGGCAAGGCGCAATGACAGCGCTCGCTAAGGACAGCGCCGCGCGGCCGGCCGCGATCCCGGCCGTGCCGAGCTTCCGCGAAGCGACGCGATTGTGGGCAAAGATCGGGCTGCTGTCCTTCGGGGGGCCGGCCGGACAGATCGCGCTGATGCACAAGGAACTGGTCGAGGAACGCCGCTGGATCGGCGAGGAGCGCTTCCTGCATGCACTCAACTACTGCATGCTGCTGCCTGGGCCCGAGGCGCAGCAGCTCGCCATCTATGTCGGCTGGCTGCTGCACCGGACGGCAGGTGGTCTCGTCGCCGGCATCCTGTTCGTGCTGCCCGGCGCGTTGGTCATGCTGGGCCTGAGCAGCTTCTACATGCTCTACAACGACGCGCCGGTGGTCGAGGCGCTGTTTTTCGGCGTCAAGGCCGCGGTGCTGGCCGTTGTCGTCGAAGCCGTGATCCGTATCGGCAGGCGGGCGCTGAAGAACCGTGCCATGGTGGCAATCGCGGTGGCGGCGTTCCTCGCCATCTATGTCGCTAGGCTGCCGTTCCCGCTGATCGTGCTCGCAGCGGGACTTATCGGCTGGGCCGGCAATCGCTTCGCGCCCAGACTGTTTTCCGCTTCGGCGCACGGCAAGGGCACCGCCGGTGCCGAGGGAAAGGGCGCGGTGGACCTGATGTTCGAGCGCGGCGAACTCGGCCACACCATACCGAAGCGGTGGCATGCCATCCGCATCATCGCCATCTGGCTGCCGGTCTGGCTCGGGCCGGTGGCGTTGATCGCGGTTCTGACAAGTCCGGGCAGCGTGTGGGCGCAGATCGGCGGCTTCTTCAGCCTGATGGCCGTCGTCACCTTCGGCGGTGCCTATGCGGTTCTGGCCTATGTCGCGCAGGCGGCGGTCACCTCGTTCGGCTGGCTGTCGCCCGGAGAAATGGTCGACGGGCTCGGGCTAGCGGAGACGACGCCCGGGCCGCTGATCCTGGTGCTGCAATTCGTCGGTTTCGCCGCCGCCTACCGCCACGCTGGTCCGATCAGCCCGCTGCTGGCGGGATCAATGGGGGCGGGGCTGACATTGTGGGCCACCTTCGCGCCGTGCTTTTTGTGGATATTCCTCGGCGCGCCCTACATCGAGCAGTTGCGCCAGAACAAGGCGCTGTCGGCGGCGCTCGGCGCGATCACGGCGGCGGTGGTCGGCGTGATCATGAACCTGGCGCTGTGGTTTGCGCTGCACGTCGTCTTCGGCAAGGTCGAGAGCGTCGGCTGGGGCGTGGAGGTTCCGGTCTTGTCCTCGCTCGACTGGCGCGCCGCGCTGCTGTCGGCGGCGGCGATGGTCGCCATGTTCAGGCTGAAACTCGGCATGCTGCCGACGCTGGCAGGATCGGCGCTGGCGGGGCTTGCGCTGCTGGCGCTGTGAGGCCGGCCCAGCAAACGATCACATCAGCGTGAACGAAAAAAGCCGACCGCCGGGAATAAACGGCGAAGTCCGCTGGTCTCCAGGGCATGCGCCATTTGTGCGCAACGGCAGGAGAGGATCATGAAGCGGCATGAAGATAAAAGCGCGAAGACTGAAGAGGGCGAAGGCATCAGTTGCCGGCGTCCTCTGGAGCGGATGAGCTGGGCGCATCTGTTCTGGGCGATACTGCCCCGCCGCCGGTCCTGATCCGTGCCGATCGCAACCATCGAGATCCACGACCATGACGGCGAGCATCTCATTGCAGCCAACGATGCGCCATCCCCTTCCGAGGCGCCCCCTGCTTCCGAGACACTTGACTCCGGTGACACCAATGCCTTCTCCTCCCTCGAAGCAGGCGCCATCGCCTGCGGTCGCGATCTTCGCCCGCACGAGCGGGGACAGATCGCTGCCTCCCGCTGAGGGCGGCGGCAGGCCCATGGCGGGAGCGCCCGACGGCGGAACGGTGTTGAGCGAAAAGATGCTGGCCGCGCGTTTCGCCGAAGTGGTGCTGCCGCATCTCGGCGACGCGCTGTCGCTCGCCCGCTGGCTGACCGGCAATCAAGCCGATGCCGAGGACGTGGTGCAGGAGGCCTGCCTCAAGGCGCATGCGGGCATTGCCGGCTTTGCCGGCGGCAATGCGCGCGCCTGGCTGCTCACCATCGTGCGCAACGCCTCCTACACGTGGATGGCGCGCAATCGCTCGCGCAGCGTGGTGGCCGTCGGCGACCTCGCCGATCTCGACGACGTCTCGCCGCCACCGGACAATGATGCCGACAGCCCAGAGGCGGCGCTGATCGCCAAGGCGAATTCGGCGGCGGTGGAAGCAGCGATCGCAAGGCTACCGCAAGCGTTTCGCGAAACACTGGTGCTGCGCGACATAAACGGTCTCAGCTACCGCGAGATCGCCGCCATGCTTGGCGTGCCGCAAGGCACGGTGATGTCTCGGCTGGCACGGGCCCGCGGCCTCTTGATGACGGAACTTGGAGGGCGCCATGAGCCCGCATGAAAATCGCCCGCGTGAGGATGGATTGCCGGAAGACCCGCAGGATATGAAACTGATGATCCACGCCCTTGTCGATGGCGAGCTCGATGCCGCGGCCGCCCTGGCGGTCGAGCGCCGGATGGCTGCCGATCCTGAGCTTGCCGCCGAACATGCGCGCCTGGTGGCGCTGAGCGGCGCTGTCGCCAATGTGCCGCGCCCGACCGTCAGCGACGATTTCCTGGCGCGCATCGCGGCGATCGCCACGGTAAAAGATCCCGAGGAGGCAGAGGTCGCACAGGCTGAATCCGTGAAGGCGGAAGCGTCCGTGCAGCGACAGCAGCAAGGCAAAGTCATCGAAATGCGACCGCGCGCGTCACGCTGGTTCAACTCCTTCGACTGGCGCCAGATGGCGGCATCGATCGTGCTCACGGCATTTCTCGCCAGTGGCGTGACACAATGGCTGACGACGGCGGACAATGGCTCCGACAGCTTTGCCGTGGCCGTCGCCAACGGCCATCGCCGCAGCCTGCTCGCGGCGACGCCGGTCGACATTTTCTCGTCCGACCGCCACACCGTGAAGCCATGGCTCGACGGCCGCATCGGCGTCTCGCCCGCTGCGCCCGACATGGCCAAGGACGGCTACGCGCTGCTTGGCGGGCGGGTCGAAGTGATCGGCGACAGGCCGATGCCGGCACTGGTCTATCGCCATCACGAGCATCTGATCACGCTGGTGGCCGCACCCCGGCAGAACGAGGCCAAATCGGTGCCGGTGGCGGACGACCTGTCGGCGGGCGGCTTCCTGCTCGTCCACTGGACCGACGACGCCTTCTCCTACTGGGCGATCTCGGATGCCGAACGCCCCGCGCTCGACGATTTCGTCGCCCGCTTCCGGGCTGCAATCATCGCCAATCCGGCGGCCGGTAGCCCGGGCTGAGCCGACTTCACCGGCAGGTGTAGCCGCGGTCGATGGGAAGGTGGATGCCGGTAGATGGTACACTTTCGGCCCTTTGCAAGGAAAGCAAGGTGCCTTGACTCGATCCCTATCCAAACAGATCGGGCCGTGTCGCGTTGAGGTGCTGCACGGTGCGCAGCACTTCGCGCAGATGCGCCGTCATGCGGGCGCCGGCCTGCTTGGCCTCGCCGGTCTCCACCGCCTCGAAGATCGCCAGATGCTGTGCCAGCAGCGTCTCAAGATGGCCGGGCTCAGGCAGGCTCAGATAGCGCACGCGATCCATCTGCAGCTTGACCACCTGTATGACCCGCCAAGTGCGGGGCAGGCCGGCCTCCTCGCACAGGCTGCGGTGGAACGCCTCGTCGAGCTCAAGGAACAGCTCGCGGTCGCCCTCGGCCACTGGCCTGCTGGGCAAGGTTTACCCTGCCTGCCGCGATGAAGGCGCTCGAGCCTTGGCCGGCCGCCTTCTGAACGACGGAGACTTCGAGCGCCTCGCGAATGAACTGCGCTTCCTCCACGTCACTCAGGCGGATCGGCGCGACGAAGCTGCCACGCTGCGGCAGAATGTCGATCAGCCCTTCATCGGCAAGCCGGATCAGCGCCCCGCGCACCGGTGTACGGCTGACACCGAGCTGCTGGGCCGACAGGCATCCGCTGACGGCGCAACTGCTGTTCTACCCGAACACCGATGCAGCACAGACCACGGACAGCTACCGCCGCTTCGGCGAAGGCTTTGGCCTCACCGCATGGCCTGGTTTCGCGATCATTATGTGCGTGAGGCCGCGGACATCGGCGATTGGCGAGTCTCGCCGCTCAACGCCGAGAGCCTGGCGGGAGCGGCACCGGCCTTCATCGCCATCGCCGGCCATGACATCCTCGCCGGCGAGAGCGAAGCCTTCGCGCAACGCCTGGAGGCGGACGGCGTGCCAACGCGGATCAAGCGCTGGCCGGGGCAGATCCACGGTTTCGTCTCGATGGGTCGCCATGGCCCAGCGTCGCGGCAGGCGGTCGAGGCGGCGGTGGCCGCGTGGCGAAAATTCGATTCCGCCTTTTCTTGAAATCTAGGCCGACTGGCGCATCACCAGCGTTGCGTCGAGATTGACCTTTGGCGCGACGGCCGTGCCGTCCTCGTCGAGCAGCGCGAGCAGCGTCTCGACGCTGCGTCCGGCCATCGCCGCGAAATCCTGCGCCATGGTGGTTAGCGCCGGGCAGGTGTAGCGGCTGAGTGGATGGTCGTCATGCGCGGCCACCCGCAGGTCGCAATCGGCCTTGCGGCCGACTTTCAGCCCTTTGGAGAAGGCGGCCGCCATCACGCCGAAGGCGAGGCGGTCGTTGCTGCACAGGATCGTCTTGCCCGGCAGGCCGCTCTGGTTCAGCATCTTCTCCGTCTGCTCGTAGCCGATCCGCTCGAAATCCCAGGTGTAAGCGTCGGTGTTACCGATGACGACCGGCTCTTGTCCAAGCCGCTTCATCGACGTGACATAGCTGTTCAATCGTTCTGGCGAGTTGTGGTTGATGTGCGGGATGTCGAAATAGATTGGGGGTTCGCCGGATCTGCAAAGGTAATCGACTATGGTCGACACGCTCTGACTGTTGTTGTTGCCGACGAACGGCGTGCTCCCTTCGAGATAAGTGTCGAAATAGACGATCGGAATGACCTGCGTCAGCTTCTCCAGCGCACGATGGTCCGAGCGCAGGCCGAGCGGCGCGATCAGCGCGCCAGACACTTTTAACGACAAGATGGTTCGCGTCGCATCAGCCTCGAGCTCGGTCGAGCCGTGCGAAGAGATGACGATCGGCCAATAGCCTTCGTCGCGCAGCCGAAGCTCGATCCGGCTGACCATCTCGGAATAGAAGGGATCGGCGACCGTCGGCACGACGATGCCGATGCTGCGAGTGCGCTTGCGGTTGAGATTGCGGGCGAAGAGATTGGGCTGGTAGTCGGACGAGCGCAGCGCATCCTCGATGCGCTTTCGCGTCGCCGGCTTGACGCTGGTTGGATCGTCGAAATATTTCGACAATGTCGGCCGGGAGACGCCACAGGAACGGGCGAAATCCTGCATCGTCTTGTGCGTCGTCGGCATTCAAACCCTCGCGATGGATTTCCGAACCGGAGTCCGTGCGCCGCCCAGTGATTCCATGCGATGCGCCGGCGCGCGACCTCAAGGTTTTACAACTCGCTTTGCAAGCTTTAACGCGTTGCGAGAAATTATTCCGTACGTAAATTTATAAATTGACATAAAAATTGCAATCTCAGCTTGGTGCAATTCGTCGTGCACCGTTACCCACCTTTCCCGATACTCATCGGACTGCCCTGCTGCTCTCGGCAGGCGGCGCGATTGAAGCGATCGATCCTGAAATCATCGAGCGGCGTTTCGCAACGGCCTGTCATCATGAGTTCGGCCATGGCGTCGCCAACACCCGGACCGAGCTGAAAGCCGTGACCGCTGAAGCCGAAGGCATGGAACAGGCCTGGCGTCGTCGCCGAGCGTCCCATGACCGGCAGCATGTCCCGCATATAGCCCTCGCAACCCGACCAGGTGCGGATGACCGCGACCCGCGCGATAGCCGGCAGCAGCCGCGCAACGGCGCGCAACTGCGTCGGCAGGCGCATTGGGTCGGCGGCCGCGTGGCCGGGATCGAGGTCAACTGCTACTCTCTCAGCCGCTCCGCCGAAGACGATGTTGCCTCGCTCGACCTGACGCAGATAGGCGCCATGGTCCTTGTCGCGCGTCCAAATGCCGACCACCGGCAGGATACGGTGCGGCAGCGGCTCGGTCACGCCCATCTGCGGGCCGCGGGCGTCGAGCGGAACCTCTTCGCCGAATTGCGCTGCGATGCGCGCGCCCCAGGCTCCGGCAGTGTTGAGCAGGCAATCAGCGGCGAACGCGTCCTTGGAAGTGGCGACAAGGAAACCGGAACCCGTGTGCCGGATCGTCTCGACTTGCGCTCCCTCGACGATTTCCGCGCCCAATCTGCGGGCAGCGTCGGCAAAGGCAGGCGCGATCAGCCGTGGATTGCCACTGCCGTCATGCGGCGAGAACGACGCCGCGATCGCATTGGGACCGAGGCCGGGAAAGCGGTCGCGAATCTCGTGCAGGCCAAGTTCCTCCAGCTCGAGTCCCCAGGGACGCGCCGCCTTGGCATAAGCCCGCATGTCGGCGAGACCGCCTTCATCGAAGATCAGCCGGATGTGGCCGGTGGCGCGGAATTCGACGTCGCGGCCAAGCATCTTTTCGGCCTCGCCCCACAGTGTGAGCGAGCGATGGGCCAGCGGAAGCTGGGACAAATGCCGCCCCGTGCGCCGGATGTTGCCGAAGGAGGCGACGGTCGCTCCGGTGCCGATCCGGTTGCGCTCGATCAGCGTCACGCGCGCGCCGCGCCGGGCGAGGAAATAGGCCGAAGCCGTCCCCATCAGGCCGCCGCCCAGCACGACTACATCCATAGCGCCCTCTAGCAATCAATCCGAGCCGATCTTGTCCGCGCTGCGCTATTAGGTCAAAGATGGGTTTGGACAGAAGCCATAAGCTTTACCTATGGAGTTGTAATGCGGGCCCGGCAGCTCGAAGTGTTCATCGCCGTGATGCGCGCGGGTACCGTGACCGCTGCGGCGCGGATGCTGAACATCTCCCAGCCTGCGCTCAGCCAGATACTGCTCCACGCCGAGGACGAACTCGGCTTCACCCTGTTCGAGCGGGTGAAGGGCCGGCTGCGACCAACCCCGGAAGCGTTAGAGATCTTCCCCGATGCCGAGAGGTTGTCGGCGGGACTTGAGGGCTTGCGCCGCAAGACCACCGACCTGCGCCTGGGTCGGGCAGGGTTGGTGCGGGTTGCGGCATCGCCGCCGCCAGCAATGGCGATATTGCCGCGTGCGTTCACCAAATTCCGGGCGCAGCATCCCAACATAATGCTGCGTGCCCATAGCGCCCCGATCGCCGCAATCGTTGACATGCTGCGCGCGGGTGACGCCAGCCTTGGCGTGGCCATGGACGACCGCCTGCCTCCAGACATCGAGGCGGAGGTGATCGGCAGCGTTGGGTTCGCCTGCCTGCTGCCCGCCGGGCATGCGTTGCAGAAAAAAGCCGAACTGACGCTCGCTGATCTCGTTGGCGAGGAGCTGATATCCTATCGCGGAAACACCCGTCCCGCCGACGAGCTGGCCCACGCAGCCCGCGCGCAAGGCGTGGCGCTTTCGCCATCGCTGGAGATCGATGTCTCCATTTCTGCGGTCGGTTTCGTCCAGGCCGGTCTGGGCATCGGTTTGGTCGATGCACTGTTGCCGTGGCCCCAGTTTGCCGGGCTTGCGGTCAGGCCGCTCACGGCAGGACCGGAATTTCCGATCGCGCTTCTCACCTCGCGGACGCGACCCCTTTCGCGGGCCGATGAGATGATGCGCGATGAAATCCGCTCGGCCTGTTCCATCGTCCTGGATGAACATCGCGCCAAAGCATAAGCAGGACTTATATCCTTGCCCGTCATCCATCTTGGACCCGCACCACCCGGTCGTGCCAGCTTTGGTTGGCAGACAGGAAGGGACGCATCATGGATAGTGCCATCGCGGCGGATGAGGCGCGAAACAGAGCCGACTGGAAGGTCGGTGTTGATATCGGCGGGACATTCATCGATTTCTGCGCGCTCGAAGCAAACTCGGGACGCCTCGCCTCGCTGAAGGTGCTGACGACACCGGAAGATCCGGGTGCCGAGCTGATGACCGGCCTCACCCTTCTAGCCGAGCGCGAAGGCCTCGATCCTACGCACATGACGCGCTTCGTGCACGGCACGACGGTCGGCATCAACACGATCATCCAGCGCAAGGGTGCGCCGCTCGCGCTGTTCACCAATGCCGGCTTCGAGGACGTGATCGAGCTCGCTCGGCTTCGAATGCCGGACATGTATTCGCTGTTCTGCTCGCGGCCGGACCCGCTGATCTCGCGCGACATGGTGTTCGGCATTCCGGCCCGCATGCGTGCCGATGGCAGCGAGACCAAGGCAGCTGATATGGCGGCCGTTGAAAGGGCGGTCGCGGCGGCGAAGGCGAACGGGGCGCAAGGTATCATCGTGGCCTTCCTTCATTCCTGGCGCAACGCCGCGCAGGAGGCCTCGGTGAAGTGTGCTATTGCACGTCTTGCACCCGACCTCTTCGTCTTCGCCTCGGCCGAGGTGTGGCCGGTCATTCGCGAATATGAGCGCAGCTCGACCGCCATTCTGAACGGCTATGTCCATCCGCGTGTCTCGGGCTATCTGACGGCGCTGGAGGAGCGGCTGAAGAGCCGCGGCGTGCCGGCTCGTCCGATGCTGACGAAGTCGAACGGCGGGCTGATGAACGCTGCCGAAGGCAAGCACGCCTGCGTCAACATGCTGTTGTCTGGGACCGCCTCCGGCGTCATCGGCGCCGCGTGGCTGTCGCGTCAGGCCGGCGAGGACAGGATCCTTACCCTCGACATCGGCGGGACCTCGGCCGACTTCGCGCTCATCATCGACGGCGAGGCGCAGTTCGGGACGGGCGAGCTGATCGGCGAATTCCCGCTGCATATCCCTTCCGTGTCGGTGAGTTCGATCGGTGTCGGCGGCGGCTCGATCGCCAGCGTCGATGCGCAAGGGGTGCTGCGCGTCGGGCCGGAATCGGCAGGTTCGACGCCGGGACCGGCATGCTACGGCCGTGGCGGTGAGCGCGCGACCGTGACGGACGCCATGGTGGTGTGCGGATGGCTTGGTCACAGCGAGATGGCCTATGGCCAGCTTAGGATCGATAACGGGCTGGCGCAGCGCGCGGTCGGCGAACTTGCGATGCGACTCGGCCGCCCGGTCGAGCAGACCGCTCAGGCGATCCTCGATATCGCGGTGTCGGAGATGTTCGTCGAGGTCGAAAAACTCGCCTCTCGCGCCGGAGTGGATCTTCGCGAGTTCACGCTGATGCCGTTCGGCGGCGGCGGCCCCATGCTCGGCGCTTTCCTTGCCCGTGAGCTCGGCATGAAGCGCGTTATGGCGCCACGACGCCCCGGCGTGGTGTCGGCACTGGGCGGACTGGTGGCGGATCTGCGCGGAGATTTCATTCGCACCGTCTTCAGCCCGCTGTCGGGCACGTCGCTTCCCGCAATCCGCGAGGCCTTCGAGGCCTTGGCGCAAGAGGGCCGCGACTGGCTCGCGGCGCAGGGGCATGACGCGGCCGCGCAACTCAATCTCTCCTGCGACATGCGCTATATCGGGCAGAGCTATGAGATCGAGGTCGTCCTTTCGCCGGAATGGCTGGCGCGCGGCGACGCGGCCGCAATCGAGCAAGCCTTCCACCGAACTCATGAGCAGCTCTACGACTTCCACGACCCGGACGGCGAGATCGAGCTTGTGAACGTCAGGCTGTCCGCCGTAGGGGCGGGTCCGGCGCTCTCCTTTCCGGAGACCGCGGAGATCGGCGTCCCCGCCAGTCCGGCGCGCCGGCTGCTTGTCTATACGGGCCTGGGCGTCGAGACCGTCGACCTCCACGAC
The DNA here is from genome assembly GCF_033977145.1 of Mesorhizobium montanum. NCBI lineage: Bacteria > Pseudomonadati > Pseudomonadota > Alphaproteobacteria > Hyphomicrobiales > Phyllobacteriaceae > Mesorhizobium > Mesorhizobium montanum. Next base: position 334,966 of record NZ_JAVIJF010000001.1, on the reverse strand, counting down.
AGGCAGGCTCTTGTGCCTGGCAGTACCTTCCAAGGGCCTGCCGTGGTCGTTCAGGAAGACACCACCTTTGCCATCCCCGCGGGAGTGCAGGCACGGGTTGATCGCCACCTCAACCTTCTTCTGACTTTCGTGGAGTGACACCTTGTTTGACCGGACAAACCTTCAGGTTCTGGCGAACCATGCCCGCGCAGCCGCCGAGAACATGGCCCACACGCTGCACCGCACCGCGCATTCCGCCTTCGTCAAGGAGACGCAGGATTTCACGGTGATGCTGATGGACCGTTCGGGCGCAACCTTCGCCGTCCCAATGGAACTCGGCGCCACCTGGTATCCCGGGCTTTCGTATCGCCGCGCGATTGCGATGGTCGAGGACTACCGGCCGGGGGACGTTGCCTTCACCAACGATCCCTATTCAGGCTATGTCGCCACGCATGCACCGGACACGCACCTGTGGAAGCCGGTCTTCGTCGATGGCGAGATCGTCGCCTGGACCGGAGGGCACATCCACAACACCGACATGGGCGGGGCGGTGCCGGCCTCGCTCAGCCGAGCGCTGACTGAAATCCATCAGGAAGGCATCCGCTTTCCTCCCATGAAGCTCGTGAACGAGGGCGTCTTCGACGAGATGATCCTGCGGATCATGAGCACCAATGTGCGCAAGCCGGATCTCAACATCGGCGACATCAAGGCGCTGGTCGGCGCGCTTAACACCGGCGAGCGAAAGATCCAGGCGATGGTGCGGAAGTTTGGTAAGGCCGGCTTCGTCGAGGGCGTTGCCGCTCTTCTCGATCATGCGGAGGCGCAGGCGCGCGACGTGCTGCGCTCCATGCCTGACGGCACGTGGGAATTCGCCGATTATGCCGACGAGGATTCGGTCGAGGCGAATCCCTGCCGGCTGAAGCTGAGGCTGACCATCAAGGGCGACGAGGCGGTGCTCGACTTCACCGGCTCCGATCCGCAGCTCGGCTCCTCGCTCAACGTGCCCTCGGGCGGCGACCCGCGCCACACCATGCTTTTGGTCGGCGTCTACTACATGCTCTACACGCTCAACCCGAAGATCCTGCTCAACACGGGCCTCACCCGGCCGTTCACCTGCATCACGCCTCAGGGCTCGGTGCTGAATCCGGTCCATCCCGCTGCCGTCGGCATGCGTTCGCTCACCTGCGCCCGGCTGCGCTCGGTCATCTTCGGCGCTTTCTCGCAAGCGGTGCCTGAGCGCCTGCCTGCGGCTCCGGCCGGCAACAACTGCATCGTCAACGTCATGACCACGGACGAACGCACCAGCCGGAGCGTGATTGCGGCGGTGAACCCCGTGGTGGGCGGCGGCGGCGCGATGCCGCATCGCGATGGCACGAATGGATCGGGCGCGGATGCCGCCTATCTCAAGAACACGCCGATCGAGATCACCGAGACCGAGACGCCGGTCGAATTCGTGAGATACGGGCTCGCCAAGGATAGTGGCGGCGCGGGCCGTTGGCGCGGCGGGCTGGCGACCGAGATGGCTTTCCGTGTCTTCGCCCCGGACTCAAGGATCACCGCGCGCAACCGCGACCGCAGCTTCTTCCGTCCTTGGGGCGTGCTGGGCGGCAAGGCGGCCGGCCTGTCGGACATGGTCGTCAATCCGGGGACAGAGCACGAGCGGCGGCTGGGCAACATCGACACGGCGGTGCTGCAGCCCGGCGACATGCTCGAGATCCGCTCCGCCGGAGGCGGCGGGCGCGGGGACCCGCATCAGCGTGAGCCCTGGCGGGTCGCGCAGGATGTGCGGCGCGGTTATGTCTCGGCGGCAGCGGCCGAGCGCGACTATGGCGTCGTCCTCCGCGGTGGCGAAGTCGACGAGCAGGCAACGGAGCGGCTGCGCGCGCGGTATCAGCCATCCGCCACCCATTTCCATTTCGGTCCGGAGCGCGACGGCTACGAAGCGCAGTGGACACCGGCGGCCTATGACCAGCTTCATGTGGTGCTGGATGCCTTGCCGATCCATTGGCGCTTCTTCGCCAAGACCGAGATCTTCCGCCGCATGAAAGGGCGCTCCGGGCCGGAAGGCGTACAGGCAGCCTTCGATGCTGTCTGCGAACGCTTCCCCGAACTGCCTCGTCCCCGCCCGATACAAACGGCAGCGGAATGAGCACGGCCGGCCGTATCATCCGGCTGGCCGAGCGTGACCGGGCACATGTGCGGTTCTTTCTCGACGGCGAGATGCGTCACGCGCTGGCGGGCGACACCGTATTGACCGCCATGCTGGCTTCGGGACATGCCTTGCGAACATCCGAGTTCGGACCCGAGCCGCGCGCGGGCTTCTGTTTGATGGGAGCCTGCCAGGATTGCTGGATATGGCAGGAGGAAGGACCGTGTCTGCGCGCGTGCACAACCCTTATCGTTGAGGGTATGCAACTGCGCACGACGCCATCGGAGAGCTGGCCGTGACCGAGACCTTACCGCCGCGCGTCGTGATCGTGGGTACCGGTCCCGCCGGCATAAGGGCGGCGGCGATGCTGGTCGAGGCCGGGCTGCACCCGGTGGTGATCGACGAAGGGCATCGCGCGGGCGGACAGATCTATCGCCGCCCGCCTGACGGGTTCGTCCGCACCCCGCAGCAGCTCTACGGATCGGAGGCGGGGAAGGCGCGCGCGCTGCATGTGCTCTTCGACCGGCTGGCCGCAGATGGGCGGCTCGCCCATTGCGCGGGCAGATCGGTCATTGCCGTGCATGAGGGGCGGCTGCACGTGCTGGGAGAGAGCGGCGTGGAGGTGATCGGCTATGACCGCCTGATCCTTGCCGCCGGCGCATCCGATCGCGTCGCTCCGGTCCCTGGCTGGCAGAACGCCGGCGTCTACAGCCTTGGCGCGGCGCAGATAGCGCTCAAGGCGCAAGGTGTGGCCCTTGGGCGGCGGATCGTGCTCATCGGATCGGGGCCTTTGCTGACGCTGGTCGGCGCGCAGCTTCTCAAGGCTGGTGCGGATGTGGCGGCCGTGTTGGATACCTCCTCCTGGCGCCAGCAATTGCGGGAGTTCTCGGGACTTGCCGCCCGACCGGTGGTCGCACTGCGCGGCCTGGCCCTGCGGGCAAGACTCGGCCGTCGCTATCATGCGGGCGTGACGCCGGAGCGAATCGAGGCCGATGGGCAGGGCGTCGCGGCCTTGCGCTGGCGCGATGCCGGCGGCCGGCAGCGCCACACCGCATGCGACATGATCGGCATGGGCTGGCACCTGCGGGCCGAGACGCATCTCGCCGACCTGGCAGGATGCGCCTTCATTTATGACGAGCAGTGGCGGCAATGGCTGCCAATGACCGACGAGATGGGTCGCGCCGGCAACGGAGTGTATCTTGCGGGCGATGGAGTTCGCCTTCTGGGAGCAGACGGCGCCGAGATCGCGGGACGCCTTGCAGCGGCGGCGTGCCTTGCCGATATCGGATGTCAGGCGCCCTCGGTCTTTGCCGATCTGCGTAAGCTAGCGCGGCTCGAGCGCTTTGCCCGCGGTCTGGCTCGCGCCTTTCCCTGGCCGGCGGCTATGGTGCGGGCGCTGCCCGATGAGGCGGTCGTCTGCCGCTGCGAGAACGTCACTGCCGCAGCCGTGCGCGAGGGCGCGGATTTCGGCGGCGGCGAGGCCAACAGGGTGAAGTCGCTTTCACGCGCCGGGATGGGGCGCTGCCAGGGGCGTTATTGCCAGTTGGCTGCCGTCGAACTCGTCGCAGCGCAAGCCGGCTGCGGGCCCGAGGCCGTCGGCAGGTTTCGCGCGCAAGCCCCTGTGCGGCCAGCACCCATCGGCGCCTTTCTCCGGGAAGACTGATGCGGCTTCGCCGGCTCTGGAGCAATACCAGGAAAACTGCATGGCGACTTTCCGTCCGGAATTGCGTGAAAACAAAGAATCTAGAAGTCGGCGACCTTGCCCCATACCGAAGCGTCGAAGCGGCGCGGATCGTAGGATGTCGCATCGACGATCGGTTCTGCCCCGGTCACCAGATCGGCAACGAGGTGCCCGGCGCCTGGTCCGATGCCGAAGCCGTGCCCCGAAAATCCGGCCGCCAGGAAGAAACCCGGAACGCTATGGATCTCGCCGATGGCGGGCACACCGTCCGGCGTGCTGTCTATGTAGCCGGCCCAGGCCGCGCTTATCCTGGTCTGGCGCAGCGCCGGCAGCAGCTCGAGCGCGCGGGCTTGAGTCAGGCGGATGGTCGCTTGATCTGGGATCGGATCGAGGATGCGCATCCGCTCCATCGGCGTCTGTCGGTCGAGCTGCCAGCGTCGCAGCGTTTCGTGGCCCGAACGCATGCCTTGCAGCCCGCCAGGTCCGAGGCTTCGCCAGCGCTTCAGGAACATGGGAAGGAACTGCGACGAGAAACGCAGTTGCTGCGGCGTCACGTCCACGCGTCCGCGTCCGCTTATGGCGAGCGTATAGCCGCCATCGCCGCGGCGCGTGGCCGAAACCTTCGCGGTGTGCAGCGCGTCCGGCAGGCCCCCCGCACCGGGCGAGACGGACAGGATGGACGAGCGTACCGATGCCTGCGGGAAGCGGAAACCGAACTGGTGGCAAAAGGAGGAGGCCCAGGCGCCGCCGGCCAGGACCGCTGCCTTGGTCCGGATCGTTCCGCTTTCCGTCACCACGCCGCTCAGACGACCGCTCTCAGTCTCGATACCGCGCGCGGCGCAATTCTGGTGTACGGTGCCGCCAAGCTCGAGGATAGCGCGGGCGACCGCGGGGGCGGCCCGAGACGGATCGGCGGTGCCGTCGGTCGGCGAGAAGACGCCGCCCTTCCAGGTTCGGCCGGTGGCGCGACCCCGCTCGCTGGCCTCGGCGCTGTCGAGCATGCGCGTGGTGACGCCGGCGGTTCTGGCGAAGTCGCGCCAACGCGCCCAGCCGGCAAGTTCCGCCTCGTCATTGCTCAGATAGAGCAGGCCGCAGCGGCGAAAGCCGGTGTCCTCGCCGGTTTCCGTTGCAAACCGTTCCCACAGATCGAGGCTTCGCGTCGCCATCGGCAACTCGCGGGCGTCGCGGTTCTGCTGGCGGCACCATCCCCAGTTCCTGCTCGACTGCTCGGCGCCGATACGTCCCTTTTCGACAAGCGCGACCTTCAGGCCGCGCCGTGTCAGATAGTAGGCCGTAAAGATACCGACGATGCCGCCGCCGATCACCACCACATCAGCGGATTGCGGCAGTTCGCCTGTCGTCTCGATTTGCTGCAGCGGCGCGCGCATGGTCTCTCTACCTTGAAGCGCCAATCTATCGCGTTACAGAGGCAGCCGCTGCTGCAGTTGAGGCCGATGCAGAATTTTATTCCGACAGCTCGGTCGAAATCGGGAGGCGCTGCGTTTCAAGGCGGCTTTCGCTCGGATGGACAGGCCAGCGGGCTGTGGTAGTGTCGACGGATATTGGCTCGGCAGCATTTTGTGCTGTGGCGTGCGTTCTGTGGAGACGGCCATGAAACTGGATCGGATCGACATCAAGATTCTGCATGAATTGCAGAAGAACGGCCGCGTCACCAATGTGGAACTGGCCGAGCTGGTGCATCTGTCGCCGAGTCCGTGCCTGATGCGGGTCAAGAAGCTCCAGGCAGAGGGCTACATCGAAGGCTATTCGGCGCAGATCAATCTCGGCAAGCTCGGCCAGACGCTGACCGTGTTCACCGAAATCACCTTGAAGAACCACCGCCAGGTGGACTTCGCCCGCTTTCTCGCTGTCGTCGAGAAGATCGACCAGGTCATCGAATGCCACCTCGTGTCGGGTGGCTACGACTATCTGATGAAATTCGTCACCGCCGGCATCGGCGAATACCAGACGATCATGGAACGGCTGACCGACATGGACATCGGCATCGACAAGTATTTCAGCTTCGTGGTGCTGAAGTCCCCTATCGTCAAGGCGCACATGCCGCTGCCCAGCCTGTTTCCGATGTAGGGTTCAGTTCCCTGTCTTAAGCGCATCGCGATGAAACGGATTCAGGCGACGCGCTTTAAGTCTTTGTTTTGATGCATGTCGTTATCCCAAAACCGCTGCGCACTTTTGGGCGACATGCATTAGCGGTGGCCGTACTGGCTGACCAGCTCGGGGTCACGGACAAGGCCGTCGAGCCAGGTCGGGTCGAGCTTCGGCACGGAGGAAAACAGCAGTTTGGAATAGGGGTGGGTGGGTGCCTTCACCTTGTCGGGTGTCATCTGCTCCACCCGCTCGCCATTGTACATGACCATGATCTCGTCGCAGATGGCCTCGACGACAGAGAGGTCGTGGCTGATGAAGATGTAGGACAGCCCCAACTCGCGCTGCAGCTCCTTGAGCAGATCGATCACGGCGGACGCCACAACCGTGTCGAGCGCCGAGGTGATTTCGTCGCAGATGATGAGCTTGGGGTCGGCGGCGAGTGCGCGCGCGAAGTTCACGCGCTGCTTCTGGCCGCCAGAGAGCTCCGACGGTCGACGATAACGCAGCGCCCTCGGCAGGCGCACCATGTCGAGCAGTTCGTCGACACGCTTCGAGCGCGCCTGCCTGTCGAGCCCGTGATAAAAGGCCAGTGGCCGGGAGACGATGTCTTCCACCGGCTTGGCAGGATTGAGCGCGGTATCGGCATATTGGAACACGATCTGCATCTCGCGCAGCTGGTCGCGGCTTCGGTTCCTGGCGGCGCGCTGCAGTTGCTTGCCGTCGAAGACGATGTCGCCGGCCGCCGCTGGATGGATGCCGGCGATGGCTCGCGCCAGCGTCGATTTTCCGCAACCGGATTCGCCGATGACGCCGAGATTGCGCCCCTTCTCGACGAGAAGGCTGACGGAATCGACCGCGCGGACCACCGGCTGCCCGTCAGGTTTCACAGGTCCGTAGCCAGCCGTCAGGTTGTCGATGCGTAGCAGCTGCCTTTTTCCGTCGTGCGCCTGCGCTTGCCGCGGCCTCGGTTCGAACGCGGCCAGCAGTTCCCGGGTATAGGGGTGCTGGGCAGCCGAAAGGATTGCCGCCGTGGTGCCGGTCTCCTGCACTTCGCCGCCCTTCAGCACGACAATTCGGTCGGCGATCTGGGCGACAACCGCGAGGTCGTGGGAAACGTAGACACCCGCTATCCCGCCAGCGCGCATGACCGACTTGAATGCCTTCAGCACGTCGATCTGCGTCGTCACGTCGAGGGCCGTCGTCGGCTCGTCGAAGATGACGAGCTTGGGATCGCCGATGAGCGCCGTGGCCGCCGCCAGCCGCTGCAATTGTCCGCCGGAAACCTGGTGCGGATAACGGGCGCCGATCCCTTCCGGGTCCGGCAGCGACAGGGCCCTGAACAGCTCGACCGCGCGCTTGCGCGCCCGCTCGGGCGGCATCAGACCGTGGATGCGCGTGACCTCGATCACCTGCTCCATGATCGTGGATGAGGGGTTGAAGGCGGCGGCGGCACTTTGCGGAACATAGGCGATGTCGGTGCCGCGTGACTTGGCGCGTTCCTTTTCGGAAAGCGCAGCCATGTCCTTCCCGCCTACGTTGATCTCGCCGCCGGTGATGCGGCAGCCAGGCCGCGCATAACCCATCAGGGAGAGCGCCACCGTCGTCTTGCCGGAGCCGCTCTCGCCGATCAGCGCGACGATCTCGCCTTGGGCGACGTCGAGGCTGACGTTCTTGATGATCTCAACGAGACGGCCGGCATCGGTCGTCGCCTCGATCCTCAGGTTCCTGACCTCGACGAGATTGGTCATACGTCGCGGTCCCTGATCTTCTGCGGCAGATTGTCGATCAGCAGGTTGACGCTGATGGTGAGGCTGGCGATCGCCAGCGAGGGAATGACGACCGCGGGAGCCGCGAACGGCAGGCCGCCGATGTTCTCGCGCACCAGCGCGCCCCAGTCGGCTAAAGGCGGCTGCAGGCCGAGCCCGAGGAAGGACAGGCCCGACAGCAGCAGAACGATGAAAACGAAGCGCAGGCCGAAATCGGCGAGCACCGGGCGGATGATGTTGGGCAGGATCTCGGAGCCGATGAGATAGACGGTGCTTTCGCCGCGGACGCGGGCGACGGTCATGAAGTCCATGGTGTTGATGTTGACGGCGAGCGCCCGCGCGAAGCGGTAGGCGCCGGGGATATAGATGACGGCGAGCGTCAGGATCAGCGCCGGGATGGACGAGCCGACCGCAGCCACCACCACAAGGCCGAACAGCTTGCTGGGGATGGAGTTCATGGCATCCAGGAAGCGGCTGAGGCAGGTGTCGAGCCAGCCGCCGGTGACGGCCGCTATCATCCCCAGCACGACGCCCGAGAAACAAGCGATGGAGACGGCTGCGAGCGATATGCCGACGGTGTAGCGCGCGCCCATCAGGACCCGCGAGAGCATGTCGCGTCCCAGATAGTCCGAGCCGAGCCACAGCCCTTGGCGCATCGGGCCGAAATAGTCGTCGTCGACGATGTCGCCGATCGGATGGGGGATGATGTAGGGCGCGAAGATCGCGATGAGCGTCCACGCCAGGATGACCAGCGCGGCCACAACGCCCACGAGGTTGTAGCTGTGGCCCAGGAAGGACCGTCGGGAGGCTGCCGCGCGCGCCATCGTCATCTGAGCCTCGGGTTGGACATGATGGCGACGATGTCGGCGGCCGTGATGAGGAAGAGATAGCCAAGACAGAAGATCATCGCGCAGCTCTGGATCAGCGGCAGGTCGCGGGTTGCGACCGCATCGACCATCAGCTTGGCGATGCCGGGATAGTTGAAGATCGTCTCCACGATGATGACGCCGCCGACCAGATAGGACAGCGAGAGGGCGACTGCGTTGACAATCGGCCCGAGTGCGTTGGGAAGCGCGTGCCTGAGCACCATGCGGCTGCGCGAGGCGCCCTTGAGAAGCGCCATCTCGACATAAGGCGTGGAGAGCGTTTCGATCACCGCGGCGCGGGTCATGCGGATCATCTGGGCGGAGATGACGAAGGTGAGCGTGATCACGGGCATTGCGTAGATGCGCACGAGATCGGTCAGCGAATGCGCCTCGTTGACCGAGGACAGCGCCGGCAGCCATTTGAGATAAACGGCAAAGAGCAGGACCGCGAGGGTCGCGACCATGAACTCCGGTACGGAGATGACGCCGATCGAAAGGATGGTGACGGTGCGGTCGTAGAGCGAGCCCCGCAGCATCGCAGCGGTGATGCCAAGCGTCAGCGCCAGCGGCACCGAGAGAAGCGTTGTGATGCCGGCGAGCTCCATGGTGTTGACGAAGCGCCCGCCGATCAGCGCCGCGACGGGCATGTCATTAGCATAGGAAGTGCCGAGGTCGCCGTGGAGCAGGCCGACAAGCCAGCGCAGGAAGCGCAGGATCGCCGGATCGTTGAGATGCATGGCCTCGCGCAAGCCGGCGACCGCCTCGGGCGTCGCCGCCTGGCCCAGCAGGATCGACGCGGTGTCGCCCGGCAGCATGCTGGTGGCGAAAAACACGGCGAACAGGACGATCAGAAGGGTGACGACCGCGACCGCCAGCCGCTTCGCCACGAGGTTGAGAACCCCAGACTTCATGGAAGCGCTCCCTGCTGCCGCGTGCGGCCGGTTGATCTCGCGCATGGCAGTGCCGAAGGCCGGCCAACCGGCCTCCGGCAAGCGTCTCTCAGGCTTCGAGCCAGAGGTATTCCGCCATTGCGTAGCCCATCATGCCACCAAGCGGGTTCGCCTCCAAACCCTTCACCTTGCTGGAGAGAGCATCGACGTTGGAAATGTAGGCGGGGATGATGGTGCCGGCCTCCTCGGACACCATGGACTGCATTTGGCCGTAGATTTCCTTACGCTTAGCTTGGTCGAGCGAGCCGCGCGCCTCGACGAGCAGCTTGTCGAACTTCTCGGACTTGTACTGGCTTTCGTTCCAGGGCGCGTTGGAGGCGTAGAGGAGCGAGAACAGGATGTCCGGCGTCGGGCGCGGATTGATGTTGCCGAAATGGACCGGCGCCTTGAGCCAGTAGTTGTCCCAGTAGCCGTCGGACGGAACGCGTTGGACATCGAGCTTCATGCCGATATCGGCGCCGGCGGCCTGGATGATCACCGCCATGTCGATCGACGAGGTCGCGGCGTCGGAGGCGACCACGGGGATGGACTGGCCGAGCAGGCCCGACTTCTGGAAGTGGAACTTGGCCTTGTCCGGATCGAAGGCCTTCGGCTTGAGGTCGGCATCGTGGAAGATATTCGCCGGCGAGACGGGCTGGTCGTTGCCGATTTCGCCAAGGCCGCGCAATGCCGATTTGACGATCTGCTCACGGTTGACGAGATACTTCATGCCGGCCACGAAGTCGGCCTTGCTGCCCGGATCCATGTCGAGCCGGATGTTCAGGTCGGTGTAGTTGCCCGAGGTGGTCTTCGACAGCTCGAAGCCCTGCTGACTCTCCAGCAGCTTCATTGCGCGCGGATTGATAGAGGCGGCAAAATTGATGTCGCCGGAAAGCAGGGCGTTGACGCGCGCGCTGTCGTCGCTGATGGCGATGAATTCGAAGGAGTCGAGATAGGGCTTGCCCGACTTCCAGTAGTTCTTGTTCTTGGTGACCACCGAACGAACGCCCGGTTCGAACGTCTGCAGCACGAAGGCGCCGGTGCCATTCCCTTTCGAGAAGTCCGTGGTGCCGTCAGCGACGATCATGAAGTGATGCAGCGCCAGGATGGTCGGGAGGTCGGCGTTCGGATCGGCGAGCGTGATTTCGACGGTCGACTTGTCGACCGCCTTGAAGCCGGTCATCTGCGCGGCGATCTTGGCGACCTTGGAGCCGACCGCTTTGTCGAGATGACGCTTCATCGAGAAGACAACGTCGTCGGCGGTGAGGTCCTTGCCGTCGTGGAAGGTGACACCCTTGCGCAGCTTCACGGTCCAGGTCTTGGCGTCCTTGCTGTCGAAGCTTTCGGCCAGCTCCATCTGCGTCTTGCCATCCTTGTCGAGGAAGGTCAGGCGGTTGTAGAGCGAGCAGCAGCGGACATAGTCGGTCGAGAGCGACGCCTTTGCCGGATCGAGCGTGTCGGCGGTCGAGGTCGACCAGCCGGCTGCCTTGAAAGTTCCGCCCGAAACCGGAGTGGCGGCGACGGCATTCGTGGCGCGTCCAAGCACCACGCTGCCCGCGGCAAATGCGGCGCCGCCGGCCAGCAGCATCTTGAGGAGTTCGCGGCGGCTCGCGCCCCGCCGGATGGCATTTTCGACCATGGCATCGTCTGCGCTGGTCCAGTTGGTGATCTTGTCGGTCATGTTCATTCCCCTTTCTGTTTGTTTGTCAGGATGCTCGTCTTGATGCGGCTTTCCGGGCTGGGCTCAGGTTCGTTCCTTCAAGCTTTCCCGCGCGGCCGCCGCCAAGGCGGCCATTGAGGTGAAGTGATAGTCCGGCACGGTGAAGCGCTCGGGTTCGATCGTGCCGCCATAGCCCTTCTGGGCATGCCGGCGCTCGATCCAGCAATTGGTCAGGCCGAGCGCCCGGGAGATGCCGATGTCGTGGTGCTGGCTTTGCGCGACGTGCAGGATGTCGTCCTTGCTGTCGCCGTGGGAGGCCACGAAATCGAAAACTGCCTGGAAGAAGGCCGGATCCGGCTTTTCCGTGCCGGTATCGTCTGCGGTGAAGGTGGCGAAGAAGGGCGATCCGAGCTGCTTCTCGAAATGGTCGAGCGCCCAGCGCCGGGCATTGGTCATGGCAATCAGCTTGTGCGACTTCGCAAGGTCGGCCAACGCCGCCGCACTGTCGGGGAAGCCTAGCCAGACGCTGGCCGAATCCCGCAGGCGAGTGCCGTATTTCTCATCGGCCGGCAGGCCGAGCCGCGGCGCGATGACCATGTAGACGCGCTCGAGATCGTCCGGGAACAAGCCTGTATCAGGCATGTAGCGAGCCTGCCGATAAAGGGCCAGCGCTTCTTCGCCGTCGATCGAAACACCGGTCTCGGCGGCAATCCCGGCCAGGCAGTTCGTGATACCGCCTTCAAAGTCGATCAGCGTGCCGACGACATCGAAGGTCATGTATTTGAATTCGCTGAAGCCCCTGGCCAAATCTAGCTCTCCTCTGGCGCGCGGCCGAATTACGTCGTGCTGAACAGAACAAAATTCCGCGCTGTCCGGGGCGTCGGCCTTCCTGAAAAGCCGTAAATTTTCGGGTTCTGGCCTTGTCTTAATTGCAGTCTGGCACTTCCCCCGCGCTGAATTCGCCGAAAAGGCGCGGAGCCGCGGCACAAAATTGCGAAATCATCTGCTCCGGCGATATTTCGAGACGCGAAAAATTCGTTGTCCGTCATGCCATGGCCCGGCGGACATCGGGATCGGCCAGCGTCTGGTCGAGGGTTCGGCGCGTGCGCTCGATGATCGCATCGATATCGCTGTCGGTGCAGCAGAGCGGCGGCGCATAGCCCAGAACCCCATGCGCGAAGGCACGGATGATCAGGCCATTGTCCCAGGCCCGGTCGAAGACCCGCCGGGCCGGCATCGCCGAAGCGGGAAGCGGTGTCTTCTTCTGCTTGTCGGTCACCAACTCGACCGCGGCAAGCATGCCGCGGCCGCGGACGTCGCCGACCAGCGGATGGTCGCTGAGATCGGTCAATCCCGCCATAAGGCGGGCTCCGGCCTTGATGCCGTTCTCCAGAAGGCCATCCTCATAGAGCTTCAGCACCTCAAGCGCGACGGCGGCGCTGACGGGATGGGCGGAATAGGTATAGCCGTGGCCAACCGCCGAGTTGCCCGCGCTGTCGGCAATCACGTCGTAGACATGATCGGCCATGAACACCGCGCCCATCGGAACATAGCCCGAAGTCAGGCCCTTCGCCGTCGTCATAAAATCGGGAACGATGTCCTCGTCCGTGCAGGCGAACAGCGGCCCGGTGCGGCCAAAGCCGGTGATCACCTCGTCGGCGATGAACAGGATGCCGTATTCGCGGCAGAGCTCGCGGAGCGCCTTGATCCACCCTTTCGGCGGGACGATGACACCGCCCGAGCCCTGGATCGGCTCGGCGTAGAAAGCGGCGACCCGCTCCGGACCGATCGCCTCGATCTTGGCCTTCAGCGCGCCAAGCGATGCGGCGATGATCGCGTTCCCGTCTTCGCCCACGGGGTTGCGGTAGGGATAGGGGGAGGGGATCTTGTGCTGCCATTCAAAGGGAATGCCGAAGCCGGCGTGAAAGGCAGGGAGCGCGGTCAGCCCTGCGCCGACCACCGATGACCCATGATAGCCCTGCTCGATCGAAATGAACTGGTCGCGTTGCGGCTCGCCTTTGGCGTTCCAGTAGTAGCGGACGAAACGGATCGTGCTGTCGATCGCGTCCGATCCTCCGAGCGTGAAATAGACGTGATTGAGATCCCCGGGCGCGCGGTCGGCCAATTCCGAGGCGAGCCGGATCGCCGGCTCCGAACCGAGATCGAAATAGGCGGTGGCGTAGGGAAGCTCGCGCATCTGGCGGGCCGCCGCCTCGACGATGCTGTCGTGGCCGTAGCCTGCGTTGACGCACCACAATCCTGCGAAACCGTCAACGAGTTGCTTGCCGGACGCATCGGTCACGGTCGCCCCCTTTGCCGATTTCAGCACGCGCACGCAGAGCGCTTCATGGCCGCGATATGACGAGACCGGATGGATGAGATGGGCGCGGTCGAGTTCGATCAGGGAATTGGCGAGCATTGTTGTCCTCCGGCTAGAGCATGATGCCGAAAAGTGTGAAGCGGTTTTCGGACGACATCATGCTCTATCTCTTTGATTTAGAGCCGGATTCAGATTTCGGACCGGCTCGATCCGAAATCATCCGGCTCTAGCCGAGCGCCTGGTTGGCGAGTGCGTATATTTTTGGCCGGGCCTGCGCCGCGTTGTTCCTGGCTGGACGATCCATGGTCACGCCGCCGCCGACATGGGCGAGGCCGATTTCTCCGAGCCAATCGGCAATGCCGCTCCTGCTGTCGGTATCCACGCGCAGGAAGGCGCCGGGGCGCGACGCAGCGAAGAAGCTGATCAGGGCCCTGGCGTCCTCGACACTTCCCGCGATGACTGGGCCGATCACCTCGCCGCGTCCGAAGGGGCGGATCGCCGCATAGGCCTCGATGGCGCCGTTGCGGCGGATGACGGCGAATTGACCGCGCTCGGCAAGCGCATCGATCAGAGCTTCCCGGTCGGCGCCATAGGCGCCGCGGTCCGTCACCTTGATTTCCGTCAGGTCGTCGGTGCCTGCTGCTTCCACGCCGTCGGGCGCGGCAAGCGCTGCGACCTTGCCCTGATGCTGCTGGATGGTGCCGGAGGGCACGAAGCCCAGTTTCTCATAGAGCGGCATGCCATCCGTCGTCGCGACGAGCCGCAGCGGACGGTCCTGGGCAAGGGCGAAGGCCTGTTTCATCAGCCGGCGTCCGAGTCCCTTGCCTCGCACGTTCTTGTCGACGATCACCATGTTGATCATGGCGCAGTCAGCGCCATAGGGTGTAACCAGGATGGTTCCGGTGACACGGCCCTGGTCGTCGAGCGCGACCGCGCCGCTGGAGAGCTGCAGGGCCATCTGCCAGTCCTGCGGGCGATGCGGCCAGTTCTCCTGACGCGAAAGCGCCACCGCGCCCTCGACATGATCCGGTCCGAAGGCCTGGAGTTCGATCTCGTCCTGCTGCATGAGGGTCCTTCCGTCTGCCTCAAGTCTCGGCCATCGGCGCGCCGCAGATCATCTGAAGGCGTCGGTTTCGGCGGTATCTTTCGCCGTAGCGCGAGGCGTGCGCCGCATCTTGTGCTGGTGCCGCTCGTGGCGGATCCGTTTCAGGTCGAGAAAGGCACACTCTTTGGGCGTCAGGATGCTACAGCGTGCCAAACTGGATGGCGGATACGGAACTTTCTGCTTTCGGCAGGGCCATTTCGGGCAGGTGGCTCGTCGCCTGCCCGCATATGATGAAGTACGTCCCAACGCTTGTGTGCTTCCACCGGAGATCGACGGCATGGCTTCTTTCAGGCCCAAATACATCACCTTCGACTGCTATGGCACGTTGACGCATTTCCAGATGGCGGAAGCGGCGCGCGACCTCTACGGCAGCCGGCTCGACGAGCCGCGCATGCAGGAGTTCATCAAGAACTTCGCGGCGTACCGGCTCGACGAGATCCTGGGCGACTGGAAGCCCTATGCCGACGTCGTCCACAACGCGCTCGAGCGCGCCTGCAAGCGCAATGGCGTCGCCTTCAGCCCGGAGGACGCCAGGATGGTCTATGAGCGCGTTCCGACCTGGGGGCCGCACGCGGATGTCCCGGCCGGCTTGGCGAAGGTCGCCAGGGAAATTCCGCTGGTCATCCTCTCCAACGCGATGAACGCGCAGATCATGTCCAATGTCGAGAAACTCGGTGCGCCATTCCATGCCGTCTACACGGCCGAGCAGGCCCAGGCCTACAAGCCCCGCTTCAGGGCCTTCGAGTACATGTTCGATAGGCTGGGCTGCGGCCCGGAAGACATCCTTCACTGCTCGTCCTCGTTCCGCTACGACCTGATGTCGGCGCACGATCTCGGCATAAAGAACAAGGTCTGGGTCAATCGCGGCCATGAACCGCCCAACCCGTACTACGGCTACACCGAGATCGCCGATATTTCCGGCCTTCCGGGAGTGGTCGGGCTTTGAAACAGGCGGGTTGCCGATGAAACTGGTCTCCTACTGGCATGACACAGCCCCAATGTTTTCCGGCGGGGCGCCAGGCCCCGTCGAGGGACACTACGACGCCGCCATCATCGGCGGCGGCTTCACCGGCCTTGCCGCCGCGTACCGGCTGGCGAAGGCCGGCGCCAAAGTGGTCGTGCTGGAAGCGGAGCGAGTGGGGTGGGGAGCGTCCGGACGCAATGGCGGGCACCTGAACAACGGCCTCGCCCACAGCTACCTCTCGGCCAAGGCGGAGCTCGGCAAGGAACGCGCGATCGCGCTCTACCGGGCTCTGGACGACTCCGTCGACACCATCGAGGCGCTGGTCGCGCAGGAGGGCATCGACTGCAGTTTCCGCCGCGCCGGCAAGCTCAAGCTCGCCTCCAAGCCGCAGCATTTCGAAGCGATCGCCCGCAACTTCGAAGCCGTTCATGCCGAGGTGGATCCGGATACGGCGCTGCTGTCGGCGGCCGATCTCAAATCGGAGATCGGCTCGCCCTTCCATGGCGCGATGCTGTCGAAGAAGAGCGCCATGATGCATATGGGCCGTTACGTGGCCGGGCTGGCCACGGCCGCCGCCCGCCACGGCGCAGTCATCCACGAGAACGCGGCGGTGACCGATCACAAGCAGGCCGGCAAGCGGCATGAGTTGACCACATCCCGCGGCCGGATCAGCGCCGACAATGTGCTGGTGGCGACCGGTGCTTACACGACGCCGAATTTCGGCTATTTCCACCGCAGGATCATCTGCGTCGGCAGCTTCATCATCGCCACGCGGCCGTTAAGCGACGCTGAGATCGCCGCGACCATGCCGGGCAACCGGACATGCGTGAACTCGATGAACATCGGCAACTATTTCCGGCTTTCGCCGGACAACCGGCTGATCTTCGGCGGCCGCGCACGCTTCTCGGCGACATCGGATCAGCGCTCCGACGCCAGGAGCGGACAGATATTGCAGGCAAGCCTCGCGGCCATCTTCCCGCAGCTCGCCAAAGTCGAGATCGACTATTGCTGGGGCGGGCTGGTCGACATGACCAAGGATCGGTTCCCGCGCGCCGGGTATCATGATGGGGTCTGGTACGCGATGGGCTATTCCGGCCACGGCGCGCAGCTTTCGACCCATCTCGGCATGATCATGGCCGAGGCCATGCTCGGCCGCGAGGACCGCAATCCGCTGAAGGGCCTCGAGTGGCCTTCCATCCCCGGCTATTCTGGCAAGCCCTGGTTCCTGCCGATGGTCGGCCTCTACTACAAGGCGCTCGACCGGATTCAGTAGGCAGTAGGCAGTAGGCAGTAGGCAGTAGGCAGTAGGCAGTAGGCAGTAGGGTGGCGTCTTCCTATCGCCTATTGCCTAATCCCTACTGCCTATTCCCATATGAAAACTCTTCATCTCGAGATATTCCTCGATGCCGGCCTGGGCGCCCTCGCGCCCGAGGCCGGACTGCTTGACGCCGCCGAAGGGAGCAACCTCCATCGAGACCGAACCGGTGTTGAGCCCCACCATGCCGAACTCCAGCGCTTCGCCGACGCGCCAGGCGCGTTTCAGGTTTTCGGTGTAGAAGTAGGAGGCAAGCCCGTAGGGTGTACCATTGGCGAGAGCGATCGCTTCCTCTTCCGTTTCGAAGCGGAACAGCGGCGCGACCGGGCCGAAGGTTTCCTCGCTGGCAAGCTCCATTTCGTTTGTGGCGCCGGTCAGCACCAGCGGCGCGACGTACTGCGAGCCCTCCGGCAGCGCCGGTCTCTCGGTGATGATCGCAGCACCCTTGGCGAGCGCGTCCTCGATGTGGCGGTTGATTTTCTCGACCGCCGCCATGTTGATCATCGGCCCGATGGCGACGCCGGGCTGCGTGCCGGGCCCGACCGTCATGGCGTTAACGCGGGCGGTCAGCTTCGCGGCGAAGGTTTCGTAGACTCCCGCCTGGACGAGGATGCGGTTGGCGCAGACGCAGGTCTGGCCGCCATTGCGGAACTTCGAGACGAGCGCACCCTCGACGGCGAGATCGAGATCCGCGTCGTCGAAGACGATGAAGGGGGCGTTGCCGCCAAGTTCGAGGCTCAGCCGCTTCACGCTGTCGGCCGCCCCGCGCATCAGCAGCGAACCGACCCGCGTCGAGCCGGTGAAGGAGATCTTGCGAACGGTCTCGTTCGCCATGATCTCGTTGCCGATCCCGGCCGGCATGCCGGTGACGATGTTGATGACGCCGGCGGGGATGCCCGCGCGTTCGGCGAGCACCCCGAGCGCCAGCGCCGAATAGGGCGTGAACTCGGACGGCTTGATGATCACCGTGCAGCCGGCCGCCAGCGCCGGCGCGACCTTGCGGGTGATCATTGCGTTGGGAAAGTTCCACGGTGTGATAATGCCGCAGACGCCCACCGGCTCCTTGAGCACGATGATGCGGCGGTCGGACGTGGGCGAGGGGATGGTGTGGCCGTTGATGCGGCGCGCTTCCTCGGCAAACCATTTGACGAAGGATGCGCCGTAACGGATCTCGCCCTTGGCTTCATCCAGGGGCTTGCCCTGTTCCGTCGTCAGGATCAGCGCCAGATCGTCCAGATGCGCGAGCATCAGGTTATGCCATGCTTCGAGCAGCGCAGCGCGTTCGGCGTTGGTTTTCTTCCTCCAGCCCCGATAGGCCGAAGCCGCGGCCTCTATCGCCGCGCGGGTCTCCGGACCGGCCATGTCGGGCACCGTGCCGATCACGGCCTGGGTCGCCGGGTCGAGAACATCGACCGTTTTGCCGGAGCCGGCAGCGACCCATTTGCCGCCGATCAGTCCGGCTTGGCGGAGGAGACTTTTGTCTTTCAGGCTCTTCATCGAAACGACCTTGCAATCAGTTGAGCGCCGCGACGACGGCGGCTGTGATGGCCTCTGTTCCGTCCTTGCCGGCAATGGTTCCAATGCCTTGCGCGGTCGTCGCTTCGAGCGCGTTCATGACACGGGCGGCCGCAAGCTTTTCGGCGAGATGATCGAGCATCATGGCGCCGGACCAGATGGTGGCGATCGGATTGGCGATGCCGAGATGGGCGATGTCGGGCGCGGAGCCGTGCACCGGCTCGAACATTGACGGCGCAGAGCGGTCGGGATTGATGTTGGCGGAAGCGGCGTAGCCGAGCCCGCCCTGGATCGCGGCGCCAATGTCGGTGAGTATGTCGCCGAACAGATTGGACGCGACGACCACGTCGAGGCTCTCGGGCGCCATGATCATGCGCGCGGCGAGTGCGTCGACGTGATAGCTGGCCACCGCGACGTCCGGATAGTCCGCCGCCAGCTTCCGCGTGATCTCGTCCCAGAACACCATCGAGTATTTCTGCGCGTTGGATTTGGTGACGGACGCCAATCTGCCCCGGCGTGCCCGCGCCTGCTCGAAGCCGAAGCGCAGGATGCGCTCGACGCCGGCGCGGGTGAAGATCGAGGTTTCCACAGCGACTTCGTCCAGAGTGCCTTGATGCACGCGCCCGCCGGCCCCGGAATATTCGCCTTCGGTATTCTCGCGGATGCACAATATGTCGAAGCTCTCGGCCCGCAGCGGACCCGTCACACCCGGCAGCAGGCGGTGCGGCCGGATGTTGGCATATTGCACGAACGCCTTGCGGATCGGCAGCAGCAGGCCATGAAGCGAAACGGAATCCGGAACTTCCGCCGGCCAGCCGACCGCGCCGAGAAGGATGGCGTCGAAGCCGCGCAAGGTCTCGATGCCGTCTTCGGGCATCATGCGGCCGGTGTCCTTGTAGAATTTGCAGGACCAGGGGAACTCCGTTCCCGCCAAGGCAAAGCCGGACTGTCTGGCCGCCGTCTGCAGCACAGACCAGGCGGCTGCGGTCACATCGCGGCCGATGCCGTCACCAGGGATCAGGGCGATCGAATAGGACTTCATCGGCATCTCTTCACAGGCTGATCAGGACGCTTTTGGTCCTGCGATTGGCGAGATAGGCGTCGCGGCCGAGGTCCTTGCCGATGCCGGAGCGCTTGTAGCCGCCGGTCGGCAGGATATGGTCGCGCGAGCGGCTGTAGCGGTTGACCCAGACGGTGCCCGCTTCGAGTTTGCGCGCGAAGCGGATGGTGCGGGACAGATCGGAAGTGAACAGGCCGGAAGCCAGCCCGTAGATCGGGTGGCTGGACAGCGCCAGAGCCTCCTCCTCGGTCTCGAAGGTCTGGACCGTCAGGACCGGGCCGAAGATCTCCTCGACGATTGCCGGATTGGCCTGGTCGACATTGGCGACCAGCGTCGGCTTATAGAAATAGCCGGGATGGTCCATGGCGCTGCCGCCGGTCAGACATTCGCCGCCGGCCTCGACCGCGGCCCGCACGATGCCGTCGACACGCGCCCGCTGCCGTTCCGAGATGATAGGCGAATAATATGTCGTCTCGTCCCAGGTCGGGCCGGGCTGTACCGCCTTCATCCGTTCCAGGATGGCGGCCGTCAGCCTGTCGGCGACACTCTTCTCGACGATCAGGCGCGTGCCGGCCACACAGGCCTGGCCGGCATTGAAGGTGACGCTGCCGGCGATCGCCGATGCCGCCTTGTCGAGATCGGCATCGGCAAAGACGAGCTGCGGGCTCTTGCCGCCGAGTTCAAGCGTCATCGGCTTGACCCCGGTGCGGGCGATGTTCTCCATGATGGCCGACCCGGCGCGGGTCGAGCCGGTGAAGGAGACCTTGGCGATCTCGGGATGACCGGTCAGCGCCGTGCCGGTCGTTGGACCGTCGCCGAGCACAACGTTTATGAGCCCGGCCGGCAAGCCCGCCCTGACCGCGAGTTCTGCCATATAGACAGCCGAGAACGGCGTCATTTCCGACGGCTTCAGCACGACCGCGTTGCCCGCCGCCAGCGCCGGGCCGAGCTTCCAGCCGGCCATCGAGACGGGAAAGTTCCAGGGCGTGATCGCGCCGACCACGCCATAAGGCTCGCTCATGACCATGCCGAGACTGGCGTCGTCGGTCGGCGCCAAATCACCGCCTTCCTTGTCGGCGAACTCGGCAAAGAAGCGGATCTGCTCGGCGGTTATGGCGATATCGCCGGCGACGAGCTGACCTACCGGTCGCGTCGAGCACAGCGCCTCGATCCTGGCGAGCGTTGCAGCTTCCGCCTCGATCAAGTCTGCCCAAGCGTGAAGCGCCCTGGTGCGCTCGCGCGGCCGAACGCCGCCCCAATTGCTGGCCTTCAGCGCCGTCTTGGCGCTTTCCACGGCACGGTCGACCACTTCCAGGCCTGCCACTGGACAGGCGGCATAGGCTTTGCCGTCGGATGGGCGGCGCATCTCGATCGCACCCTCGGCCGCGATCAGCTCTCCGTCAATGAAATGGCAAATGGGAAGGGGAACAGCGTCCGGATCAAAGCTCAGGCTCATATCAAAGCTCAGGTTCATGGGGCGACCGCCTTGCAGTATCGGTCAAAGCCTAGCGCGTGCTGGCGCGCAGCATGCGCCGTTCAGTGAACCGCCGCCGACGAATGTTGCGTGCTTGGCGCAAGAGACGGCAAAATCTTCGGCGGAGGGCGGCCCTCCTGGCGCGTACGCCCATCTAGCCTACCGTGACATAGATCTTGCGCACCGTTTCGATCGTCTTCCAAACTCCGGTGAAGCCAGGCTTCATCACAAAGCTGTCGCCGGCGCGGTAGGTTACCGCCTCCCCGGTATCGGGCGTGATTTCGATCACGCCCGACAGGATGTGGCAGAATTCGAAAGTCTCGCCCTTGATCGAGCGTGTCTCGCCCGGCGTCGCCTCCCAGACGCCGGTGTGGACGAGATCGTCCTTGGCGACGTCCTGTGCCCAGGTCTTGAAGGCAGGGTCGCCGGCAATCAGCCGTTCCGGCAACGCCGTGGACTCGCGCGGCTGGAAGGCTGGGTTGGCATCGACGGTCTTGAGCAGGGACACAGGATGGCCTTTCATGTTGGAAATTCAATAGCCGCGCGACCGGTCGATAAGCCCGATCGGCTCAAGACCGGCGCGATGGCGCAGGATGTTGTCGATGACGGCGCGTGCGGCGGTCGCGGGCTGGGTGACGCTGGCGACATGCGGGGTCAGGATGATCTTCGAATGCGACCAGAACGGATGACCCTGAGGCAAAGGTTCAGGATCGGTCACGTCGATCATCGCCGCTGAAAGGTGGCCGCTGTCGAGCGCGGCGACGAGCGCTGAGTAGTCGAGCTGCGGTCCCCGGCCCGTGTGGACGAGTGACGCCCCTTTGGGCAGTTTCGCGAACAGGCCGGCATTCAGAAATCCGCGCGTATCCTCGGTCAGCGGCAGCAGGCAGATCAATATGTCACTGGCCGCGAGCATCTCCTCCAGCCCGAACTCGCCATGGTGACAGGTCACGCCCCCGATCTGCCGTGGCGAGCGGCTCCAGCCTCCAATCGGAAACCCGAATGGCTTTAGCCGTTCGAGGACGGCCTGGCCGAGCTGCCCGAGGCCGAGCACGCCGACACGGCGCGACATGGGCTGCGGCTGCGGGATGTCGCGCCATTCGCCGGCGCGCTGCTGCGCGAGATAGGCCGGCAGGTTGCGATGCAGGGCAAGCACGGCCAGCGACACATACTCCTGCATCATGCGCACGATGCCTTCCTCGACCATGCGCACGACCTTCACCTTCGCGGGCACCGCATCGAAGCGGAACTGGTCGACGCCGGCGCCGAGGGAAAACAGGATCTCCAGGTTGCTGTATCGCGCGAGGTTTTCCGGCACCGTCCAGGTGATCAAATAACGCACCGCGTCGGGATCGACCGTCGCGGCGTCCATGACGAAGGGGAGGTCCGGCAATTCCCCTGCGAATGCTTCGGCAAAGACCGCGCCGCGTCGCGCGTCGGAGTTGAACAGGAAGGTCATTCCGGTTGCTCCTTCACGCCGCGCAACGCGCGCCCAGCGCCTCGACCATCCGTTGGCAGGCTGCGATTTCGCTGGCGAGGATGTATTCGTCGGGCTTGTGGGCGCGGCCGATATCGCCGGGACCGCAAATGATCGCATCGAAGCCGGCGGCCTGATAAAGCCCAGCCTCGGTGCCATAGCTGACGGCGGCGAGTGGCGCTTCGCCGCTCAGTTCGCGCAGCAGTGCCGCCAGTGCCGCGTCTTGCGGAAGCGACAGCGCCGGATAGGCGCTGATCGGCATCCAGTCGAACCGGAAGCCATTGGCTGCAAGGGTCGCAGCCTTTGCCTTGACAGGGGCAAGCAGGCCTGCCGGGTCGACGCCGGGTATGGCGCGTGCTTCCAGGTCCAGCGTGCAGGTGTCGGGGATAATGTTGACCGACTGGCCGCCCGCGATCACGCCCACCTGCAGAGAGGAGTAGGGCGGCTCGAAGGCCGGATCGAACGGACCGCGTGCCAGCCGCTCGGCTTCGCTTACGGCCGCGCTCAGCGCATCTGCCATGGCATGGATGGCGTTGAGCCCGAGATCGGGCCGCGAGGAATGGCCGGAGCGACCATTGATGGTGAGCCTGGCGGCCGCCTTGCCCTTGTGGCCGCGCACGGCGCGCATGCCGCTCGGCTCGCCGACGATGACGCCGAGCGGCTTCGCGCAAAGCTCGGGAAGGCAGGCGATGAGGTGCGGCACGCCGCGGCATCCGACCTCCTCGTCATAAGAGAAGGCGAGGTGGATCGGCCTGGCCAGGCGTAGTTCCCTCAGGTGAGGCACAGCCGCCAGCGCGGCGGCAAGAAACCCCTTCATGTCCGTCGTGCCGCGACCATAGAGCCGTTCGCCCTCCCGGCGCACCGTAAAGGGGGCCGAGCTCCATTGCGGCTCGCCGGCGGGGACGACGTCCATGTGGCCGGACAGGATGTAGCCCGGAACATCGGTGGGACCGATCGTCGCGAAAAGGTTGGAACGATCCCCTTCCGGCCCTGGAAGCATGGTGACCTTCGCCCCATGTTCCGCGAGATAGGCCTCGATCCAGCCGGCGATGTCGCCGTTCGGCTTGCCTGCCACCGACGGAAAGGCGACGAGACGGTCGAGGATGTCGAAGACGTCCATTCCAGTCCTCAAGGCGTTTAAGGATTCGGGCATTTCGGGTGCGCCGGGACCCTATGCTGCAACAATTCCAGGGAGGATGTGCGCCCTGCCTCGCGATTGCGTGCCGAAAGCGGAAGTGTTTCAGTTGAATCTTGCGTTGGCACGCGGCATTCGAGCAAATCGTATCGGTCTGGTTGTTTAGCGTTGGCAGGGCAGGGGGCGTTGTGTGCACCCGTTACGCGATCTTTCAGGGGGCATGGAATTGAAGCCGTCCGGAAGCTTGAAAATCGATGCCTTCTCGATGCGGATCGGCGACATCGAAGGCGTCGAACTCGACCGGTTGCACGCGCACTCTCTATCCGTGGGATGGCCGCATCGCGCCGAAGACTGGCAATTCCTGCGTGAATCGGGACGGGGGTTCGTGGCGCTCGATGAGATCGGCCGAGTGCTCGGCTCGGCCATGTGGTTCCCGCATGGCGACGATTTCGCGACCGTAGGGATGGTCATCACCTCGCCGCGGCTGCAGACGCTGGGAGCCGGCCAGTGGCTGATGAAGCGGGTCTTCGACAACGTGGTCGGGCGCGACTTGCGCCTCAATGCGACCCGGGCGGCAAAGCGGCTCTATCTTTCGCTCGACTTCAAGCCGGAGAAGATCGTCTATCACTGCCATGGGATTGCCCGCGCCGCCACGGCGGCTGGAATAGACAGGGAGTGTGGCGAGGTGCGTCGGCTGGTGACCGAGCACTTGCCGGCGATCATCGCGCTCGATGCGGTCGGTTTCGGAGTGCATAGAGCGGCACTTGTCGAAAAGCTGTTCGAACAATCTGTTGGCTACGGGCTCTTCGGCGAGGGGGCGCTCAAGGCCTTCGCTCTCTGCCGGCCCTTCGGCCGCGGCCATGTCATCGGTCCGGTCCTAGCGGAGCGAGATACCGATGCCATCGCAGTGGTCCGACCGCACATCGCCGATCATTCGGGCAGTTTCCTCCGAGTGGACACGCATATCGGAAGCGGCGAATTCGCCGCCTTTCTGGCGCACTGCGAAATGCCGGTCTTCGACACGGTACTGACCATGTCGATGGGCAAACGCCTCGCCGATTTTTCGGTCGGCGGTGCGGCTGGACCGAGGGCCTATGCCCTTGCCAGTCAAACTCTGGGGTAGTTCAGCCGGACGCGCGCTCCGACGGCTAAAGCGCGTCGCGATGAAGCGGATTCAGACGACGCGATTTAAGTCTTTGTTTTGATGCATGTCGTTATCCCAAAACCGCTGCGCACTTTTGGGCGACATGCATTTAGTCGACAAAAGCGTCGACGTTCAACCCGACCGCCAGATGTCCGGCCGCAATGTTGCGTGCAAAGCTTTCAACTCGTCTTGCATCTCGGTGATCATCCAAGCGCAGATATCGGAGACGACAGGTCGCAGCGGCCTCGAACGCGGCGCAATCAGGTGATGGGTCCGGCCGGTGTTGATCTGCCTTTCCGAAGCTGGGACAAGCGCACCGTGAAGCAACGCCCTCGAAATATTGCTGAGCCAGCCGAGCGCGACGCCTTCCCCGTTCATCGCGGCCTGAAGCACAACCGCGTAGTCCGAGAATTCGAGCCACTTTGCCTTGCTGGTCTTGCGGTCGGCGACATGGCCCCACGCGTCCAGCCACTGCAACTTGGCATCGGTGAGATGAAGCAGGACATGGCCCTCGCCGTCCGCGTCGTGCTTCAAGCGGCCATGAGCCGACAGATAGGACGGGCTGCACACCGGAACGACGATTTCCGGCGAGAACGGCCAACGGTGATAGCTCGTATCGTCATCGGGCAGGATTCTTGTGGCCAGATCGACGTTCTCTGCCGGCCCGCGCAGAACGCCAGCGATCAGTTCGAATCTCAGGTCCACATCTGGAAATCTTGTATTGAAGCCGCTTAGCCGCGGCACGAACCAATGCGTCACCAGCGAGCTTGAGAGGGAGAGCGTAACCACCGGCCTTGCGGCATTCTCCCTGATTCCGCGGAAGACCTCCTCGATCCCGTCGAATCCTTCGCGCACTGCCGAACAGAGCGCGCGGCCATCCGCGGTCGGGGTCAATCCCTTCGAATTTCGGGAGAAAAGAGGAACGCCGATATCGCCCTCGAGCTGGGCAATGCTGCGACTGACGGACGGTTGCGTGACATTGAATTCCCGGGCGGCGGCCGTGAAACTTGCCAGCCGGACAGCCGCCTCGAAGACCAGAAGTCCGCGTGCGGAAGGAACGAGTTTTGCGAAGCCAGCCATACGCTCAGCGTATAGCCTCCCCAAGAATTTTCAAGCTTTCCAAGGCTCCGTAAAATGACCGACTATAACTGTCGTGAATGGTTTTGAGCAGTAGGTGATCATGGCGGCGGCCCAGTCAAAAGCACCGGAGGCATCGCGGGATCCTCTGCTTCAACCGTTTCAGCTCAAGCGACTGGTGTTGCGCAACCGCATCATCAGCACCAGTCACGCTTCGATGCTGGACGATAGCGGCCTGCCGCTCGAGCGTTATCAGCGCTACCACGAGGAGAAGGCGCGCGGTGGCCTCGCCATGACCATGGCAGGCGGCTCGGCGATGACTTCGCCCGATTCCAGCTGGGGTGGGGGCCAACTGGACCTTTCGAGCGATCGCATCGTCCCGCATCTCCAGTCACTGTCGAGGCGAATCCATCGCCACGGCGCCGCCGTCATGTGCCAGGTCTCGCACCTTGGCCGGCGCGCCACCGCCTATGCCGGAAACTGGCTCCCGCCGGTCGCACCATCGCGCGTGCGTGAGACGCGAAACCGGAATTTCCCGAAGGAAATGGATGCCGCCGATATCGGCCGGATCATCAAGGATTACGCCGACGCCGCCAGGCGCTGCCGCGATGGCGATCTCGACGGCGTCGAGACGGTCACCAGTGGGCACCTTATCGGTCAGTTCCTCTCTCCCAGGACCAATAGGCGCACGGACGCATTCGGCGGCTCGCTCGAAAACCGGGCGCGCTTCGGGCTGATGGTCCATGAGGCGATCCGCAGGGAGGTGGGCGACGACTTTGTTGTCGGCATCCGGTTCGTGATCGACGAGGCGGTCGACGACGGTTCGGATTTCGAGGAATGCCTCGCCTTCGCCAGGCTGTTCGAGCGGGAAGGCCATATCGATTTCTTCAATTGCATCTTTGGCCGCATGGACACGGACTTGGCCCTGGCCGAGCAGAACATGCCTGGCATGTTCACCCGGAGTGCGCCCTTCTTGCCGCTGGTTGGGCAGTTCAAGCGGGAAACCAGGCTACCCGTCATCCACGCAGCTGGCATTCGCGACGTGGCCACGGCGCGGCACGCGATCCGAGAAGATCTCGTCGACCTGGTGGGCATGACGCGGGCGCATATCGCCGATCCGCACATCGTCAACAAGATGATTCGGGGAGAAGAGGAGCGCATCCGCCCGTGCGTCGGCGCGTCCTACTGCCTGTACAAGAAGGTCCAGTGCATCCACAACGCGGCCAGCGGCCACGAAACGATCGTCAGCCACATAATCGAGCGGGCCGAAACGCCGAGACGGGTGGTCGTGGTCGGCGGTGGCCCGGGAGGGATGGAAGCGGCGCGGGTTGCCGCTGAGCGCGGACACGGCGTTACACTGCTCGAAGCCGGAGCGCGGCTTGGGGGCCAGGTGCTGGTCGCCGCGTCCGCCTCTGACCGCAAGGATCTCATCGGCATCGTCGACTGGCGCGTCGATGAACTCGCCCGCCTTGGCGTGGATGTCCGCCTCAACACGTATGCGGATGCGGAGATCGTCCTTGCCGACAATCCTGACCTTGTGATTGTCTCTACCGGCGGCATTCCGGACATGGAACGGCTGGAAGGCGCCGAACACTGCGACAGCGTCTGGGACGTGCTGAGCGGAGTCGTGCCGGCGAAGGACGATCTGCTCATTTATGACGAGACCGGACGGCAGGCCGCTGTGTCCTGCGCCCTTCATTTCGCCCGCCTGGGGTACATGGTTACTCTCGCGATCGTCGATGACACACTGGCGATCGAGACCCCCTACCCAGACAAGGTAAGTTTCCGCAAACGCGTGTCGGAACTCGGCATCCGGGTCGTCAGCGATGTCCGATTGGCCAAGGTGGCGCGCCAAGGCAACGGGATCGCCGCCAGGTTCCGGCATGAGCTCACCGGCGTAGAAACCGAGATGAGCGCGGCCCAAATCATCGTCGAGCGTGGCACGGTTCCCATGGAGGACGTCTATCAGGAATTGCGTGCCCGCTCCTTCAACGAAGGCGTTACCGACATTGCGCTGATGACGGGAGCGGAGACGAAAGCGGGCAAAAATACCCCAGCCGCGGGATCATTCGAATTACATCGCATCGGAGACGCGGTTGCCAGCCGGGATATCTACTCTTCGATCTACGAGGCCTATCGTCTCTGTTCGCATTTGTAGACGGGCAAAAGCCCGACAGCGGTGACATCGCAGCGCTTACACAACAATTATCGCCATCCTGACTTCAATCGAGCATGGCAAGCCCCATAAGTATGTGGTTGCCGACCATGCCAACCAGAGGATCTGCGGAATTCGCCGTACTATTCTCCAGAAAAAGTACGGCGGAAAACTCGCCAACCCGTTGAAAAGATTGGTGATCCCGACAGGAATCGAACCTGTGACCTACAGATTAGGAATCTGCCGCTCTATCCTACTGAGCTACGGGACCACGCGGCCCGACACATAGCCGCTTCGAGCCGGTTCGCCAAGAGGCATCCGACAGCGCTTCCCCAAGGCCGGCGGCGTCCGCCCAGGTCAGGCCGAGCCGGCCTGACCGCGTGGCGGCTGAGTAACCGCCGCCTTCGATTGCTCGATCGTCAGGCAGCCAGCGCCGTTTCCGCCAGCTTTACCCAATAGCTCATGCCGTGCGGGATGACCTCGTCGTTGAAGTCATAGGCCGGGTGATGCAGGCCGGCGGTGTCGCCGTTGCCGATGAAGATGAAGGCGCCGGGACGGGCTTCCAGCATATAGGAGAAATCCTCGCCGCCCATCACCGGCTGGATGGCGCGGTGGACGTGGCTGTCGCCGGCGACGTTGGCCGCGATATCGCCGGCAAACACGGTTTCCTCGGCATGGTTGAAGGTGACGGGGTAGTTGGCGTCGTAATCGACCTCGATCGTGGCGCCGAAAGCGGAGGCCAGCCCGGCGCAGAGTGCGCGGATGCGCTCTTCCGATTTCTTGGCCACTTCCTTCTTCAATGTGCGAACGGTGCCGGCGATCTCGGCGCTCTCCGGGATGACGTTGTAGGCATCGCCGGCATGGAACTTCGTCACCGACACCACCACGGCCTCGACCGGATCGGTGCTGCGCGAGGCGACGGTCTGCAGCGCACCGACCAACTGGCTGGTGATGACGATCGGGTCGATGGTGCCGTGCGGCATCGCCGCATGGCCGCCGCGGCCCTTGACGGTGATGGTGAATTCCGCGGTCGCGGCCATGATCGGGCCGGGCTTGATGGCGAACTGCCCGACGGGCAGGCCCGGCATATTGTGCATGCCGAACACTTTTTCGATGCCGAAGCGCTCCATCATGCCGTCCTTGACCATTTCGTTGCCGCCGCCGCCGCCTTCCTCGGCCGGCTGGAAGATCACGGCCACGCTGCCGGCGAAATTGCGCGTCTCGGCGAGATATTTGGCCGCACCCAGCAGCATGGCGGTGTGGCCGTCATGACCGCAGGCATGCATCTTGCCGCGCACGGTCGAAGCCCACGGCTTGCCGGTGATCTCATCGATCGGCAGCGCGTCCATGTCGGCGCGCAGCCCGATTGTGGCGCCATCGCCGTTGCGGCCGCGGATGATGCCGACGACGCCGGTCTTGCCCAGCCCGGTCACCACCTCGTCGCAGCCGAAGGCCTTGAGCTTCTCGGTAACGAAGCCGGCGGTCTGGAAAACGTCGAAATTCAGTTCCGGCGTCTGGTGCAGATGTCGCCGCCAGCCTGCAACTTCTTCCTGCATTTCGGCAGCGCGGTTCAGAATCGGCATGATCGGTCCATCTCTTGGTTGGCTAGCGGCAGTCGGTTCAGAGCCGCTGCTCATTGCGATTGTCAATTGTGAATGTCTGGCACTTTGCCATTTTGGCGTCACATAGGGTAAATAGCACGGCAACAATGCGATCTGGATCGAGGGGTCGGGCCGCATTTATGCTGGCGATGGGTAACCAAATCTTACGGACCCAGCGGCGATTACGGCAAGAGGCGATTTCGGATTTGATCATGCGGCAGGGGCATTTCCTCAACGTATTGCTGGCAGGCGCGCTGGCGCTTCCGGTGTTTGCCGGCGCGGCCCGCGCCAACCCGGTCGTCCTTTTCGACCTGAAGAGCGGCTATGTGCTGGAGCATCAGGACGCGTTCAAGCGCTGGTATCCGGCCTCGCTCAGCAAGCTGATGACGGCCTATGTCACCTTCCGCGCCATCCAGGCCGGCGAAGTGGCTCTCGATTCGCCGATCAAGGTAACGAAACATTCGGCCGGCGAGCCGCCGAGCAAGATGGGCTTCAAGCCCGGCTCGGTGATGCGGCTCGACAATGCGCTGAAGATGATGCTGGTCAAGTCGGCCAACGATATCGCCATGGCCGTCGGCGAGAATATCGGCGGCTCGCAAGCCGCGTTCGCCGATCGCATGAACGCCGAGGCGGCCCGGCTCGGCATGGTCGGGACGCATTTCGTCAATCCGAACGGGCTTTATTCGCCGGAACAGTACACCACTGCGCGCGACCTTGCCGTCTTGGTGACGGCGCTGCGCACCGATTTTCCGCAATATGCGCCCTGGTTCTCGATCGAGGGCCTTGCCGTCGGCAAGAAGGCGCTCCCGAACTACAATCTGCTCATCGGCCGCTATCCAGGCGCCGATGGCATGAAGACCGGCTTCGTCTGCTCGTCGGGCTTCAACATGATCGGCTCGGCGACGCGCAACGGCCGCACGCTGGTCGCAGTCGTGCTTGGCGAGAGATCGGCGGTCAGCCGCGCCGAAGCGGCGGCAAAGCTGCTCGACCAGGGTTTTGATATGCCGTCCGCCACCTCGACCACCCTGGCGGCGCTCAAGCCTTACGGCGACACGCTGTCGCCCAACGACATGCATGACGAGATCTGCAAGAAGAAGACGCCCGAAGAGCAGTCCGAGGCAGTCCCCGAGGTTGCCGCCAAGGACGTGCCGAAATCGCCCTATCAGGTGAAGCTCGACCATCCGACACTGATCGCCGTCGGGCTGGGCGGCGCGACCGGGCCGGCGCCGAAGGCGTTCGTCGACCAGGCCGACCAGAACTATGCCGATGTGCCGTTGCCGAGCTGGCGGCCCGACAGGCCGGCGCCGGCCGGCGCCGAGCCGCTGACGACCGGGACCGCCAATGCCGCCGCGCAGGGCGATCAGCCGGTCAAGGCGGCGAACTAGGCCATGGCAGGCTTTCCGATACCCGTCTCGGTGCTCACCGGCTTTCTCGGCGCCGGCAAGACGACGCTGCTCAACCGGCTGCTCAAGGATCCGGGGCTTGCCGACACGGCGGTGATCATCAACGAGTTCGGCGAGGTCGCGATCGACCATCTGTTGGTGGAGCAGGCGTCCGACGGCATCATCCAGCTTTCCGACGGCTGCCTCTGCTGCACGGTGCGCGGCGACCTGGTCGACACACTCGCCGATCTCGTCGACCGGTTGCAGACCGGCCGTATTGCGAAACTGGCCCGTGTCGTCGTCGAGACGACAGGTCTGGCCGATCCGGCACCGGTGCTCCAGTCGATCATGGCGCATCCGGCGCTGGTGCAGGCCTTCCGGCTCGACGGCGTCATCACGCTGGTCGACGCCGTCAATGGCGAGGCCACGCTCGATACCCATGTCGAGGCGGTCAAGCAAGCGGCGGTGGCCGACCGCATCGTGCTGACCAAGACCGACCTCGCCGAGGCGGCCGAGGTCGAGGCGTTGCGGGCGAGGCTCAAGCAGATCAATCCGGGTGCCGTCGTGCTCGACGTCAACGAGGCTGGCACGGGCGCCGCGGCGCTGTTCGACTGCGGGCTCTATAATCCTCAGTCCAAGTCCGCCGATGTGCGGCGCTGGCTCGGCGAAGAGGCCGCGCATGGTCATGACCATCACCACCGTGACGGTGACCAAGATCATGATCACCATCATCACGGCCATCGCCACGACGCGCGCGTGCGCTCGCACTCGCTTGTCCATGACGGCCCGGTGCCGTTCTCGGCGATCGAAATGTTCCTCGATCTTGTGCGTTCGACGCATGGCGAGAAGCTGTTGCGCATGAAGGGCGTCATCGAGCTGATGGAGGACCCCTCGCGGCCGCTGGTCATCCACGGGGTGCAGAAGATCCTGCACCCGCCGGCAAGGCTGCCGGCCTGGCCCGATGGCCAGCGCGGCACCAGGCTGGTGCTGATCACGCTCGACATGCCGGATGACTATATCCGGCGGCTGTTCGCCGCCTTCACCAACAAGCCGTCGGTCGATACGCCGGACCGTGCGGCGCTCGAAGCCAATCCGTTGGCCATTGCAGGGCTATAACCGAACGCAGGCGGCTCAGGCCGCGTTGCCGCGCTCGACCAGGAAACGATGACCGCCCGTGACCGCGGCCGTCTCGATCAGCTGGTGGCCGGCATCGGCGCAGAAGGCCGGGATGTCGATCACCGCCAGCGGATCGGTGGTTTCGAGCCAAAGCCGGCCGCCCGGGCGCATCGCGGCCAGCCGCTTGCGGGCTTTCAGCACCGGCAGCGGGCAGTTCAGTCCCTTGAGATCGTAGATAGCGGTTGCCAAGTTGGAGAATCTCAGCCGCCGAACATGCCGAGCAGCTTCTTCTTCAGCTTCGAGACGGTGCCTTGATCGGCGTCAGCCGCCTGCTCCGGCGCCGGCTGAGCGGGGTTTGCCTCGACGCCGG
Organism: Mesorhizobium montanum; assembly: GCF_033977145.1. NCBI lineage: Bacteria > Pseudomonadati > Pseudomonadota > Alphaproteobacteria > Hyphomicrobiales > Phyllobacteriaceae > Mesorhizobium > Mesorhizobium montanum. The sequence continues at coordinate 302,620 of NZ_JAVIJF010000001.1, read as the reverse complement.
CGGTGACAACCTGCTGCTGGGCGGCCTGCTTGGCGGCTTCCTTCTCGGCCAGAGCCTGCGCCTTTGCCTGTTCCTTTGCGGCCTTGGCCGCCTCGATTGCCGCCACGCGCTGCTCTTCTGCCTTGCGCTTGGCTTCCTTCTCGGCGTCGAGCGCCGCCATCTTGCGGCCGGCCGGCGAATCGATCCGGCCCATGCGGGTTGTTTCCGTCACCGAGCCATCGGTGTTCAGCGACGGCGGGTCGATCGGCACGCGCTCGCCGCGGGCGCGGCGCTTCGACCAGTCGGAAACGATGCTGGCTTCCTTGATGCCGGAAATCGTCGGCTTCGGCGCCACCGCGCTCGATTTCACGGCCGAATTGTAGGCCGCGTCGTAGCTTTTCTCGTAATTGGCATAGGCGGTCTTCAGCGAGTCCGGCTGGGTCGTCGCCGGGCAGGGGCCGGTCGGGTCGAAGGCCGTGCCTTCGGGCGCGACCTGGTTGAAGACGTAGCGCTTCTCGCAGACGTCGACCTTCGGCGGCACCTTGGTGATCTCGAAATTGTCGTAGCCGACCTTCAGCATCTTCCAGAAGTCGTAGTTCGGGTCGTTGCGGTAGCGCGCCATGTTGGCGGCGGTCATACGGAACGGAAAAGCCTGGATCTGGAATTCGGTCTGGCCGCCCTGGAAGGCATCGCGGCCGAAGGCATAGATCTGCTCGATCTGGGCATCGGTCATCGAATAGCAGCCGGACGACGAACAGGCGCCATGCACCATCAGGTTCTGGCCGGTGCGGCCATTGGCGCGATCATAGGCGTTGGGGAAGCCGATGTTGAAGGACAGGTGGTAATTCGAGCGCGGATTCATCTGCGACGGCCGCACTGTGTAGAAGCCTTCCGGCGCCTGGCGGTCGCCCTCGGTGTATTTGGGACCGAGCTTGCCCGACCATTTGCAGATGTCGTAGCTGGCGACGAGATCATAGCGGCCATTGGTCTTGGCCTTCCAGATCTCGAGCTTGCCTTCCTCCTTGAAGATGCGCGCCATCACCGAGGAGGTGCGGATCATACCCTTGGCCTGCATGTCGGAGAGGATCTTGTCCGGCAGCGGCTTGTTAGCCTCCGGCGCGAAATCCTTCATCGACGAATCATTGCAGCCGGCGACGCCGATGGCGGCGATCAGGACTCCGGTGCGGGCAAGCTTGGCAAACATCTTAACGGCTATGTCTTTTCTCTCGAGCCAACGGTTCCGGTTTGGCCGGGCCGCCATGCTGAACACCGACGGACCCTAAGCCCGTTAACCTTGAAAATTCCTTACCGCAAGCCTTGGCCAACCCCTCGCGGCAAACTCCATTGAGCCGAATGCGGCGGCATTTTTGTGGCGAAATTGCTCATCCCGCCACAGTTGGACGCCCTTGTTGATGCAAGGGATCAGAGGCTGCGGCCGATCGCCAGGTATTTCTCGCGGCGCTGCTCGCGGAAATCAGTGTTGGCGCCGGCAAAGTCCTTCATCGTCCTGGCGATGAGATCGCCGGTCGAGACAATCACCGTTTCCGGCGCGCGCTGGGCGCCGCCCATCGGCTCGGGAATGATGGCGTCGATGATCTTCATATCGAGAAGATCCTGCGCGGTGATCTTCATGTTGGTCGCCGCATCTTTCGAGCGGGTGGTGTCGCGCCACAGGATCGAGGCCGCGCCCTCCGGCGAAATCACCGAATAGATGGCGTGTTCCAGCATGTAGACGCGATTGGCAGTGGCAATCGCGATGGCGCCGCCGGAGCCGCCTTCGCCGATGACCACCGAGATCGACGGCACCTTGAGCGCCAGGCAGGCCGAGGTCGAACGGGCAATCGCCTCGGCCTGGCCGCGTTCCTCGGCGCCGACGCCGGGATAGGCGCCGGCGGTGTCGACCAGCGTCAAAAGCGGGATCTTGAAACGGTCGGCCAATTCCATCAGGCGCACCGCCTTGCGGTAGCCCTCGGGCCGAACCGAACCGAAATTGTGCTTGATGCGGCTTGCCGTGTCCGAGCCCTTTTCCTGGCCGATCACCGCCACCGGCTCGCCGCGGAAGCGGGCAAAGCCGCCGACGATCGCCTGGTCGTCGCCGAAATTGCGGTCGCCGGCCAGAGGGGTGAAATCGGTGAACAGCGCCTTGATGTAGTCGACGCAGTGGGGCCGGTCCGGATGGCGCGCGACCTGTACCTTCTGCCATGGCGTGAGCGCCTTGTAGAGATCACGCAACGCGTCGCGCGAGCGCTTTTCGAGCCTGCTGATCTCTTCGGCGACATCGACCGCCTCGCCGTTCTCGGCAAGCTTCTTGAGCTCAAGGATCTTGAGCTCCAGATCCTGCACCGGCTTTTCGAAGTCGAGGTAGTTGTACATGCTTGAGCGGACCGATCCGTCGGAAGGCAAATGGCTGGCGGAACCGCTGAAATGCCGGCTCCGGGCGTTGGAACGTCGCCCTCACATAGCGATATGAGGCCTAGTCGGCAAGCGGATGATGATCGTTGACCAGCCGCACCAGCCGCTCCTCCAGCACGTGGGTGTAGATCTGCGTGGTCGAGATGTCGGCATGGCCAAGAAGTTGCTGAACGGCTCTCAGGTCGGCGCCGTTCTGCAGCAGATGGCTGGCAAAAGCGTGGCGAAGCACATGCGGCGAGATTTTGGCCGCAGCTATCCCCGACCGCGCGGCCAACCCCTTGAGATCGCGGGCGAAAACCTGCCGGGAGAGATGGCCGCTGTCGGAGGAGGCCGGAAACAGGAACGGGCTCTCGGCAACGGTCGGCCGCTCGGACCTGGCGGCAAGCCAGGCGCGCATGGCGGAGCGTGCCTTGCTCGACAGCGGCACCATGCGTTCCTTGTCGCCCTTGCCGCGCACCATGAAGAAGCGGTCGTCACGCAGCGCCACCGTCACCGGCAGACCGACGAGCTCCGAAACGCGCAGGCCCGTGGCGTAGAGCACCTCGACCAGCGCGTGCAGGCGCAAGGCCGCCAGCCTGTCGCCGCCCGGCCCGGATTCGCCGGCTTCTTGCGCCGCCCGATCGAGCAGGCGGCCGGTCTCGGCCTCGCTCATCGTCTTGGGCAGTGGCCGGCCCTTGCGCGGGCTGTCCAGCGTGCCGGTCGGGTCGTCGCCGCGCAGGCCTTCGGCATAGAGGAATTTGAAGAACTGGCGGATCGCCGACAATTTGCGCGCCTGCGAGGTCGGCGCGAAGCCGCGCACGGCAATGTCGTCGAGATAGGCGCGGATGTCGGCCGATCCCGCCCCCGCCAGCCCACCCTCGATCGCTTCCGAGGCGTCCTCAAGGTCGCGGCGGTAGGAGGAAAGCGTATTTTCGGCCGCGCCGCGCTCGGCGCTCATCATTTCGAGGAAGGCTTCGATGCGGGCGGCGCTGTTCATCGGGCCGGGATCAGTTCTTTTTCAGTTTTCTTGGGTCAGTTTTTCTTGGTCAGTTTTTCTTGGGGTTGAGCTTCTCGGCCGGGATGCGGATGCTCATTTCCGCCTTTTTCGGCTCAACGAACATCGCCAACGCGAACATCGCGCCATAGGCAATGCCTGCAAGAACCGCCAGCGTCACGACAAACCGAAACAAAGTCGGCATTCAAATTTTCGCCCGTCTTCTTGTTCTGCGGTTCCAAAGCCCTGTGCCCTTATGGGACGCCAATCCGACCAATTCAAGGACGAAGGATTCCAGTCGACAGAGGTTTTGCCGGAAAAGCTTCTTGGACGTTTGCCCGCCCGTGCTTGACGCAAACAGGCTTTTGATGTCGATACGGCGCAAAGAGGCCCCGATGAACGCTCTGCCAGCAAATCCGACGGACGAAGGCCGTGCCGCGCTGATCGAAGCGCTCGGCAGCCGCTCGATCGTCTTCGTCGGGCTGATGGGGGCCGGCAAGACGGCGATCGGCCGCAAGGTGGCGATGATACTTTCGCTGCCTTTCATGGACAGCGACCAGGAGATCGAAAGCGTCTCGCGCATGACGGTGCCGGAGCTGTTCGAGCGCTATGGCGAGCCGGAATTCCGTGCGCTGGAGCAGCGGGTGATCCTGCGCCTGCTGGAGAACGGCCCGCAGGTGCTGTCGACCGGCGGCGGCGCCTTCATGAACGCGCAGACACGCGGGGCGATCACGGCTTATGGCGTGTCGGTCTGGCTGAAGGCCGACCTCGACCTCTTGATGGAGCGGGTTTCGAAGAAACAGAACCGGCCGCTGTTGAAGAATCCCGATCCGCGCGCAGTGCTGGAGCGGCTGATGGGCGAGCGCTACCCGGTCTACGCCACCGCCGACCTGATCGTGCCGACGCGCGACGACCGCAAGGAGATCATCGCCAGCGAAGTCGTCGCGGCGCTCTGCGCCCATCTCGGCATCGACACCATCGCGACAGGCGCTACAAGCGCCACAACTGGCGAGGTGCAGCCGTGAGCCATGCCGAACCGGTGAAGGTCGAGGTCGGGCTCGGCGACCGTGCCTATGACATCCTGATCGGCTCAGGATTGCTCGCGCGCTCCGGCGAGGAGGTCGCGCGCCGCCTTCCCGATACCCGCGCGGCCATCGTCACCGACGAGAACGTTGCCGCCGCGCATCTCGACACACTGCAGGCGGGGTTGGAGAAAGGCGGCATTCAGTCCGCCGTCATTACGCTGCCAGCCGGCGAAAAGACTAAAAGTTTCGCCCATCTCGAAGACGTGGTCGACGGCGTGATCGCGGCCAAGCTCGAACGCCGCGACGTGGTGATCGCGCTCGGCGGCGGCGTCATCGGCGACCTTGCCGGCTTTGCTTCCGGCATTGTGCGGCGCGGCATGAATTTCGTGCAGATACCGACCTCGCTACTGGCGCAGGTCGATTCTTCCGTCGGCGGCAAGACCGGCATCAACAGCGCGCGCGGCAAGAACCTCGTCGGCGTCTTCCATCAGCCCAGGCTGGTGCTCGCCGACACCGGCGTGCTCGACACTCTGCCGATCCGCGAGTTCCGCGCCGGCTATGCCGAGCTTGCCAAATACGGGTTGATCGACCGCCCGGCCTTCTTCGCCTGGCTTGAACAGAACTGGCGGGACGTCTTTGCCGGCGGCCCGGCGCGGGTCGCGGCGATCGCCGAGGCCTGCCGCGCCAAGGCCGATGTCGTTGCCCGCGACGAGTTCGAGACCGGCGATCGCGCGCTGCTCAATCTCGGCCACACATTCGGCCATGCGCTCGAAGCCGCCACGCAATATGACGGCGCGCGCCTCGTCCACGGCGAAGGCGTCGCCATCGGCATGGCGCTGGCGCATCGCTTCTCGGCGCGCCTCAACCTGGCGAGTCCGGACGACGCGGAACGCGTCGAAGCCCATCTTCGCGCCGTCGGCCTGCCCTGGCGCATGGCCGATATTCCGGGTGGACTGCCGGACGCCGAGGCGCTGCTCGGCTTCATCACACAGGACAAGAAGGTCTCGCGCGGCGCGCTCACCTTCATCCTGACGCATGGCATCGGCCAGGCCTTCATTGCCAAGGACGTGCCGCCCTCGGAAGTACTCGCCTTCCTCAAGATGAGCCATCCGGGGTGGCTCAAGGTGAGCCATCCCGGATGATCGACGCCGGCTGGATCGCTGCTGTCGTCCTTGCCGCCATCGTGCTGCTGGCGCTTCTGTTCCGCACCCGGTTGCTTGCCGCTTCCGGCTACACGCTGCGGCCGATCGAGCCAGCGTCGCGGTCCGAGCGCAACGGCAAGGATGAAGACAGCGACGAGCCCCGCCGCGATGGCTCGCCTGTCCGCGAGGAGCGCAATCGGCTTGAGGGCCTCTTCGATCTCGAAGAGCTCGAAGTCTCCGATATCATGGTCCACCGCACCAATATGCGCTCGGTCAATGCCGACGATCCGCCGGAAGCGGTAGTGCGCGAAATCCTGCAGAGCCCGCACACCCGCATGCCGCTGTGGAAGGGCTCGCTCGACAACATCGTCGGCGTGCTGCATGCGAAAGATCTGCTCAGGGCACTCAACGAGGTCGGCAACGACTTCTCCCGGATCGACGTGATGAAGATCGCGGCGAAGCCGTGGTTCGTGCCGGACACCACCACCCTGCAGGAACAGCTCAACGCCTTCCTGCGCCGCAAGGCGCATTTCGCCATTGTCGTCGACGAGTATGGCGAGGTCGAAGGGCTGGTGACGCTGGAAGACATCATCGAGGAGATCGTCGGCGAGATCGCCGATGAGCATGATGTCGACATGCAGGGCGTCAAGAAGGAGGCCGACGGCTCGGTCGTCGTCGAAGGCACGGTGCCGATCCGCGATCTGAACCGCGCGCTCGACTGGGACCTGCCCGACGAGGAAGCGACAACCATCGCCGGCCTCGTCATCCATGAGACGCAGTCGATCCCGGAGGAGAAGCAGGCTTTTACGTTCCACGGCAAGCGTTTCGTGGTGATGAAGCGCGACAAGAACCGCATTGCGAGGTTGAGGATACGTCCCGCCGGCGAGAGCTAAGGGCGTTTCACCGTTTCACGGAAACGGTGAAACGCTCTATCTCTTTGTTTTTACGCAATTTCGGACGGAAGGCTACGGCGAAGGCGCCGAGCCTAACCGTTACACCATTTCCTGGAGTTGCTCTAACGGGCGTTGATATCAGGCAACGCCGATCTGCGAATGGCACAGGGCTGGGCCTGCGATCTCAAAGTTCCTTGGTCCAGCGCTCGCTGAGCATTGCACCGGTTCCAGCATCGATCGCAGCCAAGCTGACGTCGTAGCCCCATAGGTTTCGGATATGGCGCAGGGTTGCGTCGCGGCTTTCGCCGTCGAGCATGATGCCATCCTTCACCATGTGCTGAAGTCGCAGATGCCTGTCGCCCAGGAGGTCGACGTCAATCACCTGGATGTCGGGGCGGCTCGCCCCCACGTCATAGCTTCGAGCGAGCGCAGAGCGTATCTTGCGATATCCACGCTCATTGTGGATCGAAGCGACTTCGTAGTGTGGCTCGTCGGCTCCATCGGCCAGCACGAAGAGCCGCCATTTCCGGATCAGGGTCGGGCTCAGATACTGGCGGATGAAGGATTCGTCGCGGTGGTTGGCCCAGGCATCGAGCAAGTTGTCGCGCCAGTCGCCGCGTCCGGCGATATCCGGGAACCAGTCGCGATCCTCCGCGGTCGGCTCGGTCGAGATGCGCTGGATATCCTGCATCATGTCGAGACCCAGCGCATAGGGATTGATGCCGGAAAAGCGCGGGTCGTCATAGGCCGGCTGGAAGACGACGTTCGAGTGGTTGCGCAAAATCTCGAGCATGGCGCCTTCGTTGATGCGGCCACGATCGAAAAGCATGTTCATAAGCGTGTAGTGCACGAAGGTGGCGCAGCCTTCGTTCATCACCTGGGTTTGCCGCTGCGGATAAAAATATTGCGCGATGACACGCACGATCCTGACGATCTCGCGCTGCCAGGGCTCGAGCACGAGGCTGTTCTTCTCAAGGAAATAAAGGAGGTTTTCCTCCGGCAGATTGAGTGATTTCTTCCGCTCCGCCGCGCCGTCGTCTTCGCTTGTTTCGGTGTTGCCGCTGTCTTGCGAAGGCGGCAGCGTGCGCCACAAATCATTGTAGGAGCGTTCCTCGTATTCGAGGCGCTCACGAAGCCCTTCACGCTGCTGCTCGGACGACAGTTTTGGCGGCCGATGATAGCGGAATACGCCTTGTTCCATCAGCGCGTGGGCAGAATCAAGGATCGCCTCCACAGCGGCCAGGCCATGCCGTTCCTCGCATCGGGCTATGTAGCTCTTGGCAAAATCCAGATAGCTCAGGATGCCGCCGGCGTCGGTCCATTGCCGGAAAAGGTGATTGTTCTTGAAGAAATGGTTGTGTCCAAGCGCGGCATGAGCCGTCACCAAAGCCTGCAGGGCCATGGTGTTTTCTTCCATGAGGTAGACGATGCAGGGGTTGGAATTGATGACCAGTTCATAAGCCAGACCACGCGCGCCCTTGCGGTAGAGCAACTCGTTGTAGAGGAAGTGCTTGCCGAATGACCAATGCCGATACATCAGCGGCATACCGACCGACGAATAGGCGTCGAGCATCTGCTCGGAGGAGATAACCTCCATCTGCACCGGATAGATGTCGAGGCGAAGCTCTTCGAGGCCGATCGCCTCGATCTCGTCATAGACCCGCGACAGTTTGTTGAAATCCCAGTCCGATCCGGAAAACAGCAGTTCGGATTTGCGCGCCTGACTGACCATTGCCGAAGTCCTCAAGCGCTCTTGCGCAAATCAGGCTGCCTGGCGAAGAGCTCGCGAAAGACCGGGTAGATATCGGCCGGGGCGGCAATGCGCCTCATCTGGAAGTTCGGCCATTTCCCATCGACGGCGTTGTAGGCGCGCCAGAGCGATGTCCCGTTCTCGGTCGAGCCGAAAATGTGGCTTTCCCGCTCGTCGATGATCTCCACATAGGCGAAATACTGGCAAAGCCGCATCAGCTTGCGATCGAGCAGTTCTATGCAGCGCTCGGAATCGGTGGCGAAATTGTCGCCGTCAGACGCCTGGGCGGCGTAGATGTTCCATTCAGCGGCCGGATATCGCTCTTCGATGATGCGGTGCATCTCCTCGAGCGCCGTGGAAACGACGGTGCCGCCGCTTTGCGTGTGGTAGAAGAACGTGTGCTCGTCCACCTCCTTGGCCTCGTGGGTGTGGCGAATGAAGACGATCTCAGTGCGTTCGTATCGTCGCGTCAGGAACAGGTGCAGCAATACGAAGAAGCGTTTGGCCAGATCCTTCTCCCGCTCGCCCATCGATCCGGAAACGTCCATCAGGCAGAACATGACCGCGCTCGCATTTGGCCGCGGCTGAGGGTCGAAGCGATTGAAGCGGATGTCGACTGGATCGACATAGGCAATCCGCCTGCGCCGGCGCTCCAGCCGATCGAACTCTTCGCGCAGAACCTCGATGCGTTCGTGGGTCTTTGCATCCGGCGGCTTGGATTCCAGCTCGGCGATCTGCCGGGCGATTGCGTCCACCTCGGCCTGCTTCGGACGCTTGAGCGCGATGCGGCGCCCGTGGCTGTTTCGCATCGTGCGCCCGACATTGATGTTGGTCGGCGCGCCGCTTGCCGCGAAGCCCGCCCGCCTCGGCTTGAAGCTGAGTATCTGCTTCAGACTGAGCTTGACCAGATCGGGCAGCTCGAGATCCTCGAAGAAAAGGTCGAGCACTTCCTCGCGCGACAGCACGAAGCGAAAATCGTCTTCGGAGTCCGTGGTTCCAGGGGCCGAGGAACCTGCACCTCCACCGCTTGGCTTGGGGATCAGGTCACCGGGATTGAACGTCTTGTTGCCGGGAAGGATGTGCTGGCGCTGGCCGCTATCCTTGGCGCCGCTGAAGGTCGGTTCGCTCGTGCCCTTGCGCGGCATCGGCACGGCATGCTCGCGATCCAGTTCGGCGATTCCGCTGGTGCGGACGCGGTCGCGGATGCTGCGCTTGAGCTCTTCGCGCGCCCGCCTGAGGAAGCGCTGGCGATTGCCCAGGCTCTTGTCCTTCGGATTCAGGCGGCGGTCGATGAAGATCGGCATGGAACCGTCCCGGCTTTGATCAACCCGCCTTGTTCACGCGCATGTACCAGTCGACCAGCCGGCGCACCTGCCGCTGGGTATAGCCGCGTTCCACCATCCGCTGCACGAATTCATTATGCCGCTTCTCCGTAACGCTGTCCTGCTTGGAACCGAAGCTGATCACCGGCAACAGGTCCTCGACCTGGCCGAACATGCGCTTCTCGATGACCTCGCGAAGCTTTTCATAACTCGTCCAGGACGGGTTGCGGCCATGGTTGCGCGCCCGGGCACGCAAGGTGAATTTGACCACTTCGTTGCGGAAGTCCTTGGGATTGGCGATGCCGGCCGGCTTCTCGACCTGCGACAACTCCTTGTCCAGGATCTCGCGGTTGAGGATCTGCCCGGTATCGGGGTCCTTGTAGTCCTGGTCCTCGATCCAGGCATCGGCATAGGCGATGTAGCGGTCGAAGAGGTTCTGGCCGTATTCGCTGTAGGATTCCAGATAGGCCTTCTGGATCTCATGACCGATGAACTCGGCATAGCGTGCTGCGAGCTCCGACTTGATGAACTCGAGGTAGGCAGCTTCCGTTTCCTTCGGGAACTGCTCGCGCTTGATCGCCTCCTCGAGGATGTACATCAGGTGCACCGGATCGGCGGCGACCTCCTTGGTGTCGTAGTTGAAAGTCTGGGACAAAATCTTGAAGGCGAAACGCGTGCTGACCCCGGTCATGCCTTCGTCGACGCCGGCGGCGTCGCGATATTCCTGGACGGACTTCGCCTTCGGGTCGACCTCCTTGAGGTTCTCGCCGTCATAGGCGCGCATCTTGGTGTAGAGCGGCGAATTGTCGTGCTCGGCAAGGCGGGTGGAGACGGTGAAGCGGCTGAGAATGTCCAGCACCTCGGGCGCGCAGGGGCTGTTCGCCAGTTCGCTTTCGCGCAGCAGCTTTTCGTAGATCTGCCTTTCCTCGGTGATGCGCAGGCAATAGGGAACCTTGACCACGAGGATGCGGTCGAGGAAAGCCTCGTTGTTCTTGTTGTTCTTGAACTGCTGCCATTCCGATTCATTGGAATGGGCAACGACGATGCCCTGATAGGGGAAGGAGCCGAAGTTCTCGGTGCCGTTGTAGCTGCCTTCCTGGGTCGCTGTCAGTAGCGGATGCAGAACCTTGATGGGCGCCTTGAACATCTCGACGAATTCGAGCAACCCTTGCGTGGTCCTGTTCAGGCCGCCGCTGTAGGAATAGGCATCCGGATCGGACTGGCTGAAGTGTTCCAATTGCCTGATGTCGACCTTGCCGACTAAAGCCGAGACGTCCTGATTGTTCTCGTCGCCGGGCTCGGTCTTGGCGATGGCGATCTGGCGTAGCCGCGACGGCGCCAGCTTGACGACGCTGAATTTGGAAATGTCGCCGGACAGTTCGTCGAGGCGCTTGGCCGCCCAGGGCGAGATCAGTCCGTTCAGGCGGCGGCGGGCTATGCCGTATTTGTCTTCCAGCAGATCGCCCATGCGATCGGGATGGAAAAGGCCGAGCGGCGATTCGAACACCGGGCTGATCTGGTTGCCAACCTTGAGCGTGTAGATCGGGCGCTGCTCCATCAGCTTCTTCAGCCGTTCGGCGAGCGAGGATTTGCCGCCGCCGACCGGGCCGAGGAGATAGAGGATCTGCTTGCGCTCCTCGAGCCCCTGCGAGGCGTAGCGGAAATACCCGGCGATACGCTCGATCGTATCCTCCATGCCGTAGAAGTCGGAGAAGGAGGGATAGACCTTGACGGTGCGGTTGGAGAAAATGCGGCCCAGGCGCTCGTCCTTGCTGGTATCGACCAGGTTCGGCTCGCCGATTGCCTCGACCATACGCTCGGGCGCCGTGGCATACATGGATTTGTCTTCGCGACAGGCCAGCAGATATTGCTGGAGACTGATCTCTTCCTGGGCCGCGTTGGAATAAATCTCCGAAAACAGATCGAAGACGTCTGATTGGTTCTCGCGCATGATGCTTTGCCTCGGAGCCGATAGGCTGCCAATCGGCTCATCGCCCCTTCAACCGCCGGAACGCGCTGTTTGTTCCCGACAAACGCAATTAACCGGCTGCGATCACTTAGCTTTGAGGGAACCGCTCCGCATGGCCGGAAAGAAGCGCTGCGTCGCGCATCCCATTGTGAACCAGTGTCGCCCACCCGAATCAACAGCCAAGATTAGTGTGCGCTCGGTCGACCCATTTGCCAACCGGTAACTGGACGCAAGCAGTGCTGCCATGCACTGTTGCCGCAACATAGGAGAAGGCGATGATGGATCGGCGGAGCCTCATGCTCGGATCGCTGGCGGCGATGCTGCCGGTCGGCGCATCGGCTGCCTGGCGGCCGCGCGAGCCGGCGCCGCAAACTCTCGACTATGGTCCGGCCAAGCTCGACGTCTATGCGCCCGTTGGCGCCAAGAACCGTCCTGTCATCTTCTTCATCCACGGCGGCGCCTGGCGCATCGGCAGCCGAAACAATGTCAACGCCAAGCCGGGCTTCCTTCTCGGCAAAGGCTTCGTGTTCGTCTCGATCGACTACCGCATGCTGCCGCAGGCCGGTGTCGCCACCCAGGCCAGCGACGTCGAGAAGGCCTATGCCTATGTGCGCGCCAACATCGCCGGCTACGGCGGCGACCCCGATCGCACCATGGTCATGGGCCACTCGGCCGGCTGTCACCTGGCGGCGCTGACCGGGCTTCGCGGCGGCTTGCCAGGGGTCGCCGCACTGGTGCTTGACGATACGGAGGCCTACGACATCGAGGCCCTCGCCAGGGCCCAGGGCGGCAGGCTGCGGCCGATTTATGCACAGGCATTTTCCGACCCGAGCCAGTGGCGGGCACTTTCGCCGGCGACTTACATCGGGGCGGCTAAGCATCCGCCGGTCTTCGTCGCCTATTCGGACTCGCCGATCCGCGCCGCTGCGGCGCAGAACTTCGCGGGCCGCCTGCGCGCCGCCGGCACCAATGTCACTCTGTTCGATGGCAGCGCCTATTCGCACATGGCGATCAACCGCCGGTTCGGCGAGGACGGCGATGCGTTGACGGCGGCGGTCATGGCTTTCCTGGCGACGGTCGTCTGATCTCGCATTCCCTCACTGGATCACGTCATCGAAGCGGTGATCCAGTCGGAGCGGGAACTTACCAGCGGGTCTTTTCGCCCGGCGCCGCGGGCTCGATCGCCAGTGCGTGCACGCCGGCTTTCAATTCGTCGGCAAGCAGGTCGTTGACGGCGCGGTGGCGGTCGATGCGGCTCATGCCGGCAAAGTCCGGCGACACGATGCGGACGCGGAAATGCGTCTCGCCGGTGCCGTCGAACGTCGCATGGTGGCCGGACTCCACATGATGATGGCCGGCGTGAAGGTGGCTTTCATTGATGACGGTGAGCCGTTCGGGCGAAAATGCCGCCTTCAGCTTGTTTTCCATCGTTGACTGCATGGACATCCGGGTTTCCCTTCCCCACATTTGTGGCATAGCCGCAAAATCTATGTTTTCGACCGCTTTTAAGCCGTGATTCAGCGGTTAGGGCGATCATCGGCGAAATGTCAATTCTTGTTTCGCACGTGCGAACAGCCCATAAATGGGTGAGATGAAAGCGTATCCCAAATATTTCGAGAAAATTCGAATCCGGCCGGAGAAGGACGCGGAGCTGAAGTCGCGCTCGCCGATCTGCCAGTGGGACGGCTGCAACGAGGCCGGCACGCATCGCGCGCCGGTCGGGCGCCTCAAGGAGGGCGAGTATTTCCGCTTCTGCTTCGATCATGTGCGCGAATACAACAAGGGCTTCAACTATTTCTCCGGCGTGTCGGACGGCGAGATCGCCCGCTTCCAGAAAGAGGCGCTGACCGGCCACCGGCCGACCTGGCGCATGGGCGCCAATGGTGGCGGGCCGCGCTCGGCGCCGGATTTCGCACAGCAGCGTTCGGGACGCGCCGGCTACTACAATCGCATGCGCGATCCCTTCAACCTGTTCGGCGCAGGAGCGAAGGAGCCGCGCGAGCGCAAGGCAAAGCCGCTTGAGGCCAAGGCGCTGGAAACGCTTGGCCTTGATACAAAGGCGACTGGTCAGGACATCAAGGCGCGCTATAAGGAACTCGTTAAGCGCCACCATCCGGATGCGAATGGCGGCGACAGAGGTTCGGAAGACCGGTTCCGCGATGTGCTGCAGGCCTATCGCGTGCTCAAGCAGGCAGGATTGTGCTGAGCGGCCCTACGGTCCGTGTCGTTTTCCAACTTTCATAAGGTTGGAAAAGGCTTTAAGACCGCCCCCGGACAAAATCGATTGCCGGCGAAACGCGGCGTTTCGCCCGTGGAGACGTTGATAGAGATGAACAAGGTCGATCGCGACATCGCCAACTTGCCCGACACGACAGTGTCGGTGAGGGAGAAATTCGGTTTCGACTCCAAGATGGTGGTTCCGGCCTATTCGGCGGCGACCGAGCATGTGCCGGACATCGATCCCGATTATCTGTTCGACAAGGCGACGACGTTGGCGATCCTCGCCGGCTTTGCCTACAACCGCCGCGTCATGGTGTCGGGCTATCACGGCACCGGCAAGTCGACGCATATCGAGCAGGTGGCGGCGCGGCTCAACTGGCCCTGCGTGCGCGTCAACCTCGACAGCCATGTGAGCCGTATCGACCTCGTCGGCAAGGACGCCATCGTCGTCAAGGAAGGTCTGCAGATCACCGAATTCCGTGACGGCATCCTGCCCTGGGCCTATCAGCATAATGTCGCGCTTTGCTTCGACGAGTATGACGCCGGCCGCCCCGACGTGATGTTCGTTATCCAGCGCGTGCTGGAATCGTCGGGCCGCCTGACGTTGCTCGACCAGAGCCGGGTCATCCGCCCGCATCCGGCGTTCCGGCTTTTCGCCACCGCCAATACGGTCGGCCTTGGCGACACCACCGGCCTCTATCACGGCACGCAGCAGATCAACCAGGCGCAGATGGACCGCTGGTCGATCGTCACCACGCTCAACTACCTGCCGCACGACAATGAGGTGAACATCGTGCTGGCCAAGGCCAAGCACTACCGCGACAGCAAGGGCAAGGACATCGTCAACAAGATGGTGCGCGTCGCCGACATGACGCGCTCGGCCTTCATCAATGGCGACCTGTCGACGGTGATGAGCCCGCGTACCGTCATCACCTGGGCCGAGAATGCCGAGATTTTCGGCGACATCGGCATGGCGTTCCGGCTGACCTTCCTCAACAAGTGCGACGAACTGGAGCGTTCGCTGGTGGCCGAATTCTACCAGCGCGCCTTCGGCGAGGAATTGCCGGAGAGCGCCGCCAACGTGGTGCTGGGCTAGGCGCGCCGGAAGACGTCCAGCCTTCCAGGTCGATCGCGCAGGGAATGATGAATGGCGGGTCCGGGCGACAACACGCGCAACAAGCCGAAGAACGGGTCTGAAGCCGACAGCTTCAAGCGCGCCGTCACCGTCTGCATGCGCGCCATCGCCGGCGACAAGGACCTCGAGGTCGGTTTCGCCAAGGACCGGCCGGCATTGGCGGGCAACCGCGCCCGCTTACCCGAACTGTCCAAGAAGGCTTCCCGCAACGATATCGCGATCACGCGTGGCCTGGGCGACTCCATGGCGCTGAAGCGTGCCTGCCACGATCAACGCATCCACAACAAGCTGGCGCCGGAAGGCAAGCTCGCGCGGGCGATCTATGACGCGGTCGAACAGGCACGCGTCGAGGCCATCGGCAGCCGCGCCATGCAGGGCGTGGCCGACAATATCGGCTCGATGCTCGAGGACAAATACACCAAGGCGAACCTCGTCGATGTCAGGGACAAGGCAGACGCGCCGCTCGAGGAGGCGATCGCGCTGATGGTG
Organism: Mesorhizobium montanum; assembly: GCF_033977145.1. Taxonomy (NCBI): domain Bacteria; kingdom Pseudomonadati; phylum Pseudomonadota; class Alphaproteobacteria; order Hyphomicrobiales; family Phyllobacteriaceae; genus Mesorhizobium; species Mesorhizobium montanum. Next base: position 287,311 of record NZ_JAVIJF010000001.1, on the reverse strand, counting down.
CGCGAAAAGCTCACCGGGCGGACCGTGCCGAAGAGCGGCGAGCGGCTGGTCGATCTGTGGCGCCCCTGGGTCGAGGAGAAAGCCAGCGGCGATCTCGACGGCCTCTCGACCAAGGTTGACGACCAGCAGGCTTTTGCCCGCGTCGTGCGTAACATGCTCGTTTCCATGGAGATGGCCGAGGAGCTCGGCGACGACCAGGAAACAGACGACTCCGAGGAAAACGAAGAGAACGAACAGCAGGGCGAGGACCAGAGCGAGGAAGGCGGCGAGGACGATTCCGGCTCCGAACAGTCGCAGTCCGAGGACGCCGAAGCCTCGGCCGACGAGGAAGAGTCGGCCGAGACCGAAGCGACCGACGCCACCTCCGACGATCTCTCGGATGAAGACGATGCCGACGCCGAGACGCCGGGCGAGGCCAAGCGCAACGACAATCCATTCCTCAACCTGCCGAAAGAGATCGACTACAAGGTCTTCACCACCGCCTTCGACGAGACGGTGGGCGCCGAGGACCTTTGCGAGGAAGAGGAGCTCGACCGGCTGCGTGCCTTCCTCGACAAACAGCTCGCCAATCTCTCCGGCGTCGTCGGGCGGCTCGCCAACCGGCTGCAGCGCCGGCTGATGGCACAGCAGAACCGCTCCTGGGATTTCGACCTCGAAGAAGGCTATCTCGATCCGGCGCGGCTGGTGCGCGTCGTCATCGATCCGATGCAGCCGCTCTCCTTCAAGCAGGAGCGCGACACCAAGTTTCGCGACACGGTGGTATCGCTGGTGCTCGACAATTCAGGTTCGATGCGCGGTCGGCCGATCACGGTCGCCGCCACTTGCGCCGACATTCTGGCGCGCACGCTGGAGCGCTGCGGCGTTTCGGTGGAGATCCTCGGCTTCACCACGCGGGCGTGGAAAGGCGGGCAGGCGCGCGAGAAATGGCTGAAGGACGGCAAGCCGCCGAATCCCGGCCGGCTCAACGACCTGCGCCACATCATCTACAAATCCGCCGATCATCCCTGGCGGCGCGCGCGCCGCAATCTCGGGCTGATGATGCGCGAGGGGCTGCTCAAGGAAAACATCGACGGCGAGGCGCTGCTCTGGGCGCATAGCCGTTTGATCGGCCGGCCGGAGCAGCGCAAGATACTGATGATGATCTCGGACGGCGCGCCGGTCGACGATTCCACGCTTTCGGTCAATCCGGGCAACTATCTGGAACGCCATTTGCGGGCAGTCATCGAGCTGATCGAGACGCGCTCGCCGGTCGAGCTTCTGGCGATCGGCATCGGCCACGACGTCACGCGCTATTATCGCCGCGCCGTCACCATCGTCGATGCCGAGGAACTGGCCGGTGCCATGACCGAGCAGCTCGCCTCGCTGTTCGGCGAAGAAAGCGCGCGCGATACGCGGCGCGGCGGGTTGCGGCGCGCCGGGTGATCTTTTCTCGCGGGCGTGCGCGGCGGACGCTTTTCGCCTGCGTGCTGGCCTGCGCCTCGCCGGCGATTGCCGCTCCGGTCGAGACAGTCGAGATTTCGGCGCGGCCGATCAGCCAGTTCCATATCGGCCAAGACGACCAGGATTGAGCGCTTCGGCACTGCCGGCGGCGGGTGTCCGGCCGGAGGTTACCGGCCGACGTGACGGACTTCGTTCATCGCGAAATTGGCCGCGCGCTTGCTTCGGTTGCGGATCTTGAGCGTCGCGGTGTTGTCGACGAAATAGGTGTGAAGAATGCTGTCGCGGGTGCGGACCTCCGGCCCGACCGTATCGACCGCGTGCCAGGTGTCGGTCCCGACCGCAAAGGCATAGCCCGTATTCGGGGAAAACGACATGCGGTGCGACATCTCGAAACGCCCGTCCGGCCCGCGTTGGGCGAAGCGCGTGCCGATGTGGTTGATGCTGTCGTCCTCAGGCAGGTAAAACTGGACCGTGATGCCCTTCCATTTCGTGTCGGTGTGGAAACCGATCTTGTAGCCCGCCACGTCGCGCGTCAGCATCGGCACCGGATACATGCCGACCTTCATGAAGTCCGGCCCGAAGCGGCGCTCCAAGCCCGGGGCAAGGCGGCGCATGAACGCGTCTTTCAGGTCCGGCGCATGCAGTGCCTTTCCGACCAAGGCCCAGACGGCCCGTTTCTCGCCCGGCAGATGGCGGATATATTCGGGGTAGAGGTCGATCTTGACCCGCGTTGCGGTGCCGTCGGCCTGAATATTCACATTGTTGCGTCCCTTGAGCGCGCGATATTCGCGTGCCTCGGGCATGGCGGCGCGCATGCGCAGATAGAGGTCGGCCGGGAAAACATCCGTCATTTCCAGATGCCAGAAAGGTAATTCCACAAATGCAGCGCGGTCCACGGCTTCCACCATGTGGGAGACGACATGCTGCAGCGTTTGTGTGGCTGATGCTGGCGCCGCCGCGCCTTCTATGGCCGACATGGAAATCCTTCCCCAAGCTAAAACCCCGAATCCAAATTTCTTGGATACATATATCGCGGCTCGGGCGAAATGCTAACCAAAGCACAGGCTGGATTGCAACGATCCACCTGACTGATTTCAATTGCGGTTTTCTACATCGCGACGCGAATATGCGTTGCGGCACTTCCAGGCGAGTGCGTTGCAAAGGGCGCTATTGCCGATGCTGCCGGATCGATATTCAACGGACCTTGTAGATCTCGATCGGCTTTCCCGCGGTCGACCGGTCCAGTTCGAGCCATTCCGGCACGTCGCCTCGCAGCAGATCCGCGGCAAGACCCTTCGGAGCGTCCAGCCCCAGCGATATCTCTTCCGTGTTGCCGCGGCATATCGCGATCAGTCCGACATGCTCGCGCTCGATGACGGCGCGGGCGGCGTCCGGCGTTCCCATGAAAGCGTCGAGCATGGCGAGGTTGCCGCCGACATTGCGGTGGTAAGGGCCAGCCAGCGCCCGGTGACCGGTGAACATCAATATTCCCGAGCCGAGATTGGACGAGGCAAGCACTGTCGTCGCCGGCATCGCGGCAAGATCGTGGAAGTCGGCCGGCTTGCCGCAGGTCATGGCATGGTCGGGATCGGAATTGATCCGCTGCGGCGCCTTCTGGATCACGGACTGCGCCGCCACCGCCACACCGGCCCAGGTCGCGTTGAGCGAGACCAGCCACGCCATGACAATGCCGGTGGAGACGCGCCATGAGGGCGCGGCGTTCGCCCGCAAGCGGATTTTCGCAATCCAGGCCGAGAGCGGCAGCACCGCGAAGGCGACTGAGAAGGTCGAGCCGCGCACCTGCCAGAGGCTGACGCCGAAGGCAACGATGAGCAGGATGGCGGCGAGGATTTCCTCGCGGCGCAGGCGACGGGTTCGCAGTTGAAAGCCGATCAGCAGAATCGCGATGAAGGGCGTCACATAACGCGCCGCCGTCAGCTTCGGCTGGTGGATGGCGACGCTCCAGAAGGGCTGCGCTTCGACCACATCGTTAAGCCAATAGGTGCGGATACGCTCGTCCATGCCGGCATAGGGCGATGCCAGGCATTGCGGGAAGAACACGACCGCAACGGCCGCGACCGCCACTGCCAGCGCCAGCGTTGAAATAAGCCTTGCGCGGACCGTCGATGCGGTCAATGTGCCGGCAATCGCCAGGCCTATGCCGGACAGCGCGGCAATCGCGAACTGGAAGGACGAGAAGGCGTCGCACCGGGCAATGCCCCAGTCGGCCGGGCGGATGGTCGCCGCGAACACCAGGGAGGCGATGCCGGCAAATCCGAGGCCGAAGCCCCGTGCCGTGACGCGCTCCTTATCATCAAGGATGAACAGGATCGCGGCACAGATGCCGAGCACCGCCACATAGGGAGCGGTCTCCATGCCGACGGCTAGCGTCAGGCCGGCGCAGATGCCCGACAGAAGGGCAGCGGGTCGCCAGGAGGGCGCTTCCATCAGAAGCCAGAGGCTGGCCGCCGTCAAAAGCAGCTGGACATTGTGGTGATCGATTACGCCAGGGCTGTAGATCACCAGGAAGAAAAGGGCCGCCGTCGACAGGATGACCGAAGGCATCGCGACATTCGCGCCGGCGAAGCGCTGCGAGGCGCGTATGAGCACGAATATAGTCAGCCCGTAAAGCAAGGTCGGCCAGACGATCTGCGCCGCCCGCTCGGCTGTGGCGGTGCTGGCGCCCAGCGCATCGAAGGCCATGATGATCAGCGCGAGCGGCGCGTCCACCAGCCGCGACCAGTGCATGAGGAAGCCGCCGGAGGTGCCCATCCTGTATTGATGGAGATCGAACCAGCCCTGGCCGCCGAGCAGGTCGCGAACCTCGACCAGCCGCAGCATGCTGTCATTGTCGGCGCCATAATCGCGAAGCGTCGGAAAACCGGAAATCGCGTTGATCGTCAGCACCACCAGGGTGGCGCATAACGCAAGCAGGAGGTCATTTTTCCAACCGGTGCCTGGCACGGTCATGCTGGTCGCGATGCCCTGGAGAATTTCCGTGATCCTGCACGATCGGCCGTAACAAAGCGTAAAGCCGCCGCAGCAATCCAGACCGGCGTTCTGGCTGCGATCCAGATCACAGGCCTCTGGCTGCGATCCAGATCACGTGGCGAGCGCCGCGCTTGCCGTTCGCCCGCGTGTTGATCTCCTCGACCGCTAAGCCGGCCTGCTTCAGCCGCCGGGTGAAACCGCTGTCGGGTCCCTGCGACCAGACCGCCAGCATACCGCCGGGCTTCAATGCGGCGCGCGCGGCCGCGAGGCCGGCCGCGCCATAGAGCGTATCATTGCCTTTGTAGACGATGCCCTCTGGGCCATTGTCGACATCGAGCAGGATGGCGTCCCAGGCGGCTTTCTCCGCCCTTATCAACTGGCCGACATCGGCCTCGCGAATGGTGACGCGGGGGTCGTCTAGGCAGCCGTCGAAGATCCCGGACATCGGGCCACGTGCCCAGGTGACGACCGCGGGAACCAGTTCGGCAACGGTAATGGCAGCGTCCGCCTCGATGGCGGCAAGGGCGGCGCGCAAGGTGAAGCCCATGCCGAGCCCGCCGATCAGGATCCTTGGTTGCTGGCGGCCGGCGATCCGCTCGCAGGAAAGCCTGGCGAGCGCCTCCTCGGAACCGCTGAGGCGGCTGTTCATCAGCTCATTGGTGCCCAGCATGATCGAGAATTCAGTGCCGCGCTGCTTCAGGCGAAGTTCCTGCGCGCCGTCGGGCGTGCGGGCTGAATCAAGCTGGACCCAGGGGATCATACGCTTTCTTGTTGTTTGAGCATGATCTTTTCCAAAAACCGGTTTCCACTTTTTGGGATCATGCTCTGACAGCAACTGCCGGCTGGCTCCAGCGGGTGGCGAGCAGCCGGTAGGGAATCAGCGCCACCACGGCGATGGCCAGCTTCACCGAAAGATCGCCAAGCGCCCAGGACACCCAGCGCATCGTCTGGACCGGCAGCACGCCCATCAGCGGTGCCGTCTCCAGCGCGAAGCTGTCGTTGGGGCCGGCAAAGGCGAAGGCGGCCGAGAAGGCGACGCCGAAGAAAACCACCGTGTCGAACACCGAGCCGACCAGCGTGCCGATGATCGGCGCGCGCCACCAGCTCTGCCGGCGCAGCCGGTTGAAGACGGTGACGTCGAGCAGCTGCGCGGTCAGGAAGGCAGCACCAGAGGCAGCCGCGATGCGCACCAGCCGGTCGGCGGCGGTCTCGAACTCGATCAGGCCATGCCGGAACAGGAAGGGCGGGATCAGGATCGAGCAGATCACTGCCGTCATGAAGCCGACGAACACCACCTTGCGGGCAACGGCCGGGCCGTAGCGGCGGTTGGCGAGGTCGGTGACCAGGAAGGAGAAAGGATAGGTGAAGGCGCCCCAGGTGAGCAGATCCGCCAGCGACAGGCCGTGGATCTCGCCCTGCATCGGGAACTGCACGAGAATGTTCGAGGCCACGACGACAAGCGCCATGGCGGCCACGAAAGGCAGGTATCGCGTCAGGAAATTCATTTTTTTATCCTGGGTAATGGAACCAGCTGAGCGTCATGGACGCTCGCTCGTGTTTCGAGCGCCGGTTTGGGCCGGTGCTCTCGAGGCGGTCGTCCCCGCCTGAAGGTTTTAAGCCGCCGGCTGTTCGGCAAGCTTCTTGGCGATCTGCTTCTTGAGCAGACGAGCGCGCTGCGACAATTCCTTGGCGTCAGCCTTGGCCAGGAAGGCGTCGAGGCCGCCACGGTGCTCGACCGAACGCAGTGCGTTGGCCGAAATGCGCAGGCGAACATTCTGGTTCAGCGCTTCGGAAATCAGCGTCACATTGACCAGGTTCGGCAGGAAGCGACGCTTGGTCTTGTTGTTGGCGTGGCTCACATTGTTGCCGGTCTGGACTGCCTTGGCAGTGAGTTCGCAGGTGCGGGACATCTTGTCTAACCTTCAGTTTCTAAACCTGCCAAACCATTCTGCCCGCGCCGGGCGGCGCGCGGTCTCGGTCAGGCGGCCTTTGGAAAAGTTGGCGTTCCATAGTGGCATTTCACCACTGCGTCAAGCTCCGGCAAGCGGCCAGATGTCAGGCACGCTCCATATAAAGGCCGGATTTGATACTATAAGCCCTTCACGAAGGGATATGCCAGGCTGGACCCTCTGTGTTCCGGCCGAACCGCCAGGGATTCGCCAGCCGCCATGCTCCGTCCATCTCATGCACTCGCCGCCCTGTTTGTTCTCGCCATGCCGGCAACAGGCTTCGCCGCCGCGGCGCCGCGGTCCTTCAAGGGCGAGTATACGGTCTCGTATCTCGGCCTTTCGATCGCCAGGGCGACTTTCTCCAGCCGCTACGAAGGTGACAGCTATGCCATCAACGGCACTGTCTCCGCCGCCGGGCTCGGCAAGCTGTTCGACGACACGAAAGGCACGATTTCGTCGAAAGGCACCATTTCCGGCAAGCAGATGACGCCGCAAGTGTTCAGGGCCGACTATACGTCCGGCAAGAAGGCCTCGATGGTCGACATCCACTTCAACAACGGCGCGGTCGCCTCCACGCAAGTCATTCCCGCGCCAAGGAAGCGCGATCCGAAGAGCTGGGTGCCGCTCGGCGGCGCAGACCTGAAATCGGTGCTCGATCCGATGGCGGCAACCGTCATCCATGCCGACAGCCTGGACAAGGTCTGCGGACGCACGGTCAAATTCTATGATGGCGAGATGCGCGCCGACCTGACCTTGACCTATGCTTCCAAGGGTTCGATCTCGGTGCCGGGCTACAAGGGCGACACGGTGACCTGCAAGATGGGCTTCGAGCCGGTGGCAGGCTATCGCAAGGGCCGCAAGGCGCTGAATTTCCTGAAGAACAAGAGCCGCATGCTGGTGACGTTTGCACCGCTCGGCCAATCCGGCGTATATGCGCCGATCCGAGCCACGGTCGGGACCCAGATCGGTCCGCTGACCATAAGCGCGGGGCGATTCGAAGCGGTGAACTAACTCAGTTTTACGCAATTCCGGACGGAAGGCTACGGCGAAGCCGCCGAGCCCGACCGCCAGACACTTTTCCTGGAATTGCTCTAGGCGCCTCCGCGCGCCGCGGGGGGCAGATATGGGGCGCGCAACACTGATCGGGTTTTCGGCGGTCGCCATGTGGGCGCTGCTGGCGCTGCTCACCGACGCTTCCGGGCAGGTGCCGCCGTTCCTGTTGTCGGCCATCACGTTTGCGATCGGCACCTGCGTCGGGCTGGCCGCGCGGCTGGTGATGCCGGTCGCCGACAGGAGCCAGAAGATTCCTCGCCAAGTCTGGGTGATCGGCATAGCCGGGCTGTTCGGCTACCACTTCTTCTACTTCACGGCGCTGCGCAACGCGCCGGCGGTCGAGGCAAGCCTGATCGCCTATCTGTGGCCGCTGCTGATCGTGTTCGGCTCGGCGCTGATGCCGGGCGAGCGGCTTGCCTGGAACCATGTCGCCGGCGCGCTGCTCGGCCTTGCCGGCACCGTCCTGATCGTCACCAAGGGCGGCGGGCTGGCCTTCGATGCGCGTTACGCCTTCGGCTATGCGATGGCCGCCGTCTGCGCGCTTTTGTGGTCGTCCTATTCGCTGCTGTCACGACGTTTCCCCTCGGTGCCGACCTCGATCGTCACCTGGTTCTGCGCGGCGACATCGATGCTTTCGCTGGCCTGCCATCTGCTGCTTGAGAAGACGGTGCTGCCGGACGGTCTTGGACAGTGGCTGGCCGTCATCGGGCTCGGCCTGATGCCGGTGGGCGCGGCCTTCTACGCCTGGGACATCGGCGTCAAGCGCGGCAACATCCAGGTGCTGGGCGCCGCGAGCTATGCCGCGCCGCTTCTGTCGACGCTGGTGCTGATCGCCGCCGGCGTCGCCGAACCCTCTTTGCGCATTCTCGCCGCCTGCGTGCTCATCACCGGGGGCGCCGCGCTGGCGGCGAAGTCGCTGCTGATGCGCAAGCCGGCGGCCAAAGAGGTGAACGCATGATGCCGTTCCCCGGCGGCATCGAGGCCAACGCCAACGCGACGCTCTTGTTTTCGTTCGTTGCGGCCGTGATCTACGCCTTTGCGCTCGACATGCCGCCGAAGCTGACGCGAACGGCGGCAAAGACGCTTGCCGTGGCTTTGCTGGCCGTGCTTGCGGCGATGCAGGGCGGTCCGCTGCTGCTTGTCGTGGCGCTGGGCTTAAGCGCCATCGGCGACGCCTTTCTGTCGCGCGATGGCGAAAAGGCTTTTCTCGGCGGGCTGGCGAGCTTTCTAGCCGCCCACATCGTCTATGTCGCGCTATTTGTGCGGGCAGGCGGCGGGCTCGAATTGTTGAGCGCCGAAACCTGGCGGGGTGCGATCGCCCTGGCCATGGCGGCATTCAGCGTCGTCATGCTTGCCGCGCTCTGGCGCCGCGTCGGCCCGCAGCTGCGCATTCCGATCGCCGTCTATGTCGCGGCGATCCTCGCCATGGGCATTTCGGCGCTCATCGCCAGCAATGCCTGGGTGATCGCCGGCGCGGTGCTGTTCATCGCCTCGGACGGGGTGCTGGCGGCCGAGCGCTTCCTGCTCGCGGCGATCTCGCCGCATCGCGTGTGGATGCGCTATGCGGTCTGGGTGCTCTATTACGCCGCCCAACTGGCGATCACCTTAGGCTTCCTGTTGCGCTAACGTTCTCGGGTTGCCAGCCCGGCTCGGCTAGCTCGAAGGCGGCGAAGTCGAAGCCCGGCGCCACGGTGCAACCGACCAGCGTCCATTCGCCGAGGCTGCGCGCCGACTGCCACCAGCCGGCCGGCACGACGATCTGCGGCCGCTCGCCCGCGGCAAGGGCTATGCCCAGCACCTGCTCGATGACGCCGCCTGCGCCTTCCTCATGCATCGACAGCGCCAGCGGCGCGCCGGCATGGAAGTGCCAGACCTCGGCCGCGTCCTTCACCCGATGCCAGGCCGAAAGCTGGCCTTGCTCGAGCAGGAAGTAGATCGCGGTCGAATGACCGCGTGAGCCGCCCGCGGCGTCGCGAAACGTCTCGGCATACCAGCCGCCCTCGGGATGCGGCTGAAGGCCTAGCGTGGCGATGATCTCGGCGGCGCTGGTCATTGGCGGTCTTTGCTGCGCATCTTTTGGGGCGGCATGCGTTGGAATTAGAAATTGTCCTTGCGCTTGCGGATTTCGGCAAACACCTCGGCGTCCGAAGCCTTCTCCATGCCGAGATGCTTTCGGATCGTCGGGTCGTGCCAGCGCAGGAACGGATTGGTCGACAATTCCTCGCCGATGGTCGTCGGCAGCGTCGGCTTGTTGTCGGCGCGCAGCGCTTCGATCCTTGCCGCGCGTTGCTTCAGGGCCGGGTTGCCCGGGTCGACCGTCACCGCGAAGCGGGCATTGGCCAAAGTGTATTCGTGGCCGCAATAGATGACGGTTTGCGCCGGCAGCGCCGCCAGCTTCTTCAACGATTCATACATCACCGGCGGCTTGCATTCGAACAGGCGGCCGCAACCCAGCGCAAACAGCGTGTCGGCGGTAAAGGCCACCTTCGAGGCCGGCAGATGGTAGGAGACGTGTCCGGCGGTATGGCCGGGCGTCTCGATGACGTCGATCCTTTCCTCGCCGAGGCGCACGACAGAGCCTTGCTTCACCGTCTCGTCGATGCCGGGAATCTTTGCCTTCTCGGCTTCCGGGCCGACGATGCGCAGCTTGAAGCGTTCCTTCAGCGCCAGATTGGCTTCGACATGGTCGGCATGGTGGTGCGTGGTGAGGATCAATGTCGGCGCCCAGCCGGTGCGCTTGATCGCCGCCAGGATCGGCGCCTCTTCCGGCGCGTCGATGATCGCCGTCTGCCCGCTTACGGGGTCATGCACGAGGACGCCGAAATTGTCGGTGCGGCATATGAACTGCTCGATTTCGACGGCCATCGGCATCTTTCTCCGTTATCGCCGCAGACATAGGGCGGCGGGCCGCCGATGTCATCCGAGTTTGTTGAACTTGGCGCCTTTGTTGAACTTGGCATGCTTCGCGGCTACCGTCCGGCGCATGCATTCGGATATCGTCGATCTGCGCTCCTTCTATTCGACCACGCTCGGGCGTCTGGCCGAACATTCGATCACCATGGCGCTGTCGTCCATATGGGCGACCGTGCCCAACGAGCGGCTGGTCGGCCTCGGCTATACGCTGCCATGGCTGGAACGCTTCGGCGCCGATGCCGAGCGCGTCTTTGCCTTCATGCCGGCGACGCAGGGCGCCGTGGTGTGGCCGGCGTCGGGACCGACGGCGACGGCGCTGGTCTTCGACGAGGAACTGCCGCTGGTCGATTCCTGCATCGACCGCGTGCTCCTCGTGCATTCGCTCGAACATGCCGAAAACCCGCGCGAGACGCTGAACGAGATCTGGCGCGTGCTGTCGCCGGCGGGCCGTGTCGTCATCGTCGTGCCCAACCGGCGCGGCGTCTGGGCGCGGTTCGAGCACACTCCCTTCGGCAACGGCCGGCCGTTCTCGCGCGGCCAGCTTACAGAGTTGCTGCGCGAGGCGAATTTCACCCCAGCGACATGGAGCGATGCGCTGTTCTTCCCGCCGTCGCCGCGGCGTTTCATGATGCGGTTCCACAATGTTCTGGAGCGGGCCGGCCGACGGTTCTGGCCGATCTTTTCCGGCGTCATCGTCGTCGAGGCGCAGAAGCGCCTCTACCAGGGCGTGCCGGTCGCGCAGCGTGCCTCGCGCCGCGTCTTCGTGCCGGTCTTCTCGCCGCAGGGCGCGACACGGCTTGGCCGGCGGGCGGCCGATGCCGCGCCCGGCCAAGTGACGCGTTCGTGATCGCGACCGCGCCTTGCATCGCGCAGCGATCGTCACCCTATCTGAGGAATGCCCGCCCGACGCGGTACTCATGACCGCTGCGGAAATCAGGAATATCCTTTATGGACGACCAGACCGATAAAACGCCGGGTCCGCAAAAGGCCACCGTCTCGGTCGAGGCCAGTAGCCTCGCCGATCAGGTGGCGACGATCAAGCTGGGGCTGAGGTCCTCGCCGGTGCGCGGGCAGCTTGCCTCGGTCTCGATCGGCATTGTCGCGGTTATCGTCGCAACCTCGATCGGACAGGTTCTGCTGAACCGCTGGAACCAGCCTTTCTACGATGCGCTGGCGCGGCGCGACATGGCTGACTTCCTGCACCAGCTTTTGGTTTTTGCGGCCATCGCCGGTGGACTTCTGGTGCTCAATATCGGCCAGACCTGGCTTAACCAGATGATTCGCTTGAGGTTGCGCGAGGCGCTGACGCTGGACCTGATCGATCAGTGGATGCGTTCGGCACGGGCCTTTCGGCTGGCCAATGCCGGCGCCATCGGCGTCAATCCCGACCAGCGCATGCAGCAGGATGCCGCACATCTGTCGGATTTGTCGACGGACCTCGGCGTCGGCCTGCTGCAGTCATTCATCCTGCTCGTCTCCTTTATCGGCGTGCTGTGGGAGTTGTCTTCCGGCTTCGTATTCCACTTCGGCGAGTGGTCCCTGGCGATACCCGGCTACATGGTCTGGGCCGCCTTCCTCTATGCCGGCACAGCCTCCTGGCTGAGCTGGCTGGTCGGGCGCCCGCTGATCAGCCTCAACAGCGAGCGCTATACCCGTGAAGCGGAGTTGCGCTCCTCCATGGTGCGGGTCAACGAGAACGTCGATGCCATAGCGCTCTACCACGGCGAGCCCGATGCCAGGCGCCGGCTCGAACTTGACCTCGGCACGGTGCTGGGCGCCATGCGGCGCATCTATATCGCGCAGATCAACCTGTCCTGGGTGACCGACACCTATGGCTGGATAACGGTGGTGGCGCCCATCCTGGTGGCTTCGCCGGTTTATTTCTCAGGCGACATCAGCTTCGGCGGGTTGATGATGGCGGTCGGCGCCTTCAACCAGGTTCATTCGTCGTTGCGCTGGTTCATCAACAACATCGGCAGCATCGCCGACTGGCGCGCGACGCTGATGCGCGTGGCGGATTTCCGCATCGCGCTGGAAGAAACGGATGTGCTGCACGACACGGAAAAGCGCATCGAGTTCAGGGAAAACGCCAATGGCAGCCTGACGTTCGAAAAACTCCAGGTGTCCTCGCCGGAGGGCTGTACCAAGCTGGCAGACCCGCATGTCGAAATCCATGCCGGCGAGCGCGTCATGATCACCGGCGAGCCGGGCGCCGGCAAGACATTGTTCTTTCGCGCCATTGCCGGCCTGTGGCCATGGGGGAGCGGCCGGATCGGCCTGCCGGCCGGCGAGACCCCGATCTTCGTGCCGCGCGTGCCGTATTTCCCGGCCGGCACCCTGCGCGAGGTCCTCGATCATCCGAACGGATCCGCGCCGGTGAGCGATGCCGAAATTTCGGCGGTGCTTGCCGAGGTTGGCCTCGAACGGCTGTCATCGTCGCTCGACCGCAACGGGCGCTGGGAGCGTGAGCTGGGCGATGATGAGCAACGCGCGCTCGCTTTCGCCCGGATCGCCGTGCGGAAGCCAAAATGGGTGATTATCGACGAAGCCCTGGACGCGTTCGACGGCCCGTCGCTGCGACGGGTGCTGGCGATGCTGCAGGCTCGGCTGCCCGACGCCGCCATCCTCAACATCGGGCGCGGCCTGCACAACAGCCAGTTCTTCCCGCGCGCGCTGAGTATCGTGAAGGATATCGGCGCGCCGGCGTTGAAGCCGGCCCGTGTCCGCGCCGGCGCGATCGAGCCGCCACCCACCACGGCTCGCGTCAAGAAGAAATAGCTTTATTTTCGCCGCGATCGCCGGGAAGATTTGCCGGGTCGTTCGAGGCTGCCATGCTTGCGATGTTCGGTCTGCTTGCCTGCCTTGCCTGCGCCGAGGCGGCGCCGCTGCCCGCACCAGGCGACGGTGCGCCGGCGGATGTGGAACTCGTGCTTGCCGTCGACATCTCGCAGTCGATGGATGAGCACGAACTCACCCTGCAGCGTGCCGGCTATGTCGAAGCACTGCGCCATCCCGACTTCATCAACGCCGTGCGCTCGGGTTCAAATGGCCGCATCGCGCTCGCCTATTTCGAATGGGCAGGTGTCGTGCGCGACGACGGGGTCATTGCTTGGCAGATCATCGATGGCGAGGACAGCGCCAACGCTTTCGCCGACAGAATAGCCGCGCGGCCGTTCCGCAGCTTCCGCGGGACCTCGATTTCAGGCGCCATCGGCTTCGGCGCCGGTCTTCTGGAAAGAACCGGCTTTTCGGCGCCGCGCCGCGTCATCGACATTTCGGGCGACGGGCCCAACAATACCGGGCTGCCCGTCGCTGCAATGCGCGATGACGCCGTCGCCAAGGGTGTCGTCATCAACGGCCTGCCTATACTCATCAGCCCGTCGCCGAGCGTCAGCCGTCTCGACCGCTACTACGCCGACTGCGTGACCGGAGGAGCCGGTTCCTTCGTGCTGCCGATCTACGCGGCATCCGAATTCTCGACCGCCATCCGCCGCAAACTGATCCAGGAGGTGAGCGGCCTCACCGACGCCAGATACATCCGCGTCGATGATGCGGCGCCCGTCGATTGTCTGCTCGGCGAGCGCCTTCGGCAGCGGTTTTCCGATCCATATTTTCCGGAGCTCGACAGATAGCGGCCTTGCGGCTCTCTCTAGACAGCCCGGGCGCCGTATTTGGCACGGAACTCGTCGTAGCAGTCGCGACGCCAGCGACGGCCGACGACATAGCCGCGCACCAGTTCGGTAGGCGAGTAGCCGAGCGATTTGGACGACCGGTTGGCATGGTAGCCCGAAAAAGCCTGTGGCAACCTGCCCTTGAGGATATCGGCGATGATCTGCCGCGCAATCATATAAGGCGGAACGTCGGGATAGCGGTCGGCGATATAGGGATGCTTGTCGATCAGATTGGCATAGGCCTGGACATAGCCGTCGCGGCGGCCGGAGATCGAATTCTCCGAATTGTACTTCTTCCAATCGATGTCGTCAGACAGCAAGGCGCCGCTGCGCTGGGCAAAGCGCAGCAGCAATTCGCGGTCCTGCATGCGCGCCACGTCGCTGTCGTAACCGCCGATCGCGAGCAGCGATCCGAGCCGGGCCGTGATTGCCGAGCCGGCAATGAAGATGGTCTGCGAAACCAGGGCACGCTGCAGCGTGCTCTTGTCGAGAAAGGCGTTGCGATTGATGCATTTGGTGCTGCGGCTGCCCTTCACCGACAGGAAGGAGCTGATCAGCACCTCGAGCGAAGGGTTCTCGTCGAAGCGCGCCAGCGTCCGCTCCAGCCGGTCCGGCAGATAGACATCGTCCGAATCGAGGAACGTCACAACCGGCGCACGCGCGCGCTCTATGCCCGCGTTGCGCGCGGCATTGGCGCCACGCCATTTGGCGCCGACATAGATCAGCCTTGGGTCGCGGATTTCGGCAAGCGCGGCGGCCGTCCCGTCCGTCGAACCGTCGTCGACCACAATGTGTTCAAAGCGGGTAAATGTCTGCGCCAGGACGCTTTCCACCGCGCGCACGACCTGGCTGCGCCGGTTGTGCGTCGGCGTAATCACTGTAATCAGCGGGCCGTCTTCGCTCGACATAGGGCTGCCGCTACCGGTCGGTCCTGGTGTTTTCCGGATGGGTCTGATCGCTATCTTCGTATCCCGCCTTTTGATTTGCGGATGACGCTACAAAAAAGCCATCTTTCTGTCACGCCGCAACCTGCAAGAAATGCCGGAATTGGCGGCTTTTCCGCAGCTTTGCGGTTTGATGGCAACACAATTGGCTTGTGGGTGGTGCGACAGTCCGCTTCGCCATGGCCAAGGGGCATACCCAGTCCCGATGACGTCCAAGGTAATCGACTGGACTACCTGGCTTTCGCATTGTGACGCCACGAGACCGGCCATCGGCTTCGGTCCATAAAGGAGCAGAATCATGACCGCTTACGCCGTTGCCCATATGCGCCAAGTCACGCCAGGCCCCTGGATGGTCGAGTATCTCGAGAAGATAGACGCCACGCTGGCGCCGTTCGGCGGGCGCTTCATCGTCCATGGCGGCGAGGTCGAGGTCCTGGAAAACGACTGGCCCGGCCACCTGATCGCCATTGAATTCCCCGACAGGCAGCATGCGCGGGACTGGTACCGGTCGCCCGCGTATCAACGGATACTCGAGTTGCGCACCGATAACTCTGAATCCGACGTTATCTTCGTTGACGGCGTAGAGCATCCGCACAAGGCTACTGATGTGCCTGGCTGAAGGAGGCGGGAGGATGCGGACGATTCGTGGCGATCTGCTGCAGTTTGCGCTCGAAGGAGAATTCGATGCGATCGTGCATGGCTGCAATTGCCAATGCCAGATGGGCAAAGGCATTGCTCTCGCGATCAAGCAGAAATTTCCTGAGGCCTACGCTGCCGATCTCGCAACCGCCAAAGGCGACAGCTCAAAGTTGGGAACCATATCAGTCGCAGAGATTCGGCGAGAGGATAGGGCTTTCCATGTCGTCAACGGCTATACCCAGTTTCACTGGCGTGGCCCAGGCGTGAAAGCCGACTACGAGGCCATCCGCAAAGTGATGAAGGCGGTTAGAACTGGATTTTCCGGCCAGCGCATCGGCTATCCAAGAATAGGCGCTGGCCTGGCTGGAGGGGACTGGTCAGTCATCGCCTCGATCATTGATCAGGAACTAGCCGGCGAGAACCATGCGCTCGTCGAGTACGCTTCGTAAGGCTTAGGCCCTCTTCAACAAAAACACCGCCTGCTGGCCGAAGAAATTCCAGAACCACCAGGGCATCGACAGGCCAATCTTCTGGCCGTTGGCGTCGAGCGCGGTCGCCTTCTCGACGGTCGCGCCGAGCTCGTCGCACAGGTTGACGAAGTCGCGGATGGTGCAGAAGTGGATGTTGGGCGTGTCGTACCAGGAATAGGGAAGGTCCTTGGTGACCGGCATCCTGCCCTTGACCAGCAAGGAAAAGCGCACGCGCCAATGACCGAAATTGGGGAAGGAGACGATGGCGCGGTTGCCGATCCTGAGCAGCTGATCGAGCACGACCTTCGGGTTGCGCGTCGCTTGCAGGGTCTGCGACAGGACGACAAAGTCGAAACCCTTGTCGGCGTAGAATTCAAGATCGGTGTCGGCGTCGCCCTGGATAACCGAAAGGCCGCGCGCCACGCATTCGTTGACGCCGCGCTGCGACAGTTCCAGGCCGCGGCCGTCGACCTGCTTGGTCTCCTGCAAAAGCTCCAGAAGCACGCCGTCGCCCGAGCCGACGTCGAGCACGCGCGAATTGGCCGGTATGAGATCGGTGACGACCTCGAGGTCGACACGCTGGGCGCGATTGACGCTCATGGCTTCGCCTCCTGCCTGGCCCATGATCCCGGTCCGACAAATCTGCAACTTTTTGCGTTCGCTGACCTTCGGTTCGGGGTCATGCGCCGAGGCCTCTCGCGCGTGCGGCGGAGGCGATGAAGCCGTTGATGGCCGCGAACAGTTCCGGCTCGTCGAGCAGGAAGGCGTCGTGGCCGCGATCGGTCGCGATCTCGACGAAGGAGACGGAAGCGCCCGCCGCGTTCAAGGCGTGCACGATCGAGCGGCTCTCCTCGGTCGGAAACAGCCAATCGCTGGTGAAGGAAACGAGACAGAAACGCGTCTTGGTGCCGGCGAAAGCATCGGCCAATCGTCCGCCGTGATCGGCGGCAAGGTCGAAATAGTCCATCGCGCGGGTCAGATAGAGGTATGAGTTCGCGTCGAAGCGGTCGACGAAGGTCATGCCCTGATGGCGCAGATAGCTTTCGATCTGGAAATCGGCATCGAAGCCGAAGGTCAGCGCCTCGCGGTCCTGCAGATTGCGGCCGAACTTGCGGTGGAGCGCGGCTTCCGAAAGATAGGTGATGTGGGCGGCCATGCGCGCGACGGCCAGCCCTTTTTCCGGACGTCTGCCGAAATCGAGATATTTGCCGCCATGCCATTCCGGATCGGCCAT
This sequence comes from Mesorhizobium montanum, assembly GCF_033977145.1. Classification (NCBI taxonomy): domain Bacteria; kingdom Pseudomonadati; phylum Pseudomonadota; class Alphaproteobacteria; order Hyphomicrobiales; family Phyllobacteriaceae; genus Mesorhizobium; species Mesorhizobium montanum. The sequence goes on along the minus strand of NZ_JAVIJF010000001.1, from coordinate 270,007 downwards.
GACGGCCTGCCGCCCAACCTCGTGGAAGGCGATGTTCTGCGAGGAATGGCGGGCGCCGGTAGCGATCGGCAGAACGCAGAACACGCGCTCCGAATGACTGGCCGCCCATTCCAGCACCTGCATGCCGCCCATCGAGCCGCCAAGCACGCAAAACAGCTTTTCGATGCCGAAATGGTCGACCAGCATCGCCTGCGCGCGCACCATGTCGCGGATGGTGATGATCGGCAGGTCGAGCCCGTAAGGCTTGCCGGTCGCCGGATTGGTCGAGGCCGGGCCGGTCGAGCCGAGGCAGCCGCCGACGACGTTGGAGCAGATGACGAAGAAGCGGTTGGTGTCGATGATCTTGCCGGGGCCGATGAGCACCTCCCACCAGCCCGGCTTGCCGGTCACGGGATTGGCGTTGGCGACGTGCTGGTCGCCGGTCAGCGCGTGGCAGACGAGGATGGCGTTGGAGCGCGCGTCGTTCAGCGTGCCGTAGGTCTGGTAGGCGATCTGGAAAGGCGCAAGCAAGGTGCCGGCGTCGAGCTTCAGCGGCTTGTCGGGGCCGAACTGCAGCACCGGGCTCGACGGATGGTCGGCCTCGTCCTTGGTTCTTGCAGCGCGCTGAGCGGCCATGGCAGTCCTCATCCTGTCCCGCATCGGTCTCGTCCCGGTGCGGTGTCCGGCCGGCCGCGGACAACAAAAAACCGGCTTGCCGTCGCAAAGCCGGTTACAGGTTGCAAACGGCCCTTTAGCGAGTTGTTTAACGTGGCTGCAAGCCGACCGGCCAAATCACCACGGAAGTCTGGCAGTTCTTCTAGGGCCAGCGCCGCTGTTCGTCAACGGGTAGCCTTCTTGCGGGTGGACGCGGGTGCGCCGGCACTCGACATTCCGGGCCATGGCCTGTATTTCCGCTGCGGCCTTGAAGGCCTTTCGACGGATTTGTGACATGAAGCAGGATCAGCCCCGTCCGACGCCCCGCGCGGGCATCATGGACATCGAGGCCTATGTGCCGGGAAAAAGCACCGCACCGGCCGGCGTGACGAAAGTCTACAAACTGTCGTCGAACGAAAATCCGCTCGGACCCTCGCCGAAGGCAATCGAGGCCGCGCGCGAAGTGGCGGCAAAGCTGGATGTTTATCCGGATGGCTCCGCCCGCCGGCTGCGCGAGGCGATCGCCGAGGTGCATGGGCTCAACCCGGCAAACATCATCTGCTCCAACGGCTCCGACGAGATACTGGGGCTCCTGGCGCAGACTTATCTCGCGCCGGGCGACGAGGCCGTGTTCACCGAGCACGCCTTCATGGTCTACAAGATCTACATCCAGGCGGCCGGCGCCAAGCCTGTGGCGGTCAAGGAAACCGACGAGCGCGCCGACATCGACGCGATCCTCGCCGCGGTCACGCCGGCGACGCGGATCGTGTTCCTCGCCAATCCCAACAATCCGACCGGCACCTATGTGCCCTTCCAGGAAGTGCGCCGGCTGCATGCGGCCCTGCCGAAGAACGTGCTTCTGGTGCTCGACGCGGCCTATGCCGAATATGTGCGGCGCAACGACTATGAAGCCGGCATCGAGCTGGCGGGCAGTTCCGAAAACGTGGTGATGACCCGCACCTTCTCCAAGCTCGGCCTTGGCGGCGCGCGCGTCGGCTGGATGTATGGGCCGGCGCATATCGTCGACGCGATCAACCGCGTGCGCGGCCCCTTCAACGTCAATGCGACCGCGATCGAGGCCGGCATCGCCGCGATCCGCGACCGCGCCCATATCGAGCGCAGCGTTGCGCATAACGAGCGCTGGCTGGCCTGGCTCAGCACGGAGCTGACTGGGCTCGGCCTGCGCGTCACGCCCAGCGTCGGCAATTTCGTGCTGATTCACTTCCCCGACGCCAAAAAGCACTCGGCGGCGGCCGCGGAGGATTACCTCAGCCAGCGCGGCTATATCCTGCGCCGCGTCGCTGGCTACGGCTTTCCCAATGCGCTGCGCATGAGCATCGGCACAGAAGAGGCCAATCGCGGCGTCATCGATGCGCTGACGAGTTTCCTGAAAAGCTAAGCACCATGGCATCACCGATGTTCGAGAAAATTGCGCTGGTCGGCATCGGCCTGATCGGCTCGTCGCTTGCCCGAGTGATCCGCCGCGAGGGCCTGGCGCGCCATATTGCCATTGCGACGCGCAGCGCATCGACGCTCAAGCGCGCCGAGGCGCTCGGCCTCGGCGATACCTACAGCACCGATGCCAGCGACGCCGTGCGCGGCGCCGACCTCGTCATCGTCTCGGTGCCGGTAGGCTCGTCCGGCGAGGTCGCGGCCGAGATCGCGCCGGCGCTGAAGAAGGGCGCCATCCTCACCGATGTCGGCTCGACCAAAGCCTCGGTGATCGCGCAGATGCAACCGCATGTGCCGAAGGGCGTGCACTTCATCCCCGGACATCCGCTGGCGGGCACGGAGAAATCCGGTCCTGACGCCGGCTTCGCCGATCTCTTTGAGAATCGCTGGTGCATCTTCACGCCGCTGCCCGGCACCGATCCCGCGGTACTCGAGAAGCTTTCGGAATTCTGGCGGCGCTGCGGTTCCAACATCGATACGATGGACCCGCAGCATCACGACATGACCTTGGCCATCGTTTCGCATCTGCCGCATATCATCGCCTACAACATCGTCGGCACGGCGGACGACCTGGAAGCGGTGACCAAGAGCGAAGTCATCAAATACTCCGCTTCCGGTTTCCGCGACTTTACCCGTCTTGCCGCCTCCGACCCGACCATGTGGCGGGACGTGTGCCTGCACAACAAGGACGCGATCCTGGAGATGCTGGCGCGTTTTTCGGAAGATCTTGCTTCGCTGCAGCGAGCGATCCGCTGGGGCGACGGTGAAAAGCTGTTCGATCTCTTCACCCGTACGCGCGCCGTCCGCCGCTCGATCATCGAGGCCGGCCAGGACATCGACGTGCCAGATTTCGGCCGGCAGGCGGTCGAGCATCCGGGAGCCAAGCCCTAGGCTTCCGCACCGGATTTTGACCGATCGGCTATGTCTGCGGCGAGAGGTGGTATATCTTCGAGATTGGCCGAGACGTCCACTGGGTCGTCATTCTCGGGCTTGACCAGAGAATCCATTCCGTGACGTTCGACGTAGGGTGCAGCGGTGCAAAATTCTGTAACCGCTGCAATGCTTTAGCGTCACGGCATGGATCCTAGGGTCTGCGCGCGTCGCTTCGCTCCTTGCTTCGCCCTAGGATGACGAGGGCAGACTTTCCGCCAATTCCACAGTTAGCACCGACCTCACGGCAAGGATGGTGAAGTCTGCCCGCCGACAGACGGCAACCCTTCAAAATCCCGGTGTCGAGGAACTACCCTTGTTCCGATGGCGGCCAATACGCCGCCATCATGGCCAGCGTCTCGGCGCGGTTCGGCGCACCAAGCCGGCCGCCGAAGCGCAGGCATTTGAGCGCGGCGGCGGCGCTGGCAAAGCGCAGGGCCTCTTCCATCGGCATGGCCTCGGCAAGGCCGACCGCAAAGGCGCCGTGGAAGACGTCGCCGGCGGCGAGCGTATCAATCGCCTTGACCCTCGGCGCCTCGACATGGCGCACGCGCGCGGTCGCCCGGTCGTGCCACCAGGTCCCGGCCGCACCGCCGGTCACCGCGACGAAGGCATCGGTGCGCGAGGCAAGATCGGCGCAGGCGCTTTCAGGGTCCAGCGCATGGCCGCAGACGATGCGCGCCGCCGGCTCGGAAGCGACAATGTGCGAGGCCAAAGGCAGCAGGCGCTCCAGGACTTCGACAGGCGCGGTGTCGGCATCCAGGATTGCCGGACGGCCGATCGATCTGGCCGCACTCAGAGCAAGGGCTGCGGCACCCGGCCAGCGAACATCCACCAGCACGGCATCGAAACCGGAGAGGTCGGCGAGCGGCAGCGCCTCGGGATCGGCTTGCGCTTGTCTGTCGTAGAACGGCACGATGACGCGCTCGCCACGCGCATCCACAAGGATAGCGGCCAGCGCCGAACGCGCGCCGGCGACGCGGCGGATGAGGCTGCAGTCGACGCCTTCGGCCTGAATGTCGGCGATCAGCTGGTCGCCGACCAGATCGTCGCCGGCGCTTGCCCATAGCGAGACTTCGGCGCCGAGGCGATGCGCGGCGCAGGCGGCGCTCGTCGCCATGCCGGAGGCGATCTGGACGCCGTCGCTGGCGATGAATTTGCCTTGATGCGTGGGCAGCGTCTCGACGCGAAGGATCGTGTCGAGGGTGAAGGCGCCGACGCTGAGCAGTCTGACTGGCTTCGCCATCGTTGGATTACTCTAGCGGCTTAATCTTGCCGAGCGGAATGAAGCCCAGCGAGGCTTTTCCCTTGACGATCCTGAGCGGCAGGGATGGCTCCTTGCCAAGCATGGCAATGCCGGCAAATCCCTGCTCGATCTCGCTCTTGTGCTCGGGAATGGCGCCGCCAAGGATGGCGGCCACCGCCTTGGGATCCTTGAGCTTGATCGTCAGGCTTGCGTCGATCAGGCCTTCCGCGTCGACGGAGACCGGTCCGGACACGGTGATGCGCGCCGTGCCTGACGACAGGTCGAGCTTGGCGATGTCGATCGACTGGCCGCGCAGGCTCTTCGGCGGTGCCGCGATCAATGCCGCGCCGTTCTTCAGCGTCACCTCGCCGCTGCCGTCAAGCGCGGGCAGCGCGCGCCCGCCAATGGCATCAGCATTGATCTCCAGATCGCCGAAGCTGCCGATATAATTGATGTCCTGGCCAATCGGCTGCAACTGGCCGGCCGCCTTGCCGGCGCTGAACAATTGCATCGGATCCGTATCGTCTTGCGGATCGGTCTGGCCGGAGAGCCCTTCGGCCCACAGCGAAACACTCCTTGGCAGCGGCCATGACACTTTGACATTCGCCTGCAACTGGTCCCAGTCGATCCAGAGCGGCGGCATGCCGGGCGCCATCGTCCTCAGCGGGCCGCGCAGATCGGCGACCGGCGACAAAGGTCCGGTGATGTCGGCGACGGCGTTGAAGCTTCCGGTGGAGGCGGCGACTTTCCCGGCGTCGTCCTCATAGGCGATGTTGTCGCAGGAGACCGTGAAGCTCACCGGATAACCGCTGACGGCGAGGTTGGCGCAGCCGGCGGCGATACCCTTGCTGCCCAGTCTCGCCACCGCCCGGTCGGCTTCGGTCTTGAGCCTCTCGGCGAGATAGAACCAGCCGCCGCTGTAGATGGCGAACAGCACGACAAGGAATGCGGCAAGCCACAACAGCCGGCGGCGAAGTCTGGGCGGTCGCTCGTCACTTGACGTCATGCTGCGGCTCTCGTTAACCCTCATCTGGCGAGCGGGCATTCACTCTCACGCAAATAAGCGGGGAACAGAAGAAGCACCTTAGCGGTGCGGTGTCGTTCACTCGAATGCGATCAGGCTTGGCGATATGGGCGATTTTTGGGTTTTTGGCTATGGGTCGCTGATCTGGCGGCCCGGATTTGCCCATGTCGAAACGCGCCGCGCCCGGCTTTACGGCTATCGCCGCGCGCTTTGCGTCTATTCCTTCGTGCATCGCGGCACGCGCGGGCGGCCGGGGCTGGTGCTCGGCCTCGACCGGGGCGGCTCCTGCATTGGCCTCGCTTATCGCGTTCCCGGCAATTTGCGCGACGAGGTGCTTTCCTACCTGCGCGAGCGCGAGCTGGTGACCAGCGTCTATCGCGAACGCATGCTGGACGTCCGGCTGAATGGCGGCGGAACTGTCGAGGCGGTCACCTACATCGTCGACCGGCAGCATGAGCAATATGCCGGCGGGCTCGATTCCGGTCAGGCGGCAAAGGTCGTCCGCGGCGCCGTCGGTCGATCCGGCAACAACGAGGACTATGTGCTGAGCACACTCGATCACCTCAAGGCGCTCGGCATCCGCGATCACTGGCTGGAGGAGGTGGGCCGTCAGGTCGCATCTTCGTGAAGCGCGTATTTCCGGCGAGAACGCGATCGCCTCCAATGCTCTATCTCTTTGTTTTTTCGCAATTCCGGACGCAAAGGCTGCCGTGAAGCCGCCGAGCCCAACCCCTGCGTACTTTTGCTGGAATTGCTCTGGTCCGATCAAAAAGCAAAACCATGCCTTTGACCTCGGCCGAGCGCGACCTAGCTTAGCGGCAACTCGCATCCTTGGGCATCAGGGGGCATCAGGCCCATTCCAGCATCACGGAGATCAGTCTTGCAGAAACGCCGTCTCGGTCGCACCGACCTTTCCATCGCGCCTCTGGTCCTGGGCGGCAACGTCTTCGGCTGGACCGCCGACGAGAAGACCTCCTTCGATCTGCTTGATCGGTTCGTCGGAGCTGGCTTCAACGCCATCGATACGGCCGATGCCTATTCGCGCTGGGTTCCCGGCAACAAGGGCGGCGAATCGGAAACCATCATCGGCAACTGGATGAAGAGCCGCGGCAAGCGCGATCATGTCGTCGTCATCACCAAGGTCGGCTCCGACATGGGCCAGGGCAAGAAGGATCTCTCCGCCGCCTATATCGAAAAGGCGGTCGAGACTTCACTGAAGCGGCTGCAGGTCGACGTCATCGACCTCTATCTCTCGCACTGGCCGGACCCCGCCACGCCTTACGAGGAAACGCTCGGCGCCTATCAACGCCTGCTCGAAAAGGGCAAGATCCGCTATCCGGGCTGCTCCAATCTCGATGCCGGCCAGTTGCGCGCGGCGCTCGACGTCGCCAGCCTGCGCAGCCTGCCGCGTTACGAGGTTCTGCAGCCCGAATACAATTTGTACGATCGCGCGTCGCTCGACGGACCGCTGCTCGACCTCTGCAAGGCCGAGCATATCGGCGTCATCACCTATTTCAGCCTCGCCAAGGGGTTTCTGAGCGGCAAATACCGCAGCAAGGCCGATCTCGGTCAAAGCGCGCGCGGCGAGGGCGTGGCGGGCTATCTCAACGAGCGCGGCATGCGCATCCTTTCCGCGCTCGATGCCCTGGCCGAGCGTCATTCAGCCAAGCAGGCGGAAGTGGCGCTGGCCTGGATCATGGCGCGGCCGGGCGTCACCGCGCCGATCGCCAGCGCCACGACGCCGGCCCAGATGGACAGTCTGATCCGCGCCGCGTCGCTCAAGCTTTCGGCTGACGACATCGGGGCGCTCGACCGCGCCAGCGCCTAAGGCGTGTCGATCTTCAGGTGAGGCCGGCCTGCAAATGCCGGCTTCCCGCGCTTCCGGTGCCCGGGTTACTTCAACCGCGCCAGTGCCTGACAAGGCGCACGATCGTCCAAGACGGCCATGACAAAATCCCCGTAAGTCCTGTCGCGTCGCGACAAGGAGGAGGGTTTGGCATGGCCGGTCTGAGCGAAGTGCAGCCTTGGCAGCAATTGCTGGCGCTGGTCCTGGCGGCGACCGTCGTCATGGGCAGCCCGGGACCGGCGACCATCAGCGTGACCGCCGTCGGCGCAGCTTTCGGCCTGCGTGCCTCGCTGAGTTACACGTGGGGCGTTGTGCTTGGAACGATCGCCGTGCTTCTGGTTGTCGGCGCCGGCATTGTCGGCATGCTCGCCTCGATGCCCGGGCTGGCCACAGTGCTCGGGATCCTTTCGGCCGTCTACATCCTTTATCTGGCTTTCAAGATTGCGACCGCGCCGCCATTGGCCGAACGCGGGAGCACGGCGACGAAGCCTGATTTTCTCGGCGGCTTCATGCTCGCCGTCGCCAACCCGAAAGCCTATGTGGCGATCGCCGCCGTCTTCGCCGGTGCGGCGTCACAGGCCCATACATTAGGCACTTTCACCAGGCTGCTGGTGCTCGTCGCGATGATCGTCGCCATCCATGTGGCGTGGCTGCTTGCAGGCACGGCTTTCGCGCGCTTTCTGCGCCATCCGCTGGCCTCGCGAATCATCAACCTGGTCTTTGCCGCAACGCTGGTGCTGACCACGGCGCTTGCGGCGCTGCGATAGCGATTCAGGTCTTTGCGGTTACGCCGAGTTCGGCCAGCCGCTTCACCGCCGTCGGCGGCATGGGCGGCGGGTTCGGCGCCAGCGCTGCCTCGACGAGCATCCGGTCGCAGGCGGCTTCCGTATCGCCGATCAGCCGCTGCATGAATTCCTCCTTGCCGAGGCCCGGCGGAATCGGCGGCAGGAAGCGGGCCTTGATGGTGCCCGGATAGCGCAGGAACTTGCGGCGTGGCCAGTAAAGGCCGGCGACATGGGCGACCGGCACGACAGGAACGCCGAGATGCGTGTAAAGCTCGACGATGCCGTATTTGTAGGACGGCTCGGCACCCGGCGGGCGGCGCGTGCCTTCGGGATAGATGATGAGCTGGCGCGGATTGCGGTCCATCTCCTGCCTGGTCGCGGCGACGACCGCCTTGAGCGCTTTCGAGCGGCTGCCGCGGTCGACCGGGATCATCCGCATCTTCATGATGTACCAGCCGAAGAAGGGGATCCAGGTCAGCTCGCGCTTCAGGATGTAGAGCGCGTCGTCGAGATAGGGGAAGAAAGCGATCGCGTCCCAGAAGGACTGGTGCTTCGGCGCCAGGATGAAAGAGCCTTCCGGCAGGTTCTCGGCGCCTGTGATTTCGCTCTTGGTCGCGGCGATCTTGTCGTAGAGCCACATCGAGGTGCGCGACCAGAATTTCGGCACGAACCAGGCGCGGTGGCGCGGCGACAGGAAATAATAGGGCGTCCAGAAGATCATCTGGACGATCAGGCTGAGATAGAAGACGAAGTTGAACGCCAGCGAGCGGATGATGAGCATGCAAGGGGCCCGGTGAGGAAATGTGCGTTGGTTACACCAAGCGGCGGCAAAAAGGAAACGGCGCGGTGGTCGAATGCCGCCGCTAGAGCGACCGCGCCAGCCGCTCCTTGAGGCGCGGCGCGGCGAAGTCGAGGAAGGCCCGCAACTTCACCGGCAGCCGGCCCTGGCCGGCATGAACGAGGCTGACCGGCCAGGACGGCGGTTCGAACGGCTCCAACACCACCCGCAGCGCGCCGGCGCGCACGGCGATATCGGCCTGGTAAGAGAGCACTTTCGTCAGGCCGAGCCCGGCAATCGCGGCATCGATCGCCGCCTCTGCGGTGTTGACCTGAAGGCGTGAGCGGACCGGGACGATGGTTTCCGTCTTGCCGGTTTCGAAGCTCCATATCGCGGCAGCGGCAAGACCTTCGAAGGTGATGCAGTCGTGCCCGGCAAGCTCCGGCGGTTTCGCCGGCGTGCCATGCTTGGCCAGATAGGCTGGGCTTGCACAGACAATGCGACGTATCGAGCCGAGGCGGATCGCAACCATGGCCGAGTCCGGCAGGTCACCGATGCGCACGGCCAGATCGATATGCTCCTCGACCAATTGGGTGATCCGGTCCGACAAGGTCAGGCGGATATCCACTTGCGGATAGACGGCGAGAAAGTCGGTGATCACCGGCAGCACATGCAGGCGGCCGAAGACGACCGGCGCGGTGATGACCAGTTCGCCGGTCGGGCTCGAGTATTCGCCGGCCGCGGTGCGCTCGGCGTCGCTTACCTCGTCGAGGACACGGCGGCAGGCGGCCAGATAGGACTGGCCGGCATCGGTCAGCGTCAGGCGCCGTGTCGAGCGGTTGAGCAGACGCGTCTTCAAATGCTTCTCCAGTCCGGAGAGCTTGCGGCTGACGGTCGCCAGCGGCACGCCGGCACGTCGCGCGGCGGCGGAGAGGCTGCCGGCCTCCACCGCGGCGACGAACAGGGACATGGCGTCGAGGCGATCCATCGCCATTTCCATATTTTGGAAGGATGTATACCAGATATGCCATCTACTGTTTTATTTTGGAAGAATCCATTTTCCTGTCGTCATCGACCCGATAGGAGTTCACATGCCTCGCATCCCCATGCCTAAGACTATCTCGGACGCACCTGAAGCCTCGCAGGCGATGCTGAAGGCTGTCGAGAAACAACTCGGCATCGCACCAAATCTCTTCAGGTTAGTCTCCAGAAGTCCGGCCGCGTTGGAGGGTTATCTTGGAATGTCGGCGGCACTATCCAAAGGCCGGCTGCCGGCGCCGACCCGAGAGCGCATCGCGCTGGCTGTCGCGGAAATCAACGAGTGCACCTATTGTCTTTCCGCCCACACCTATCTGGGCAAGAATCTCGCCGGTCTCGACGATGCGGAGATGGTTGCCAACCGGGAAGGTCGTTCCAACGACGGCATGGCCGCGGCCGCCGTCCGCTTCGCGGCCAAGGTCGCGCGCGAGCGTGGCCATGTCGGCGAGGCTGACCTCGAGGCGGTGAGGCGCGCCGGCTACGACGACGCGCAGATCATCGAGATCGTGCAGCATGTCGCTCTCAACGTATGGACAAACTACATCAATAAGGTTGCGGATACCGAGGTCGACTTCCCGGTCGTGCAAGCCCATCAGGCCGCCTGATTCGACCTAGAGCGCGTCGCGATGAAACGGATTCAGGCGACGCGCTTTAAAGTCTTTGTTTTTATGCATGCCGTTATCCCAAAACCGCTGCGCACTTTTGGGCGACATGCATTAGCCTGAAGTTGTTCGCTTTCGGCCTCGACCTTGGAGGACATTGATATGAATGCCTTCACCAGCGACGTCGCCTTCACGCCGACCGTCAAGGCCATCCAGTCCCGCAAGGGGTCGCGCGATTCCTATGCGCGTGTCGAGCAGCGCGGCGGCTGGCGGGCAGCGATCGCGCCGGACCTCGCGGCCTTCATCGAAGCGCAGACCAGTGTGTTCCTGGCGACGGCCAACGCCGAAGGCCAGCCCTATATCCAGCATCGCGGCGGGCCGGCCGGCTTCCTCAAGGTGTTGGATGAGCACACGATCGGCTTTGCCGATTTTTCCGGGAACCGGCAGTTCATCACCCAGGGCAATCTGGAGGACAACGACCAGGCTTTCCTGTTCCTGATCGATTATATGCTGCGGCAGCGCATCAAGATCTGGGGCAGGGCGCGGATCGTCGAAAATGATCCCGCGCTGACGGCAAGGCTGATGCCGGCGGACTACAAGGCGCGGCCGGAACAGGCGATCCTGTTCACGGTGTCGGCCTGGGATGCCAATTGTCCGCAGCACATTCCGCAGCGCTTCGAGGCGGCTGACGTCGCCGCCGCCCTTGCCGAGCGCGACCGGCGCATCGCCGGTCTGGAGCAAGAGATCGCGCGCCTGCGCGACAGTGCGCCGGGCAAAGCTTAAAGCGCGTCGCGATGAAACGGATTCAGGCGACGCGCTTTAAAGTCTTTGTTTTGATGCATGTCGTTATCCCAAAACGGCTGCGCACTTTTGGGCGACATGCATTAGTTTTTAGCCACGGCGGAGGCTTCGGCGAGCGTCACGCCTTCGGGCGTCGTGCGAAGCGGCAGGAAGCCGCGCGCCAGCGACAGCACATATTTGCTGTATTCGGTCAGCAGCACGCGCAGCGCTTCCGGCTTGGTCAGCCAACTGCCATTGCCGAGATTGGTGTTGACCACCGGATAGGGTTCGAGGTGCGCGCCATGCAGCAGCCGGCCCATCTCGAGCAGGCTGCGCGGCATGTGGTAATTGTTGGTGACGATGATGATGCTGCCATAGGCGTGGTTCTCGACCCATTTGGCGCTCTCCTCGGCATTGCCGATGGTGTCGAGCGCGGCACGGTCGATATCGACGCAGCAGGAGAAGAGCTGCATGTCGCCGCCCATAGCCGCCTGCAGCTGGCGTTTGGTGGCCGATGGATGGACGCCGCTGATCAGCAGTCGTTCGCCCTTGCCGGACGCCAAAAGGTCCATCGCCGCGTCGAGCCGCGACTGCCCGCCGGTGAGCACGATGATGGCATCGGCCCTGGCCGGGTCGAGCGGGGTCGTCATATGGCTGACTTTGTCGGCAAACCAGCCGAAGCCGCCGGCAAAAAGCACCAGGATGGCGAGAACGACGAATCCGCAGATGCGCAGGGCGAGCCTCAAACCGCTGGGCTTGGCGGAAACGGCGGCGCGTGCAGGCACCGTCGGCATCCGTCCAGCTGTCCCGATCGAGTCCCGCGCGTCCATCATCCCCGGGTTAATCCTGAAAGCATCCCATGGTTAATCCTGAAATGCGGCCGTGGATAGATGAAACGGCGCACTTTGCGTTACGGCAGATGCCCATGTGTGATCGTTGTCTTGTTTGTAAACAATGCCTTGCGCTGACTTTCGGGTGGGACTCATGGGTCATCCCTCCGGCTGGCGAACGTCGATGTCGCTGAGATAGGCGACGACGGTCGCATGCGAGGTCGCCGCGGTCAGCACGCCGATCACCAACACCATCAGGCCGACGCCGAAATAGCCTGCCGAGCCGATGGCGAAATTGCCGAACAGCGCGGTCGCCTGATCGGCCTGCGGCGTCGCCATGTTGCGCGACGACCACCAGGAAAAGACGATGAAGACGGCGATCGCCAGGGAGCCGCCGGCGGCCGCGCCCTTCATGCCGGTGACCAGGAAATGCCAGCGAAACTCGCGCGCGATGAAGCGCGCCTCGGCGCCGACGAAATGCAGCACCTCGATGATATGGCCGTTGCCGGCCATGGCGCCGCGTGTAGCGAAGATCACCGTCAGCACGGTTGCTGACAGCATCAGCACCAGAACGGCGATGCCGATCGTCACGGTCGTGTGCGCCATGGCGACCAGCCGGTCGACCCAGGTGCGATGATCGTCGAGTGCCGCGGTCGGGATCTTGGGCGTGATCGCGGCGCGCATGGCGGCAAAGTCGGGCGGGCTGGCCTCGTCGATGGTGACGATGATCAGGCGCGGCACCGGCAGTTCGTCGATGTTGAGGCCGCTGCCCAGCCACGGCTCCAGAAGGCGCGCCGTCGCGTCGCGGTCGATGATCTTGGTGCCCTTGACGCCGGGAAATTCGCCGGCGATCTGCGAAGCCTGGGTGAGCGCTGCCTCCATGTCGAGGCCGTCGGCCGGCTTGATCTGGATCGTCGCCTCGCGCGAGATCTGGTTTTCCCAGACGGATGCCGTATCGCGCACCAGCGTCACCGCGCCGAAGGTGAGGCAGGACAGGAAGGTCATGATGGCGATGACCAGCACCAGCGCCCGTCCGGCGATGTTCTGCGCCGGCACGATCGGCGCCGTCTTGCGCTGAACACGCCGGACCGTCACCGGTGTCTCGGCGTCGGCGGTTTCGTCCTGGAACCGATCGGCCGGAAAGTCAGTCATAGAGGTCCAACCTTCCGCCTGCCAGAATCATGCGACGCGCATCGACCTGCTCCATCAGGCCAAGGTCGTGGGTGGCGATCACGACAGCGGTGCCCAGCCGGTTGAGCTCGATGAACAGCCTGAGCAGCCGGCGCGCCAGCGGCGGGTCGACATTGCCGGTCGGCTCGTCGGCTAAAAGGATCTCCGGCTGTTCGATCAAGGCACGGGCGATCGCGGCGCGCTGCTTCTCGCCGCCGGAAAGCACCGGCGGCAGCACATGCATGCGCTCGCCGAGGCCGACCCATTTCAAGAGCTCGGTGACGTCGGTGCGGTAGCTTGCCTCCTCGCGCCCGCGCACGCGCAAAGGCAGCGCGACGTTCTCGTAGGTCGTCATGTGGTCGAGCAGGCGGAAATCCTGGAATACCACGCCGATGCGGCGGCGTAGCAGCGGCAGTTCGCCGCGCGAGATACGCGAGCGGTCCTTGCCGAAGATGGTGATGAGCCCGCGCGTCGGCTTCAGCGACATGAACAGCAGGCGCAGCAAGGTCGTCTTGCCGGCGCCCGAGGGGCCGCTCAGGAACTGAAAGGAGCGCTCCGGAATGTGCAGGGAAATGTCGCGGAGGATTTCCGGACCCATGCCATAGCGGAGGCCGACATTTTCGAAGCGGATCACGTTCGGCGACCTGAAACTTTCGGCGGCGACGCGCCACAATCTACTCTAACAGACCATCGGCCGGCATGGTTAACCGGCGGTTAATTTTTCAACGCTCGGCGTTCGTCAAAGCCATTCCGGTGGGGAAGCGTTAACCAATTCCGTTTACGCAAAAGAAACGAAGACTCCACTGGTGCCGTAATGGCTGACGAGAGAACCGCGCGCCCTGTTTCCGGCGAAATCATGACCGGTACGGCAACAAATGCCGCGCCGGAGCGCGCCATGTTCGATGCTGCCGACATCATCGATGCCGACTATGTGGTGCTGCCGCGTTTTGCCGCTCATCGGGAACCGACGCCACCCCCGCAGATATCCTCGACGCCATCGATCGAAGGCATGGGCATGCTGCGCAAACCGGAGGCCGCGCCGCCACGATCCTCGCGGGGCGGCCCGATGTTCTGGATCGCCGGCATCGGCATAGCGCTGGTCTCCTTCTGGGTGTCGGGCGGTCATGCGCTGGTCAGGCAGGGTCCGTTCCGGGCGAACGCGGAGCCGGCGAGCGCGCTCACCATTTCCGGCGTGACGTCGCGCATCGATGCGTCGGGCCTGAAGCCGGTGCTGTTCGTCGACGGCGAGGCAGCCAATGACGGGATGAGGTCACAGGCATTGCCGCCGCTCGAAATCCGCGTCACCGACAATGACAGCAATATCATCCGCTACAGGCTGGGGACATCCAACCGCTCACTGGCGCCCGGCGAAAGATTCGGCTTTTCCAGCCGCCTCGATGTGCCTAGAAACGGCGTGAAGACCGTTACGGTCATCTTCGCCGGCTAGGCGATCTCTGTGGAAGGTGATTGATGCCAGTTGTACGCGGTAAGGACATCGAGGTCCTGTTTTCGGCGTCGGCGATCGCGCGCCGCAATCTCGAACTCGCCAAGGAAATCGCCGGTCGCGACTACCATGACCTCCTGGTGATCTCGATTCTCAAGGGCTCGTTCGTCTTCGCCGCCGATCTCATCCGCGCCATGCATGATGTCGGCCTGTCGCCGGAAGTCGAGTTCATCTTCATCTCAAGCTACGGTGCCGGCACCACCAGCGGCGAGGTCAGGGTGCTGCGCGACATCGACAACGAGGTCGCCGGCCGCGACGTGCTTTTGATCGACGACATACTGGAATCCGGCAAGACGCTTTCCTACACCCGGGAGCTGATGCTTTCGCGGGGCGCCAAGAGCTGCGCCGTCGCGGTGCTGCTCGACAAGCGGATGCGCCGCCAGACCTCGCTCAACGCCGACTATGTCGGCTTCGACTGCCCCGACTATTTCGTCGTCGGCTATGGGATGGACGTCGCTCACGCGTTCCGGGAGTTGCCCTTCGTCGGGGTGGTGAAGGGCGACGCCTGAAGAGGCGTCGGAGTCATTTCCGAAAAATTGCCGATCGTTAGAATTTTCAGAAAACATCAACGTTTCGGCGGCATCTATCTCGGCATGGCAAAGCTTCTGATCGTCGAGGACGATGAGTCCGTCCGCACACTCGCCGCTCGCGCGCTCGAGCGCGACGGCCATAACGTCACCATCGCCACCGACGGCGCGCAGGGACTGGATAGGATCCGCCAAGCCCTTGGCAGCTACGATCTGGTGGTGTCCGACATCCGCATGCCGGAGATGGACGGCATCGAGATGGCGACAGCGGCGGCGAGAGAGTTCCCGACGATGAAGATCATGCTGATGACCGGCTATGCCGACCAGCGCGAACGCGCCGAGGAGCTCAACGGCATCATCCTCGATGTCGTGCAGAAGCCGTTCACGCTCGCCGAGATCCGCACCCGCGTCGGTCGGGCGTTAGAGCAGTTCAGCGTTTGTTAGAATCGCTACCCTGCTCTAACTCCTTGTTTTTACGCAATTCCGGACGGAAAACCGCTGCGCACTTTTCCTGGAATTGCTCTAAGCTGCTTCGCCTGAGACCGTACCGGCCGTAACCGCGGCCGCAGTGCCTCGCCGGCGTTCGCCGTTGAGCGCAAGCAGGCCGGCACCGATGATCAGCGCCGCGCCCAGAACGGTCGTTTCACGCGGCACTTCGGCGAAGAACAGGAAGCCCCACAGCGGCGACCACAGGATGCCGGTATATTCGAACGTGGCGACGCGGTTGGCCGGCGCCATCCGGTAGGCCTGCGACAACAGGATCATGCCGGCGGAGGCGACGAAACCGCAGGCGGCCATTTTCAGGAAATCCGGCATCGTCGGCCACACCCATGGCCGCACCAGGAACTCCACGCTCGGATGCGCTGCATGGGTGATGCCGGCAAGGTGAAAGACGGTCGCAACGGCAATGGCGCCGCTGAGATAGGCGCCGTTCTGGTAGAAGGCCATCACCGTCGATGATTCGGTGTCGCCGATGCGGCGCGCCATCAACTGTGAAAAGCCGTAGAGGAAGGCCGAGCCCAGCGACAGCAGCGCCGCCCAATCGAACACTCCGGCGCCGGGACGCACCATCACAAGCACGCCGACCAGCCCGATCAGCACCGTCGCCAGCGTTTTCCACGAGACGCGCTCGCCGAGATAGGGGCCGGCCATCGCCATGATGAACAGCGGCGCCATGAAATAGAGCGCCACCGCGTCGGCCAGCGGCAAAGCGGCGATCGCAAGGTAGTAGACCGTGTAGGACGAGAACTGGATGAAGGCGCGCAGCGTCAGCATGCCGAAGCGCTTCGACAGCACCGTCTTCAGGCCGACATCGGCCTGGACGATGATGATCAGGATCGGCAGCGCGACGATGGCGCGGATCGCCATCACCTCGGTCACCGGATAGCCACCCGAAACCGCTTTCACCAGCGGATCCTGCAGCGAAAAAACCAGCACGCCGAGGCAGAGGCTCAGAATGCCAAGCACCATCCGGTTCTGCATCAGTATCGGCCCCCCGCGAGCCGCCTTCCCGGTAAAAAGAACCCGCTACCATTTTCAGGCAGCGGGTATCGAGTGAGGACTCTTCGATTGGGTCCGCGGCCGATTTCGCAACCGCATATCCAATGGGTATGGCGACTATCGTGCGGCGTTTGACATGTTGCAAACGAATTGGAATGATGCCAGCAATCAGAATTTCTTATGGCGGCACCCATGAAGCCCATGCTCGACAGCGATCTCCTGCGCACCTTCGTCGCGGTCGCAGAAACAGGCAATTTCACACGCGCGGCGGAGAAAGCCGGGCGCACCCAGTCGGCCGTGTCCATGCAGATGAAGAAGCTGGAGGACATGGTCGGCGACGACCTGTTCGAGCGCGGCTCACGCGGCGTGGCGCTGACGCGGCGCGGTAGCGAGTTGATCGCCAATGCGCGCCGAATCGTCTCGCTTCTCGACGAGACGGCGGCCTCGCTGGTGGCGCCGCCACTCGGCGGGCTGGTACGCATCGGCATCCCTGCCGAGTACGGCCGCTCGATCCTGTCGCGGGCGCTGGGCGAATTCGCCAAGCGCCATCCGCGCGTCGAGGTCACGGTGCGCTACGCGCATTCGGATTCGCAGGTGAGGGCGCTTGCGGCCGGCGAGCTCGATCTCGCCGTGGTGTTCGAATGGGAAGGCTTTTCCGGTGGCGAGGTGCTGATGCACGACCCAACGGTATGGGTGACGTCGACGCTGCACCTCATGCATGAGGAACGGCCGGTGCCGATCGCGCTCTACAGCCGCAATGGCTGGTGCCGCGACTTCGCCATCAAGTCGCTGCAGAAGCGCGGTCTCGGCTACCGCGTCGCCTACACCAGCGACACCAATGGCGGTCTGACACTCGCGGTCACTTCCGGTTTGGCGATCGCGCCGATCTCGCGCAGCAACATCCCGCCCGATTGCCGCGAGTTGACCGTTGCCGACGGCTTCGGCGACATCGATTCCTCAAACGTCGTGCTGCACCGCAATCCGCTGGCGACCGGCGAAGCGATCGACGGCATGGAGAACGCCATCCGCGAGGCTTTCATGCTGACCAGGCAGGCGAGCACGACGGTCGGCCTTTAACGTCGCGACATGCTCAATCGGCGGGGTGGCCTCGCCTTGAGGCTTCAGGAGGCAGTCCATGCTCACAAAGAAAGCCTCCAGAGCGCTTGGAAGACATAGCCAATGATCAATGAACCCGAAACCGCGAGCGCGACGAACAGGGCGATGGTTGACGGCCTAAGGACCAAAGCCACAGCCATGACGCCCCAAATACTCACCGCGCCGCCTGAAACGAGGAGCGCCATTGCCGCACCGGGTGACATGCCGAGATCAAGTAAACCTCGAACCAAAGGCAGTGCCGCAAGACCATCCAGATACATTGGTGCGCCGATCAGCACCGCAAGCGGGATAGCACCGGGAGAGTCTTCGCCGATATAGGCTGTGAGGAGATGAGACGGCAGAAGGTCCCGCAGCAGGAACTCAGCCGAAAAGGCGAATGTCAAACAGACCACGACGGCTCGCGTGGTGGAAATGAGATTTTCTCCAAATGCACGCATACGCGCGCGGTCTCGCCAGATGCGGAAAGATGGATCCGTTTGCATGCACGTGCCACACGGTCCATTCGTCATAATTCTTCGCGCCCGTAACGGGTTTTGGACCATCTGCGTACGTGCAAGCAGAGCTGTCATCGCGCCGGAAAAGACCCCCAGCGCAAAAGCCGCAAGCATCTTTCCGATTGCGAATCCAGGGCCGAGCAGCGCCCACGTCGCGGTCAGCATTGTGGGACCGGTGATAGGCGAGGAAAGCCAAAATGCCATGATCGGCGCAAGTGGAAGGCCGGATGCAAGAAGCCCGGTCGTTAACGGCAGCACCGTTACGCCACACACAGGTGTCACGGTGCCGATTCCCGAGGCGATCAAAACAGTTGCGACAGGGCGTCCCCTGAACCATCGCGCAGTAATGGTCGCCGCGCCACTGGCCGCAACCCATGCGGAGATGATTAGCCCAATTGCAATAATCAACGAGACGTCCATGAAGCTTTGCAGGACAAAATGGAGCGTCTCGTATGTCCGTTGCGGCCACGTGAGAGCGGCAACAACTGCCAGAACAGCAGCGGTCGCCCAGATGAGTTGCTTTCCTTGAAGCCTTGGGAGCGCGACAATCATGGCATCACCTTTTGTGCCATCCATACATTGCGAGCTTCCATATGTGAAACGAATAGCTTAAATATCAGCCATGAGCATTGACGATGGCAAAAGCACTCAGTTGGACAGTGAACTGCTGCGCACGTTCCTCACTGTTGCCAAGGCAGGGAGTCTTAGCGGCGGCGCGGCTCGGCTGTTCCGAACGCAGTCCGCTGTCAGCCTCCAAGTGCAGAAGCTGGAGAGTGCTATCGGACAGCGCGTATTCGAAAGGCATGGCCGCGGGGTTGCCATGACTGCTGTCGGCGAGCGGTTGCTGCCCGTCGCCCGCGATGTTGTCGAAATGCTGAATCAAGTGGTAGCCGATCTGCGGGGCGCGCCAGTTGAGGAAGAGGTCCGCCTCGGTATACCCGAGGAATATGGCGACACGATTCTACCGTCTATTCTGGCCACCTTCACGGGCGAAGAGGCCACGGCTCGAATTTTCGTGCGCTGCAGTTCGAGCATGGAGTTTCCGCATGCGCTTGCTGCTGGCGAACTGGATCTTGCTCTGCACTCACCTGAGAGCGTCTCCAAAGACGACGTCGTTGTTCATAGTGAGCGTGCCGTGTGGGCTGGCTCTGCGTTCCACAATGTCGAGGCCCGACGACCCCTGCCGGTGGCGCTGTTCGACAAGGCTTGCTGGTGGAGGGAGCGCTGTCTCGACCTCCTTCGGAAATCCGGACTGGACTATCATGTCGTTTGCAGCAGTCAGAGCGTTTCGGGGGTTCGAGCTGCTATCGCCGCGGGTGTCGCGATCGGGGTACTGCCGCAAAGCACGCTGACAGATCGTATTAGGGCGTTGGCGGATGATAAGCTGCCGCAGCTAGGCGAAACGCATCTGGTGCTCAGTGGCTCACCGAAAGCCCCTCGACGGCTAGCCGACAAATTGGCAGCGATCATCTCACGGGCGTTTGAGAGAAGTTAGCCTGTTCGGTCGCGGCGGCGAAAGATCGCCTTGTTCGCCAGCGTGGTTCAGTCGTTGCGGCCTAAAACGGACCTTGGCACGGCCGTTGCGATCGTCGAAAACGGAGTGGGTGACCTCTATTTGAGCTCCAGCAGCCGTTCGAGATAGCTGCGCTCGATGTCGGGGCTCAGCGCGTTGCCAAGCCGCTTGCGGATCGCGTCGAGGATCTGGCGGGCGCGCTGCACGTCGATCTCGTCGGGAACCTTGACCGAGGTGCCGTCATCCGGGCCATTGGTGGCGCGGGGCCGTCCGAGGGGATCGCGGTCGGCGCCCTGCTGGCGGCCGCCCTGCTCGCTGCCGCCCTGGTCGCCCTGCATGGCTTGCATCTGCTTCATCATGTCCTTGGCGCCGCGGCGCAGCGCCTCCAGCGCGCGGCCTTGGTGGCCGACCGCCTGGTCACCGTCGCCTTGGCCAAGCGATTGTTCGGCATCGCCCATCGATTTGCCGGCCTCGCCGAAGCCCTCATTGGGTTGCATGCCGAGACCTTCAAGGCCCTTCTTCAGCTTGTCGAGCTCGCTCTGCAGCTGACCCTGGCCTTCCTGCAACTGCTTCAGCGCATCGGCGAGGTCCTTCGGCGACATTTTCGGCCGTCCCAACGGATCGCGATCCTGGCCGGGGCCGGGCCGCTGCTGCTGGTCGCCGGACTGACCCTGTTCGCCATCCTCGCCAAGCTGCTGCTGCTCGCCGCCCTCGCCACGCTGGCCGCGCTGCATCTGGTCCAGGCGGAAGGTGTCGTTCATCATCTCCTGCTGGCGGCGCATGATATCGCCGAGCTTGTCCATCTGCTGGCGCATCTCGCTGTCCTGCTCGCCGCCCGGCTGCTGGCGGCCGGCCTGCAGGTTATTCATCATGTCCTGCAGTTCGGAGAGGAGCTGCTGGGCCTTGTCGCGATCACCCGATTTGGCCAGGTTCTCGATCTGGTCCATCATGCGGTCGATATCGCTTTGGCGCAGCTCGCGGCCGTTCTGCTGCATCTGCGGCGCGTTCGGGTTCTGCTGCGCGCGCTGGGCGAATTCCTGCAGGAACTGGTTCATCGCCTCGCGCAGTTCCTTCATCGCCTTTTCGATCTCCTGATCGCTGGCGCCGTTCTTGATGGCGTCCTGCAACGCCTGCTGCGCCTGGCGCAGCCGCCGCTCGGCGGCCGACAGATTGCCTTCCTCGATGCCGAGCGCGATTTCCCACAGATAGGACACCACGTTGCGCAGCTGGTCGTCGCTCTCGGAAAGCTTCAGCCGGCTCCTGGCGCTCATGATGGCGAGGTAGTTCGACATATTGTCGAACGTGTCCTCGGGGCGCAGCGTGATCGCGTCGACCAGGTCGAGAACGCGTGGCTTGGCATTGGTATCGAGCGCCAGCAGCCGGCGCTGTTCGATCACCGCGCGGGCCAGCGGATTGGCGAAGGGCCGCTCCGGCATCGCAAGCGTCCTGGTGTCGGTGGTCGCCGTGTGGCCGGCGTCGTCCGTAGCCGTGAGCGTCAGCTTGATGTTGCTGCCGGCCCAGACATGTTCGGTCAGGTCCTTGGTCGTCTTGGCCGCGTTCGTCTTGCCGCCGCGGCGCGGCAGCGTCAACGGCATGTCGGGCGGGCCATAGAGCGGATGCGCATTGGCCGCCGGCGGATCCGACAGCTCGAAAACGGCCTTGGCGGAGGCGGCGCCGTAGTCGTCGGCGATCTCGTAGTTGAGCTCGATGGCGCCGTTGACGGCGCGCTTCGGTTCGCCGACGAAGCGGATCGTCGGCGGCTTGTCGGGAATGACGGCAAAGGCCCAGTGGCCGAGATCGCTTTCGTCGGATTTCAGCGTCAGCGTGCCGTTGGTGTTCAGCTTGCCGGAGAACTGGCGCACTTTGGGCGCGGTCTGGCTGGCGGCGGGCGCAGGCCCTTTCGGTGCTGTGGGCTCGATGGCGCGGGCATTGCCGTCGGCACCGGCATAGCTCAGAGTTTCCTCGCCTGAACCGCCGGTGACACGCAGCGAAACGTCACTGCCTTGCGGCACGGAGAAGGTCTGGACGGCCTGGTTGGCATCGGCCGTCAGGAACAGCGGCGCCTTGCCGGTATAGGCGGGCGGCGTCACCCAGGCGTCGATGCGCGGCGGCACGGCATCGCGCGTGGCGCGGGCAACGAAACCGTCGCTGATCCTGCCGCCAAAGGGCCCGAAGGAGAAGGCCAGGGCGGTGACGAACAGCAGCGCCGCCACGGCGCGCAGCCCCCAGCGGTCGTGGTCCGGCACGCCAGTACGCGGCCGGTCGGCGCCGAGGCTCGAAAGCCGCTCGGCCATGCGCTTCTGGTGCTCGCGCCACAACGCCTGCGAAAAGATGCTCTCGGCGCCGACCGGCCGGTCGGCCTGCACCTGCACCGGGCTGTGCAGCAATTCGTTCGCCGCCTCGATACGCCTGTCGACCTCGGCCGCCGACGGTATGCGGAAGAAGCGAAGCGGATAGAGCGCCGCGATCGCCGCCAGCGCGAACAGGACCAGAAAGCCGATGCGTGCCGCGTCCGGCAGGCGCGGGAACAGGCCCAACCACGAAAGGCTGAGGAATAGGCTTACGACGACCAGCAGCGGCAGCACGAGCGGCCAGCCGCGCTCGAAGATCATCGAGATCCGCGTCGCCAACCGGCTGAGCGCCAAGCGCGAGGCCAGGCCGCGTTCGCCGCTGGAAATGGGTCGTTGCGTCATCGGCCCTTCCTGCCCGGGCACAATAGCCCGGACGTCATCGTTACCAGAAGGATAGCAACAAACACGGCAAAGGCGAGGCGGGTTCCAAAAACGTGAAGCGGTTTGGCCGGGTTATGATCAGAAATTGGCGGGATTCGTGTTGGAGCCGCAGATCAGGACCGCCACGCGCTCGCCGTCGGCAGGCACATAGCGTCCGGAAAGCATGGCGGCGAAGGCCGCGGCGCCGCCCGGCTCGGCGATGATTCGCACCCGGTCCCACAGCGCCTTCTGCGCCGCGACGATGTCGTCGTCGCTGACCAGGATCGAGCGCTCGACGAAGGCCTCGGCGATCGGAAACATCATTTCGCCGACGCGCTTCGGCGCCAGCGAATCGGCGGCAATGCCTTCGGCGGGCGCATCGACCGGCCGACCTGCCTCCAGGGCGCGGTAAAGCGTCGGCGCACCCTCGGGCTCGATGGCGACGATGCGGATGCGGCCAGCAAACCAGGCGGCGATGCCGCCGATCAGCCCGCCGCCGCCGACGGCGACCAGCAGCGTGTCGATTTCGGGCAGGTCCGCTTCGATCTCCAAGCCGAGCGTGCCCTGGCCGAGCAGCGTTTCCTCCTGGTTGAAGGCGTGGACCTGCAGGGCGCCGGTCCTGGCCGCGAATTCCTCGCTGGCGGCCAGCGCTTCGGCATAGCGCGCGCCGCCGACCACCAACTCCGCGCCGTAGCCGCGTATGCGCGCGAGCTTCGCCGACGGGCTGACCTCGGGTACGAAGATGGTGGCCATGTGCCCGAGCTTCATGGCGGCGTAAGCGACGGCGGCACCGTGGTTGCCGCCGGATGCGGCGACCACGCCGGCCTCGGGCACCTGGCGCTCGAGCAGGTTGGTGAAGGCGCCGCGCGCCTTGAAGGAGCCGGAATGCTGCAGGCATTCGAGCTTCAGGTCGACCGCGAAGGCGGGACAGCCGAAATCCGCCATGTCGACGCGCATCACCGGCGTGTGGCGCACATACTGGCGGATGCGCGGTTCGACAGCGGCGATGCGTTCGCGCGTGATCGTTCGGGTGTTCAACATGGCCTGCTCCTCGGGATTGACTTCAATTAGTAACTTAGCAAAATGGCTAAATGCAAGAGGTCGACATCTTCAAGGCGATCGCCAGTGAGCGCAGGCTGCAAATCCTCGATTGGCTTAAGGATCCGCGCTCGCATTTTCCGCCCCAGGCCGATGGCGACCTGGTCGAGGACGGCGTCTGCGCGCTGCTGATCGCCGAAAAGCTCGGCATCACCCAGGCGACGCTCAGCGAGCACATGCGCGTGTTGACCCAGGCCGGCTTGCTCAGCACCAAGCGCACCAAGCAATGGATCTTCTATCGCCGCGACGAGGGGCGGATAGCCGAAGCCAAGGCGCTGATCCAGCAGAAGATCTAGCGAGCTACTTCAGCCAGTCGGGGATCGAATCGAGCCCGATCAGGTCTTCATAGGTCTGGCGCGGCCGTACGACATGGGAGCGGTCGCCGTCGACCAGAACCTCGGGCACCAGGAGCCTGGTGTTGTAGGTGCCGGCCTGCACGGCGCCGTAGGCGCCGGCAGTGGAAACGGCGATCAGGTCGCCCGCCTTCAGCTTCGGCAGGTCGCGGTCGAGGCCGATGAAGTCACCGGTCTCGCAGACCGGGCCGACGACGTCGACCTTCATGCGCGGCGTGGAGGAGGGCTGCTGCACCACCGGTCTGATATCATGGAAGGCGTCATAGAGCGTCGGCCGGATCAGGTCGTTCATGGCGGCGTCGACGACAAGGAAGTTCTTCGCGTCGCCTTCCTTCACATAGATGACCTGCGACACCAGGATGCCGGCATTGCCGACGATCAGGCGGCCGGGCTCGAACATCACCTTGAGACCGAGCTTGGCAACATGCTTCCTGACGATCTCGGCATAGGCATCGGGCAGCGGCGGCGGATTGTTGTCGACGCGGTAGGGAATGCCGAGGCCGCCGCCGAGATCGACATGCTCGATCGCATGTCCGTCGGCGCGCAGCGCCCCCACCAGCTCGACAAGCAGCGCAAAGGCATCGTCGAACGGCTGCAGTTCGGTGATCTGGCTGCCGATATGGGTGTCGATGCCGGTCACCCTGACGCCCGGCAATTCGGCCGCGCGGGCATAGACCTGCCGCGCGCGCTGCCATGGAATGCCGAACTTGTTCTCGGCCTTGCCGGTCGAGATCTTCTTGTGGGTCCTGGCGTCGACATCCGGATTGATGCGCAGCGAGACAGGCGCCACCTTGCCGAGCGCCACGGCACGCGCCGACAGCAATTCCAGTTCCGGCTCGGATTCGACGTTGAAGCAGAGAATGCCGGCGGCAAGCGCGAAGTCCATCTCGCGCGCGGTCTTGCCGACGCCGGAAAACAAGATCTTGTCGGCCGGGATGCCGGCGGCCAAGGCGCGGCGCAGTTCGCCTTCCGAGACTACGTCGGCGCCTGCGCCTTGCTTGGCCAGCGTCCTCAGCACGGCCTGGTTTGAGTTCGCCTTCATGGCGTAGCAAACCAGCGCGTCGAGGCCGGAGAAAGCTTGCCTGAAGACACGGAAATGCCGGGTCAGTGTCGCCGTCGAATAGCAATAGAAGGGCGTGCCGACCTCGGCTGCGATATCGGGGATCGCGACGTCCTCGGCATGGAGCACGCCGTCGCGGTAATCGAAATGGTTCACGAGGATTGGTTCCGGAAAGTTGGAGCACGATGAGATCGAGTGATCTCATCAAACTCTAGAGCAAGGGATCGAGGATGAACTTCCTGTCCTTGACCGGTTTCTCCGGCTCGGGCGGCACCGGCTGCTTGGCGCGTTCTGCATCCTTGCGCGCCTGCTCCGCCGCCTCATATGGGGTGTCGAGCCCAGTCTTCCTGCCGCAGGCCGTGACGGTGACAACCGCCGCCAGCAGCGCGAGCGTCACCAAAATCCTGCTACGGGTCATCGATCCATCCGTTCGAAGCTGTTTTCTTGTGCCGCCGCTTTTAGCCGAGTTTTCGGCGCATTGCATCCCGGCAATTTAAGCCTTGGCGAGCCGCTTTTTCCAGTAGCGGATCTGCTTTCGCACTTCCGACGGCGCGGTGCCGCCGAAGCTTGTGCGGCTCTTCACCGAATTCTGCACGGCAAGCACCGAGAAGATATCGTCGGTGACGCCGGGATGGATCGAATGCAGGTCCTCCAGCGAGAGCTTCTCCAACCCGACCTTCTTCTCCTCGGCGAGCGCCACCGCACGGCCG
This sequence comes from Mesorhizobium montanum, assembly GCF_033977145.1. Lineage (NCBI taxonomy): Bacteria > Pseudomonadati > Pseudomonadota > Alphaproteobacteria > Hyphomicrobiales > Phyllobacteriaceae > Mesorhizobium > Mesorhizobium montanum. The sequence goes on along the minus strand of NZ_JAVIJF010000001.1, from coordinate 244,307 downwards.
GTGACATGATGGGCTTCGCGGAACGGAAGGCCGAGATTGCGCACCAGCCAGTCGGCAAGGTCGGTCGCGGTGGCGTGACCGGCCCCGGCGGCCTTCTTCATGGCGGCGGCGTTCACGGTCATGTCGCGGACCATGCCGGTCGTCGCCGCCAGCATCAGGTCGAGTGTCTCGGCGGCGTCGAAGACCGCTTCCTTGTCTTCCTGCATGTCCTTGCCATAGGTCAGCGGCATGCCCTTCATCACCGTCAAAAGCCCGACGAGATGGCCGTTGACGCGGCCGGTCTTGCCGCGCACCAGCTCCGCGGCGTCCGGATTCTTCTTCTGCGGCATGATCGAGGAGCCGGTGGAAAACGAGTCCGACAGGCGGATGAAGCCGAATTGCGGCGTCGACCAGATGATGATCTCCTCGGCGAGCCTGGACAGATGCGTCGCGCAGATCGCGGCAAGGCTTAAAAATTCGAGCGCGAAGTCGCGGTCCGAAACGCTGTCCAGGGAATTGCGCGTCGGCTCGCGGAAACCGAGCGCCTTCGCCGTCATGTGGCGGTCGATGCCGAAGCTGGTGCCGGCAAGGGCCGCCGCGCCAAGCGGGCTTTCATCCATGCGCGCGATGGCGTCATGGACGCGCGACAGGTCGCGGCCGAACATCTCGACATAGGCCATGCAATGGTGGCCGAAGGTCACCGGCTGCGCGGCCTGCATATGCGTGAAGCCGGGCATGACGGTCGCGGCATGCTCCCCGGCGCGTTCGAGGAACGCGGCGATCAGGCCCTTCAGCGCCTGGGCGACGCGCTGGCATTCTTGCTTGACCCAGAGCCTGAGATCGACCGCCACCTGGTCGTTGCGAGAGCGGGCGGTGTGCAGGCGGCCCGCCGCCGAACCGATCAGGTCGGCAAGGCGGGCCTCGACATTCATGTGGATGTCTTCCAGCTTGGTCGAGAATTCGAATGTGCCGGCCTCGATCTCTTTCAGAATCGTGTTCAGCCCGTGAGCGATTTTTTCTTGATCGGCCGCCGAAATAATGCCCGTTTCAGCCAACATCTCGCTATGGGCGATCGATCCGCTTATGTCTTGCGCATAGAGTTTGCGGTCGAAGCCGATCGACGCGTTGATGGCTTCCATGATCGCGGCCGGACCCGAGGCAAAACGTCCGCCCCACATCTGGTTGCTGGCCTTCTTGTCGCTCATCGCTATAACCCGTGCTCCGGAGCAGTTTTGAAATGGCAGACGGCAAAAGGTTCTTCTTTCCGGCTACGCGCCTCATCCTCGCCGCCCTGGTGGCGGGCGTGCTGGCCGGCGCGGTCGCGGTATATGTCAGCGAGAGCGGTTCTGGCAACAATGCTCCGGAGAAGGCCGCCGCGGTCGCCGGCAAGGACGATGCCGCCTGCGCCCCGAAGGCCGCACGGGCCAAGCAGATCGCCGCGAAAGCCGTCGGCCAGGTCGCGGCGCTGCAGCCGGCCGATCCGCCGCAATCTCTGAAAAACCTGGCCTTCAACGGCCCCGACGGCAAACCGATGACGATCGCGGACCACGCCGGCAAGACGGTGCTGCTCAATCTGTGGGCGACATGGTGCGCGCCGTGCCGCGCCGAGATGCCGGCGCTCGATGCGCTGCAGAAAGAAAAGGGCAGCAACGCCTTCGAGGTCGTGGCGGTCAATGTCGACACCGGCGACGATACGAAGCCGAAGAAGTTCCTCAAGGATATCGGCGTCGAGACGCTCGGCTATTACCGGGATCCGACGATTGCCCTGTTCAACGAGGCCAAGACGCGCGGGCTGGCGCTCGGGCTTCCGGTCACCATGCTGATCGATGCGGATGGCTGCCTGATCGCGCATATGAACGGCCCGGCCGAATGGTCGAGCCCTGACGCCAAGCGGCTGGTGGAAGCGGCGCTTGGACCCTGACCACCGGGTTCTTGTCGATCCGGAAGAACCGTCACTTCACCCGCACCGTTACCACCAGCGCCTCGTGGTCGGCGCTCGGGCCGCCGTCCGGCAACACCGCCGGCAGCGTCGCCGGCGCGCTTGCCGCAAGGCCGCGGGTGAAGAACCAGTCGATATGGCCGGCGGGCGTCAAGTCGCCGGCCGCGCGCCGCTGCGTCGGCTTGTCAAACGCATTGGCGTCGCGCCAGTCGTAGCCTCGCCCGGCCATGATCGCGAAGAGCGGCTCGTGGCGGTCGGGGCGCATCAGCCGGTCGGGTTCGGCGGCAATGCGCTTCAGCCACGCGGCCGGGTCGTCATTACGCTCCGGATAAGTGGCGGTCAGCGTGTTGAAGTCGCCGCCGATCAGGACCGGCGCGTCCGCGTCATATTTGTCGATGGCGTCGAGCAGGTGGCGTGTCTGGTCGGCACGGCCGGCGGGATCGGTGCGGTTTTCAAGATGCACCGAAACGACGGTGACCCGGCGGTCGCCGGCCAACACCTGGCCGCCGAGCGCCATGCGGCCGCCGATGCGCGGCTGGCCGTGCTCCGGCAGGAACCAGGCGCCGGCGGCATCGAGGCGAACGAGAAAAGGCCGCAACAGCGGGACGGCGCTGGTTATGGCATTGCCGTGGAAGCCCTCGGCGTTCCCGGCGCCGCCATTTGCCGCCTGCTCCGTTTCATTGCCGGTGCCGAGTTCCAGGAATTCGACGCCATAGGCGAAGGAATGGCTTAGACGATCGGCAAGCCGGCTCAGCAAATGGCCGTTACCGGAGCGCGCCATGCCCTTGTCGACCTCGGACAAAAGCACGATGTCCGGCGCCTGGCCGGCGATCGTTTCGGCGATGGCATCGACATGACGGAGCCGCTCGACGTTCCAAGCCATGACGGTCAAGCTCTCGCCGGCGCCCTCACGCGACGCCTTGCCGCCGATCTCTATCTCGCCAAGGGCGGGAATAGCGGCCGCGTGGCGCAGATGGGTGGCGCTGTCGCGTGGCCCGTCCCGCATCGCGTTGCGTTCGGTGACAGGGACGTGTGTGAGCTGCGGGACCAGCATGTGTCTTCCCATCCAGTTAGCGGTTAATCACGGAAGGTCTTTTCGACGCTTCGAGGCGCTCTAGCTTCCTAGAGCGCCGATGTGACGTTTTCATGCCGGCGCGACCGCTATCAGGGGAGGAGAGACGGGCTGTCCACAGGGGCTCGCCTACCGGTCCAGGGCCACAACAGAACTGTCACATACCTTCTCTATGAGAGCGGGCAAGGACTTGCGCAAAACCCTTGTCACACTGCCACTCAAGAGGGAAAAACCATGACGATCATCAAGCGGGGCTTCGCTGCCCTTGCCGCCGGCGCGCTCAGCACCGCGCTTGCGGTTCCTGCTTTTGCAGAGCCGGTTAAATTCGATTTCTGGTTCGGTCTGTCGGGCGATCTTGCCCGCGTCGTCGACACGCTGTGCAAGAACTTCAACGCCTCGCAGGCCGACTATGAGGTCGTGTGCACCAGCCAGGGCAATTACGACGCCACGCTGCAGAACACGATCGCCGCCTTCCGCGCCGGCAAGCAGCCGACCGTCGTCCAGGTCTATGACGTCGGCACCGCCACCATGATGCTGTCGGGCGCCTACAAGCCCGCCGACAAGCTGATGGAAGAGAACGGCTACAAGATCGACTACAGCGACTATTTCCCCGGCATCGCGCGCTACTACGCGACGTCGAAAGGCGAGATGCTGTCCTTCCCGTTCAATTCCTCGACGGCGCTGATGTACTGGAACAAGGACGCGTTCGCCAAGATCGGCAAGGCCGAAGCGCCGAAGACCTGGGAAGACGTCGGCGCCGACCTCAAGGCGCTTAAGGACGCCGGCTATGATTGCCCAATGGCGATCAACATCTCGGCCAACGAAAGCTGGCAGCTGATGGAGCAGTTCTCGGCCATCCACAACCAGCCGATCGCCACCAAGAACAATGGCTATGACGGCCTCGATGCCCGCCTCGAAGTCAACAAGACCAAGTTCGTCCAGTACGTCACCGACCTCAAGAAGTGGTATGACGCCGGCCTGATCAAGATCAAGTCGAAGGATCTCGGCCAGGATATGGTGCAGTCCTTCGCGACCGGCACTTGCCAGGTCATCATGTCCTCGGTCGGCGATCACGGCACCGTCGGCAAGACCCAGAAGGAAGGCATGAACTGGGACGTCGCCGAGCTGCCGGCCTATGCCGGCACCGAGCGCAAGAACTCGCTGGTCGGCGGCGCCTCGCTGTGGGTGCTCTCCGGCAAGTCCGACGCCGAATACAAGGGTGCGGCCGCCTTCCTGAACTTCATCCACGACCCCAAGACCGCTTTGTTCTGGTCGACCAACACCGGCTACATCCCGGTGACGAAGTCGGGCTTCGATTTCATGAAATCCAGCGGCTTCTACGACAAGGCGCCCTACAAGGGCCGTGAGGTAGCGATCGCCAGCCTGACCGCCTCCGAGCCGAACGAGATCACCCGCGGCGTTCGCCTCGGCAACTTCACCCAGATCCGCGCCGAGTTCGGCACGCAGATGCAGGCGATCTTCGCCAACAAGGTCAGCGTGCAGCAAGGCCTCGACACTCTGGTCAAGAACGGCGACGCGATCCTCGATCGCTTCCAGCAGACCTATCCGGGTAAGACCCTGCCCTGATCCCGGATACTGGAACGGCCGCCCGCCGAGAATCGACGGGCGGCCATTTCACATCTAGGTTTACCGAGAAGCGGACTGGCGGTTCAACGGCATCGGATCGATGGAAAAACGCGTCACTTTCGGCAAATGGACGATCGGCATCCTATTCGCGGTGCCGCAGCTTCTCCTGATCTTCACCTTCTTTTACTGGCCGGCCGGCCAGGCCGTCTACTGGTCGCTGACGCTGCAACAGCCCTGGGGCGGCGGCAACATCTGGGTCGGGCTCGACAATTTCCGCTCGATCCTGTCCAGCGCCGACTACTGGAACTCGATCACCGCCAGCCTTGTCTTTGCCGGGATCAGCACCGGTCTGGCGATGTTCATCGCGCTTGTGCTTGCCGCCTTGACCGACCGGCAGCTTGCCGGCTCATGGCTGTATCGCGTGGTGCTGATCTGGCCTTACGGCATTGCGGCGCCCGCGCTCGCACTGGCGTTCCGCTTCATCCTGGCACCGGAAGCCGGCTTCATGGCCGTCGTCAACCAGGTCTGGCCCGGCGTCTGGGATCCCGGTCTCGACGGCTCCGATGCGATGGCCTCGATCATCATCGCTTTCTCCTGGAAATATGTCGGCTATAACTTCATCTTCTTGCTGGCCGCCTTCCAGGCCATTCCGCGCTCGCTGATCGAGGCGTCGGCCATGGACGGCTCCGGTGTCCTTAGGCGTTTCTGGGACATCCAGTTCCCACTGATCACGCCGACGATCTTCTTCCTACTGGTCATCAATATCACCGAGAGTTTCCAGGACTCTTTCGGCATCGTCGACATCATGACCGCGGGCGGACCGGCCAACGCCACCAACCTGATGGTCTACAAGATCTATTCCGATGGCTTCAAAGGCCTGGATTATTCGGGCGCTGCCGCACAGAGCATCATCCTGATGCTGCTCATCGTCGCTCTGACCATCGTCCAGTTCCGCTTCATCGAGCGGCGCGTGCATTACCGGTAAGGCTGATATGGTCGAGCGCACTCCGATCCTGAACTTCTTCACGCACCTCGTCCTGTTCGTCGGCTTTGTATTCTGCGTCGCGCCGTTCGCTATCGTGGCGATCGCCGCCTCGCACAATCTGAAGGACGTCAACGATGTGCCGATGTCCCTGCTGCCGGGCAGCGATTTCTGGATCAATATCAAGACGGCGTGGACGACCGCCGATCTCGGCCCGAAGCTGCTGAACAGTTTCATCATGGCGTTCGGCGTTGCGGCGGGGAAAGTGATCATCTCGGCGCTGACTGCTTTCTCGATCGTGTACTTCCGCTATCCCGGCCGCATGCTGATCTTCTGGCTGATCTTCATCACGCTGATGCTGCCGCTCGAAGTGCGTATCGTACCCACCTACGCGGTGGTCGCCAACGTGCTCGAGCCCTACCAGGCGATCATGGACCTGACCGGCCTTTCATGGCTGATCGAACAGGTGTCGGGCGTGCGGGTCACGCTCAGCCTGGGTCTGCTCAACTCCTACAGCGGCCTGATTCTACCGCTGGTCGCCACCGCCACCGGCACGTTCCTTTACCGACAGTTCTTCCTGACAGTGCCGGACGAACTGACCGAGGCCGCGCGCATGGACGGCGCCGGCGCGCTGCGCTTCTTCGTCGATATCCTTTTGCCGCTGTCGCGCAACAACATGGCGGCGCTCGGCACCATCATGTTCCTGTGGGCGTGGAACCAATATCTGTGGCCGTTGCTCATCACCACGGACCAGTCGCACGCGATGGCGGTGACCGAGTTGAAGCAGCTCATACCCAATGTCGGCGGCGCGCCGGAATGGCACATCGCCATGGCCGGCACGCTGATCGTCATGCTGCCGCCGCTGATCGTCGTGGTGCTGATGCAGCGCTGGTTCGTGCGCGGCCTGATCGCCACCGAAAAATAAGGAGACAGAAAGATGGCCTCCATCACCATTCGCGGCGTCAAGAAGAATTACGCCAAGATGCAGGTCGTGCACGGCGTCGACCTCGACTTCACCTCGGGCGAATTCGTCGTCATCCTGGGGCCATCGGGCTGCGGCAAGTCCACGCTGCTCAGGATGATCGCCGGGCTGGAAGAGATTTCCGACGGCACGATCGCGATCGACAACACCGTGGTCAACAAGCTCGAGCCGCGCGAACGCGGCTGTGCCATGGTGTTCCAGAACTACGCGCTCTACCCGCATATGAGCGTGGCGCAGAACATCGGCTATTCGTTGAAGGTGGCCGGCGTTCCGTCGGCCGAACGCGCCCAGCGCATCCAGGCGGTGGCGCGGGTCCTGGAACTGGAACATTTGCTCGACCGCAAACCGATGGCGCTGTCCGGCGGGCAGCGCCAGCGCGTCGCCATGGGCCGCGCCATGATCCGCGAGCCGAAGGTGTTCCTCTTCGACGAACCGCTCTCCAACCTCGACGCCAAGCTGCGTGTGCAGATGCGCTCCGAGATCCGCAAGCTGCACCGGCGCCTCAGCGCCACCTCGGTCTTCGTCACCCATGACCAGGTCGAGGCGATGACGCTGGCCGACCGGCTGGTGGTGATGAATGGCGGCCGCGTCGAGCAGGTCGGCACGCCGGCGGAGGTCTACAGCAGGCCGGCGAGCCGGTTCGTTGCGACCTTCGTCGGCGCGCCGGCGATGAACATGCTCGAAGGCACCGTCACGCTCGACGGACTGTCATTGCTCGGCGACAGCCGCAAGCTGAACGTGTCGCGCACGGGCCTTCCCGTGGGCTCGAAAGTCGCGGTCGGCATTCGGCCGGAGGCGGTGCGCATGGTGGCAACGGGCACACCGGGAGCGCTCGCGGCGACTGTCGACCTCATCGAGGAGTTGGGCGCCGGCCGCGTCATCTATGTCGATCTCGACGGCGCGCCGTTCTCTATCGTGACGTCGGAGACTGTCCACCCCGAACCCGGCGGCACAGTCGGCCTGCAGTTCGCCGAATCGGACCTGCACTTCTTCTCCTCGGAAACCGGCGGCAGGCTCGACGTGTTCAAGGCTTCGGTGCCGGAACCGGCGCTGTGAGGCGCTCCTTGCATGGCTGACTTTACAAAATTCGATTGAGGGTTCGTGAAAATGAAGATCATCCAGGTTACCGACGTCCATCTCGATCGTCGGCGTCAGATACGTTATGGCGCGAACCTGAATGAGCGGCTCGATCGTTGCATAGACCATATCAATGCGCGGCACGGGGATGCCACGCTTTGCATCTTCACCGGCGACCTCGCAGACGATGGCGAAGCCGAGAGTTATGCCGATTTGAGATCGGCGCTGAGCCGGCTCTCCGTGCCGTATCGGCTGCTGCCTGGAAACCACGATCGGCGCGCCAATCTGATTGCCGCCTTCCCGGAAAACGGGACCGACGGCAACGGCTTCGTGCAGTCGGTTTTCGATACGCCGGAAGGGCGGCTTGTTTTTCTCGACAGCCTAGCGGAGGGGCGCGTCACCGGCGAGTTGTGCGACAGCCGGCTTGGCTGGCTTGATGCACGGCTTGGCGAGTCGGCAGGCAAGGCTGCCTATATTTTCCTGCACCATCCGCCGGTCGAACTTGGGCTCACGCTGCTCGACCCGCTCGGCCTCGAACAGGCGCAGCGGCTCATCGATGTGCTGACCCGCCACGGCAATGTCGGCTACATCTTCTTCGGCCATGTCCACCGCGACATCGCCGGCACCGTCGCCGGCATTCCGTTCTCGGTGCAGCGCGGCCTGCATGCCCGCTTCATGCTCGATCTGGTCGGCGACGAAGTGGTCGAGCAGGCGCCGCCCGCCTATTCGATCATCCTGATCGATGGCGCTCGCGTCGTCATCCACAGCTGCGATTTCCTGGAGCAATGGCCGCTGTGGTCGCCGGCGACCGGCCAGCGCGTGCGGTAGATCACCCGAGCAACAGTGTGGGCGTTCCCTGCCCTTCGATCAGCTTTACCGCTTTCCTGTCGAAGGACACGAAGGTTTCGCCACCGAGCCACTGTCCGTCGAACGCGATCACACCATCCGCGAAATCTCCACCGGCGTCGAGTACAGCCAGGCCCGCTTCGATCGTTGGCCGGTTGGCCACGACGTTGCGCATGTCGAGTATGCGGCGGATCGAGGCGGATATATCAGGCCGCGCAACCCGGTAACTTCTATCCAGCACCCAAACAAACTCGCAGAGCGCTTGAACGCTGATCGCGACCAATTCGGCCCCTTCCAGGGTCTCGGCTGCTGTCCGTTGCTGCGCTACGTCATCTCCGACGATAAGGCGCAACAGCACGTTCGTGTCGAGGCTGATCTTCACTTGCGCTCGGTTCCGCGCATCCCGCCTGAAGCGCCGGCGTCGGCGATCGCATCGTTGATCTCCTCGATCGAAAGCCGTGCGCCGTTCGTTTTGCCCTTGAGCATCCCGCTCAGCTCTTGCCAGGAGCCCTTGCCCTGGTCGGCTATCAGCTCCGCTCGCCCACCGGGTAGAAGATCAAGCCTGATCTTGTCACCGGGCTGGATGCCGAGGTGCTTGAGCACATCCTTCCGGAACGTGACCTGGCCCCGTGCTGTAACCGTCAATGTCGTCATGACGCGGCCTCCGAGTGCTAGAAATAATGCAGAACTGCATTATCTTCAAGACGAATGTCAAGCAAACACATGGGCCTTGCCGGTCACGGTGAGGCGCACGATCTCGCCGATCGCGGGCGCGTCCATGCCCGTCTTGCGCAGGATCAGCGGCGTATTGCCGATCGCGGCCGCATCGGGCGGATCCGGGCTGTTGAGCAGCCGCACCGCGACGGTGCAGACCGAGCCCGCGAATTCGCAGTCCGTCACCTCGCCGAACAGCATGTCCGGAGTGCCAGACATGCCTTCGCGCGAGGTCCGCTTGATGAGGACCTGCTCGGGCCGCAGCATGATGCGCGCGACATCGCGCCGTTCCTTGGTGTCGACCGCGATGCGGCCGAGCCGCGATGCGGCAAAGCCATCCGCGATCCTGGCCGGCACGATAATGGCGTCGCCGAGGAATTCGGCGACCATCCTGTCCCTGGGCTGGAAATAGAGCTCGCGCGGCGTGCCGACCTGCGAGAACAGACCTTCGCGCATGACGGCCACCTGGCTGGCGAAGGACAGCGCCTCGGCCTGGTCGTGCGTGACCAGGATGGTGGTGATGCCGGCCTCTTCCAGAAGCTCGGCAACCGCCTTGCGCATCGACGCGCGAAGGCCGGTGTCCAGCGCCGAGAAAGGCTCGTCGAGCAACATCAGACGCGGCTTCATCGCCATGGCGCGGGCGAGCGCCACGCGCTGCTGCTGGCCGCCGGACAACTCGTGCGGCCGGCGTTTCAGGACCGCCTTGTCCAGTCCGACGATATAGGCGAGTTCGACGATATGCTCGGCTCGTCTATCGGCATTCCGCGGGATGCCGAAACCGATATTGTCGGCGATGCTGAGATGCGGGAACAGAGCGCCATCCTGCGCCACCACGCCGATGCCGCGACGATGCGCCGGCACCGCCGCGTCGCCATTGGCCAGCTCCTTGCCGTCGAGCGAGATGCGGCCGCGGTCCGGCGCCTCGAAGCCGGCGATCAGCCTGAGCAATGTGGTCTTGCCGCAGCCGGAGGGGCCGACGATCGCGGTGCGGCTGCCGCTTTCGACTTGCAGATCGACGCCGGCGAGCGCCGCCACCGGGCCGTAGTTTTTCGCGACGCCGCTGAGTTCGAGAAAGCTCATCGTCCGGCCATCCGTTTCGACTGGACGTAGAGCCACCACGTCATCGGCAACGACATCGCCACCATGATCAAGGCATAGGGAGCGGCGGAAGCATAGTCGATCTCGCCGCTATAGGACCAGAAGGCCATGGCCAGCGTGCGGGTGCCGTTGGGCGCCAGCATCTGGGTGGCGGTGAGCTCGTTGGTGATGCCGAGCGCCACCATCGCCATGCCGGCGGCGGCGCCGGGCGCCGACAGGCGGATGGTCGTCGACCACAGCGCCTTGATCGGCGGCCGGCCGAGGCTGGAAGCGGCGCGTTCCAACTCCACCGGGGCTTGCGCGATCGAGGCGCGCAGGCTGACCAGCGCGCGCGGCAGGAACATCAGCGCATAGCCGAACAGGATGGTGAACAGCGTTTGGTAGAGCGGCAGCGCGACGCGCACGGTGATCGTCACCAGCGCCAGCGCGATGACCACGCCCGGCAACGCGCCGACGATGTAGTTGCAGCTCTCGAGCAGGCGCTGCAGCCGTCCCGGCGCGCGGATCGAGATCCAGGCCATCGGCATGGCGGCAATCGTTGCAAGCACCGCTCCGGCGGTGGCGAGGAACAGCGTCTGGCCGAGCGCCAGGCCGATCTCGTCCCAACGCCAGACATCGGTGCCGCCGGCGAGCAACCAGCGGCCCACGGTGACGAAGGGCACGCCGAGCGACAGCAGCGCGACGCCCGCCGGCAACAGCAGGCAGGCCAGGGTGGCACGGCCAAGGCGGGCGCGTTGCTGTTTGCGCGCGGCGCCGGAACCGACGCGGGCATAGCGTTCCTCGCCGCGTATCATCACCTCGAGAGCGAGCAGGAAAAGGCAGCAGACCACAAGCACGGCAGCCAGCATGTTGGCGGCGGGGCCGTTGAAGGTCGACTGGAACTGGTCGACGATCGCGGTGGTGAACGTGTCGAAACGGATGAAGACATAGAGGCCGTATTCGGCCAGCAGATGCAGGCCGACCAGCAGCGAGCCGCCGCAGATGGCGAGCCTGAGCTGTGGCAGCACGACGCGCCCGAAGACCCGCCACGGGCCAAGGCCAAGCGCGGCGGCGGCATCCTCCAGCGCCGGGTCGAGGCGGCGCAATGCGGCGGCGATCGGCAGATAGAGGAACGGGAAATAGGCGATGACGGAAATCAGCACGCCGGCCCAGAGTCCATGCAGGCCTGGAACAAAGCTGATCCAGGCATAGCTGTGCACGAAAGCCGGGATGGCGAGAGGCGCTACCGACAGCCACGACCACAGCCGATTGCCCGGCAGGTCGCTGCGCTCGGTCAACCAGGCCAGCGCCACCGACAGCGCGATGGCGATCGGCACGGCAATGACGACGAGAAGCACGGTGTTGACCAGCAGTTCGCCGACGCGCGGGCGCAAGATCAACGCTATCACGGTATCCCAGCCGGTCTGGATCGCGACCCAGACGATGAAGGCGAGCGGCAACAGCGCGAGCAAGGAGATCAGAGCGGCGGCGAGCGTGATCCACGACCTGGACCGGCGCTTCTTCATCCCGGCCGCCCGCGGCCCAGAACGCGTGAGGTGGATCGCGGACGCCATCAGTCGCAATAGGCCGCCTGGAAGCGACGCGATGAACCGCGGACGCGGCCGTAAACGCAGATGATCGTCATCGACGAGGCCATCTCCAAAACAAAAGCGCTCCCACGGAAGCGAATTCCCGCGGGAGCACGGTCGTTTGCCCTTTTAGGACGAACACGAACTAAAGCAAGCCGGCTTGCGTCATCAGGTCGATGACCTTCTTGGAATTCAGCGTCGCCGGATCGATTTTCGGCGCCTGCAGGTCGGGCAGCGGCACCAGCTCCGGGTTGGACTCGGCATCCTCGCCGACCGCGTACTCATAGGACGTACCGGTCTTCAGCACGTCCTGGCCGCCCTTGCCGGTCACCCATTTGAGGAACGCCTGAGCTTCCTTCGGATGCTTGCTGGAAGCCAGTACACCACCGCCGGACACTGAAACGAAGGCGCCCGGGTCCTGGTTCTTGAAATAGTGCAGGCCGACATTCTTGCTGTTCTCGCCGGTCTTGGCCTGATCGCCGAAATAGTAATAGTGGTAGATCACGCCACCTTCGATCTCGCCGGCATTGACCGCCTTCATCACCGTTGAGTTGCCCTTGTAGGCGGTGGAATTCGCCTTCATGGCCTTCAGCCAGTCGGCGGTCGCCGACTCGCCCTTGAGCTGCAGCAGGGCGCTGACGATGGCCTGGAAGTCGGCGCCGGACGGCGATGCGGCCCAGCGGCCCTTCCAGCTCGGATCAGCGAGATCGAGCAGCGACTTGGGCAGCTGGCCTTCCTTCAGCTTGTCCTTGTTGTAGGCAAAGACGGTGCTACGGGCGGCAACGCCAACCCATTTTCCGCTCGACGGCTGGTATTCCTGGGGAACCTGGGCGAGGGTTTCGGCGTCGACCGGCGCGAACAGACCGGCCGCCTCGACCAGCGCCATGGCCGGCGAGTTCTCGGTCAGGAACACATCGGCCGGCGAGGCCGCGCCCTCGGCGACGATCTGGTTGGAGAAATCGCTGTCGCCGCCATTGCGAAGCGTGACCTTGATACCGGTTTCCCTGGTGAAGCCCGCTGCCCATTCCTTGGCGAGGCTCTCATGCTGGGCATTGTAGACGATGATGCCTGCGTCTTTGGCCATGGCCGGGCCGGCGATCAGGCCGAGCGCCAGCGCGGCGCCGGCGAGCGTGGAAAGGGCGGATTTCATGGGCATCGTCCTCAAATCTGGAGACAGTGGTTCGGGCACGGCTGCACCTATCAATACCTGATTATCATAGTCAACATTGTGACCCTGCTTCAATCCGTCGCCGTGCCGCAAACTTTCGTGATTTTGCGGCAGTTTGGCTTGGACATTATTTCGCCGGCCACGTAACAAACCAGGGCCGAGACGCGAACATCGGGGGTAAACTCTTGTGACCGGCAAGGACGAGGCCGAGCTCTCCCGGCTGCTTAAAGCCGCGATCGAGGGGGATGAAAAGGCTTATGCCGACTTTCTGCACCGGATAGCCGCTCTCGTTCGCGGCTTTGTCCGGCGCAAGATCGTTCAGGGCGGGGTCGACCCCGAGGATGTCGTGCAGGAAACCTTGCTGGCCATTCATGTCAAACGTCACACCTGGCGGTCGGACGCGCCGGTGTTGCCCTGGATCTATGCGATCGCCCGCTTCAAGCTGATCGACGCGTTTCGCCGGCGCGGGCGTCGCATAGAGGTCGAGATCGACGAGATCGCCGAAACATTCGCCGAGCCGGAGACGGAAACGGTGAGCGAGCGCGACATCAACCGGGCGCTCGACGGCCTGCCGCCGACCCAGCGCTCGGTCGTCTCGTCGATCTCGGTCGACGGACGCTCGATCGGCGAGACCGCAGCGAAGCTCGGCGTCAGCGAGACGGCGGTCCGCGTGTCGCTGCATCGCGGCCTGGCCGCGATCGCCAAACGGTTCGGACGACAATGACCATGAGGACCGAGGATCTCATCAAGGCGCTCGACGCCGATGCCCGAGACAAGGCTATGCCGCTCGGCAAGGCCTGGTGGCTGGCCGTCGGCGTTTCGGTGGCGATCGCGGCCATGGTCTTCTTTGCAACCATCGGACCGCGGCCCGACATCATGCCGGCCATGCATACGATGCGTTTCATGTCGAAATTCGTCTTCACGCTGGTGCTCGCCGCAAGCGCCTTCGCGCTGATCCGTGCTCTGTCGATGCCGGGTGCTGCGACGAAGCGGGCGATGGCCTGGATGGTCGCGGCGCCGCTTCTGGTCGTGCTGGCGGTGGTTCTGGAGCTTTTTGTCGTGCCCGAGGCCGATTGGGGCAAGCGGCTCATCGGCTCCAACATGATGATCTGCATGAGCTTTATCCCGCTGATCGGCATCGGCCCGCTGGCGATCTTCCTCGGCATGCTGCGCTACGGCGCGCCAACCAGGCCGGTGCTTGCCGGAGCGGTCGCCGGCCTGCTCGCGGGCGGGCTCGCTGCAACCTTCTATGCCGCGCATTGCTTCGACGATTCGCCGCTCTTCGTCGCCACCTGGTATACGATCGCGATCGCCTTCCTCACGCTGCTCGGGGCCATCGGCGGGCGGCTTTTCGTGCGCTGGTAGCCGCCGGAGCGATTTTCGAAGCAGTCCCTTAATCATGCCGGGAATTGTTTGCCGGTTAGCGGCCTGATCGCTACCGTTCAGGCAACCATTCCTTAAAACCGATCCGCCAGGATTGTGGCAACGTGCAGTTGCGTATTGGGTGGGATCGCATCGTGGCGGGGTTGAACTGGAGAGGGCTTCGTGCCGACAGGCACGCTGCGCAGGGTCTGTTGGCGGTCGGCCTGGTCGCCACCGTCGTATCGATGCTGTTGCCGCGCGTTGAGTTTGGCGCCGACGCGCTGAAGCTCTGCCTGCAGATATCCGTCGCCATCACGGCCGCGACGCTTTTCTTGTCGGCGCTGTTCATTCACCGCATCGTCAATGACCGCCGGCAGATCGCCGAGAGCGAGCAGCGCTTCCGCCGCGCCATGGAGGATTCGGCGATCGGCGTCGCCGTTGTCGGCCTCGACGGTCGCATCCAGCAGGCCAACCCCGCCTTCGCCGCCATGCTTGGCTACAGCCGCGCGGAGGTCGAGGCACTGACTTTCCCGCAGATCACCCATCCGGACGATCTTTCGATCGGCCGCGAGACGATGCTGAGCGTGAGGGAAGGCAGGATCAGTTCCTACCATTTCGAAAAGCGCTACCTCAGGAAAGACGGGACTCCGGTCTGGGCGCAGCTGGCCGGCTCGGTCATCTGCGACGAGGATACCGGCAGGCCGCTTTATCTGGTGTCGCAGATCGAGGATATCGACGCTCGCAAGCAGGCCGAGGCGCGCATCGCCGAGGCGGAGACCCGGTGGAACTTCGCGCTGACCAGCACCGGACAGGGCGTCTGGAGCCTCGATATGCGCAGGGGCGGCACGACCTATTCCGAAACCTGGATGAAGATGCTGGGCTATGCCGACGGCGAGCTCGACGGCGACCCCGACCGCTGGCTGACCATGATCCATCCCGACGATCAGGGACGCGTTGCCGAGGCGGATCGCGCGCATCTTGCCGGCGAGACGCCCTTTTTCGAGGCCGAGTTCCGGATGCGGCACAAGGACGGCCACTGGGTCTGGATCCTCGACCGCGGCAAGACGATCGAGCGCGACGCGGAGGGCCGGCTGATCCGGGCCATCGGCAGCCTCACCGATGTCACCGAGCGCAAGGAGGCCGAGGCGCGGCTGATCGTTTCGGCGGCCATGCTGGCCGACGAGAAGGAGCGTCTCAGGGTGACGCTGCAGTCGATCGGCGACGCGGTGATCTGTACCGATGCCGCCAACCGCATCACCTTCATGAATCCGGTCGCCGAAAAGCTCACCGGCGTCGAAGTCGGCGAGGCTCTGGGAAAGCTGCTCGGCCATGTCTACTGGGCGGTCGACGAGGAGAGCGGGCAGAGAATCGGCCTGACGCGCCCTTCGGCGAGCGAGCGGCCTTGCTGCGACCAGAACACGCGCGCGGTCCTCGTGCGGCGCGACGATACGCGCTGCAGCATCCGCCAGGTGGTGTCGCCGATCATGAACGACCGCGACGAGTTCTGCGGCCTGGTCATCGTCTTCCAGGACTTCACCGATGCGCGCGCCCTGCAGCGCCAGCTGGCCTATGCCGCCGCCCATGACGCGCTGACCGGGCTCGCCAACCGCTCGAGCTTCATCCGCACCATGGAGGAGCTGGTCGACCAATGCCGCCTCAATGGCGGCGAGCATCAATTCATGTTCGTCGATCTCGACCACTTCAAGGCAGTCAACGACACCGGCGGCCATGCCGCGGGCGATGCGCTGCTGAAGGGCGTGGCCGACACCCTGCGCGATGTGCTCGGTCAAGAAGACATCGTCGCGCGGCTCGGCGGCGACGAGTTCGCCGTCATCCTCAAATCGGGCGCCGCAACGCGCGGGCCGATCGCGGCGCGCTCGATCATCGATGCCATCCGCAACCTCAACTTCAGCTGGGACGGGCGCCCGCATTCGATCGGCGCCAGCATCGGGCTCGCGCCGATCCGCGCCGGTTGCGGCGAAGTGGACGAGATCATCGCCCGCGCCGACGCTGCCTGCTATGCCGCCAAGGCGGCAGGCCGCGGCTGCGTTTCGGCGGCGCCTGACGAGGATGTCGAGGACGATACGGTGCCGAGCGCGCTTGCGGCGGCTTCCTGAGCGAAGGCGCTCAATCCGCGATTTAGCGCGTCGGCACCGGCTGGTCACCGCGATAGTCGTAGAAGCCGCGCCCGGTCTTGCGGCCGAGCCAGCCGGCCTCGACATATTTCACCAGCAGCGGGCAGGGGCGGTATTTCGAGTCCGACAGGCCCTCGTGCAGCACCTGCATGATCGACAGGCAGGTATCGAGGCCGATGAAGTCGGCAAGCTGCAGCGGCCCCATCGGATGGTTGGCGCCGAGCCGCATGGCGGTGTCGATGGCATCGACCGTGCCGACACCCTCATAGAGCGTGTAGATCGCCTCGTTGATCATCGGTAGCAGGATACGGTTGACGATGAAGGCCGGGAAATCCTCCGAGACGGTGATCGTCTTGTCGAGGTGCTTCACGTAGCCCTTGGCCGCCTCGAAGGTCTGATCCTCGGTGGCAATGCCGCGCACCAGCTCGACCAGCTTCATGACCGGCACCGGGTTCATGAAATGTATGCCGATGAAGCGTTCCGGACGGTCGGTCTGGGCGGCAAGCCGGGTGATCGAGATCGAAGAGGTGTTGGTCGCCAGAATCGCTTCCGGGTTGAGCTGGGGGCAAAGCTGCGCGTAAATCTTGCGCTTGACCGTCTCGTCCTCGGTCGCCGCTTCGATCACAAGGTCGGCGGCAGCGAGGTCGGCCATGGCCGGGGCGGCGGAGATGCGCGCCATCGCATCATTGCGTGCCTTTTCCTCGAGCTTGCCGGAGCCCACCTGGCGGGCCATGTTGCCGCTGATGGTGGCGATGCCCTTCTCGATCCGGTCGGGCGACACATCGTGGATCAGGACCTTGTAGCCGCCCAACGCCGAGACATGGGCGATACCGCCTCCCATCTGACCCGCGCCGACAATGCCGATCGTCTCGATCTTGCTCATTACCCCGATCCCGTCTGGAGCATTTTTCGCTTCCTTGAAGCGGGAAAATGCCCCTATTTGTTCTTTCCCGCAATCCGGATGCAAAACCGCCGGAATTTCAGGCCTTGACGGCCCGCTTTTTGTGCAGTGCAAACTAAAAGGGCGGGGCGACTTCGTCTACCCCACCCTTCGGATTTTAATATGCCGGAACGGACGGCGTCAAAGCGCCTTTTGCAGCTCCGGCAGGATGACGAAGAGATCGCCGACCAGGCCGTAGTCGGCAACCTGGAAAATCGGCGCTTCCTCGTCCTTGTTGATGGCGACGATGACCTTGGAATCCTTCATGCCGGCCAGATGCTGGATGGCGCCGGAGATGCCGACGGCGATGTAGAGGTCGGGCGCGACCACCTTGCCGGTCTGGCCGACCTGCCAGTCGTTCGGCGCGTAGCCGGCATCGACCGCGGCGCGAGAGGCACCCACGGCGGCGCCGAGCTTGTCGGCAACCGGCAGGATGACCTCCTGGAACTTCTCCGAGGAGCCAAGCGCGCGGCCGCCCGAGATGATGATCTTGGCCGAGGTCAGCTCCGGACGATCGTTCTCGGAAAGCTTGTTCTCGACGAAGGACGAGAGGCCGGGGTTCGCGGCGGCGTTCGCTGTCTCGACGGAGGCAGAACCGCCTTCGGGCGCGGCCGAGAAGGAAGCGGTGCGCACTGTGATAACCTTCTTGGCGTCGCTCGACTGCACGGTCTGGATGGCGTTGCCGGCATAGATCGGCCGCTTGAAGGTATCCGGCGAGACCACCTCGATGATCTCGGACACCTGCGCGACATCGAGAAGAGCGGCCACGCGCGGCGCGACGTTCTTGCCCGACGAGGTGGCCGGCGCCAGGATCGTGTCGTAGGAGCCGGCGAGCGAAACCACGAGTGCCGCGAGCGGTTCGGCGAGACGTTCGGAAAGCTCGTCGGCTTCGGCCAGAAGCACCTTGCGGACACCTTTCAGCTTGGCGGCGGCATCGGCTGCGCCCTTGGCGCCCTTGCCGGCAACCAGCACGTCGACATCCGGGCCGATCTGGAGAGCCGCCGACAGTGCCTTGGCGGTCTGGTCGGAAAGGCTCGCGTTGTCGTGTTCGGCGATGAGGAGAATAGCCATTTTGTTTATCCTTTCCTGACCGCTCAAAGCACGCCAGCTTCGTTCTTGAGCTTTTCGACCAGCTCGGCGACGCTCTTCACCTTCACGCCCGCCTTGCGGCCGCTCGGCTCCTCGGTCTTGACCACCTTGAGGCGCGGCTTGACGTCGGCGCCGTAGTCGGCCGGGCTCTTCTCGTCGAGCGGCTTCTTCTTGGCCTTCATGATGTTGGGCAGCGAGGCATAGCGCGGCTGATTGAGGCGCAGGTCGGCGGTCACGATCGCCGGCATCTTCAGCTCGACGGTCTGCAGGCCGCCGTCGACTTCGCGCGTCACCCTTGCCTTGTCACCCTCGAGCACGATCTTCGAGGCGAAGGTGCCCTGCGACCATCCAAGCAGTGCTGCCAGCATCTGGCCGGTCTGGTTCGAATCATCGTCGATCGCCTGCTTGCCGAGGATGACGAGGCCGGGCTTCTCGGCCTCGACGACGCCCTTCAGCACCTTGGCGACGCCCAGCGGCTCGGTCTGCTCGTCGGTCTTGACCAGGATGGCGCGATCGGCGCCCATGGCGAGCGCGGTACGCAGGGTTTCCTGCGCCTGCTGAGGGCCGACCGAAACGACGATGATTTCCTCAGCCTTGCCGGCTTCCTTGATGCGGATCGCTTCCTCGACCGCGATCTCGTCGAACGGGTTCATCGCCATCTTGACGTTGGCAAGCTCGACGCCCAGTCCGTCGGCTTTCACCCGAACCTTGACATTGGCGTCCACAACCCGCTTCACGGGCACAAGGATCTTCATTTTCCTGTCACCTCTCCTGAGATAGTCGGGGCGCTATAGCAGCGTGCGCCCTGTCAGAGTTGTCGAAAGCCGACATTGCGGGCGGAATATCCGCCCAACGGTGCCGTTTCCGTAGTGGCGGCAAATCGGCGCGTCAATATCCCACGACGCACCCAAATCGGTTCAGTCCCGAGGCGTTGCTGCTCCACGGCCCCATTGCGCCGGAGCGCCGTCGCTCGCGGCCGGTTCGACAGGAACGGGCGGCTGTTTGACGTTCGGCGTCGGGTCCGGCTCGCCGTCGGCGCCGGCAAACAGCGGTACGCCGCGGCTGCGCAGCACCAGCACCAGGATCGATCCGGCGATGATGCCGCCGATATGGCAGGCCCAGGAGATCTGGTTCTCGCCGCCGGCGGCAAACATCACGACCTGAAACAGAATCCACAGGATCAGCGGGATGAAAGCCGGGATGCGCAGCGGAATGCGGGCAAAGGCCAGCACCCAGACTTTCACGCGGGGATAGAGGATCAGATAGGCGGCGACGACGCCGGCAATGGCGCCCGAGGCGCCGATCAGCGGCACCTGCGAATCCCAGGCCACCAGCCCTTGGAAGAAGGCGCCGGCGACGGCACAAAGCAGGTAGAAGATCAGGTAGCGTATGTGGCCGAGCGCATCCTCGACATTGTCGCCGAACACCCACAGAAACAGCATGTTGCCGCCGAGATGGAAAATGTCGGCGTGCAGGAACGAGTAGGTAAGGTAGCTGAGGCTTTCGGGGATGACGACGAATTCGGGCGACAATTCGACCTTGTCGTGAACCACCGACGGGATGAAGCCGAGGCCGAGAACCGCGGCATTGGTGAAGTTCTCACCGCCGAGCGTGGTTGCCAGATAGGCCAGCGCATTCACCGCGATCAGGCCGATCGTCACATATTGCAGGCGGATGTGACGCAGCCTGTTGGTGTCGTAAAGCGGGATGAACATCAGACCCTTCCGCTTCTGAAATCAGCGGTTCTTGCCGGGAATCCATAGCACGTCGGCCTTTCCGTTGTCATTGACGGCACGCGCGGCGACGAACAGAAAGTCCGAAACACGGTTGATGTATTTGAGCGCTTCGCGGTTGACATGCTCGGCCGGATCCTGGGCCAGCGCCACCATGATGCGCTCGGCGCGTCGCGCAACGGTACGGGCCAGATGCAGTGCCGCGGCGGCCGGCGCGCCGCCGTTCAGCACGAAGGATTTCAGTGGCTGCAGGCCCTTGTTGATCGCGTCGATGTCCTGTTCGACGCGGGCAGTCTGGGCGGCGACGATGCGCAGCGGCTCATACTCCAGCGGCTTGCCGTCGTCCGGCACGGCGAGGTCGGCACCCAGATCGAAAAGATCGTTCTGGATGCGCGACAGCATGGCATCGATCGCGGGATGTTCGCTGCCGGTGTGGATGCGGGCCATGCCGATGCAGGCATTGGCCTCGTCGACGGTGCCATAGGCATCGACGCGCAGATCGGACTTCAGCCGCCGCTCGCCGGTGCCGAGCCCTGTCGTGCCGTCATCGCCGGTACGGGTGTAGATCTTGTTGAGCTTGACCACGCCGTCCCCCTGAGACCTGCTATTTGCGCGTGAAATAGACCACCAGCAACAGCAGCGCCAAGGCCACGGCCTGCAGCATGACGCGCGCCTGCATCAGCTTGTTCGAGGTGATGCCGGAGCCGCCGCGCATCATGTTGATCAGGCCGCGGACCAGCACGATCAGCACGGCGGCCATCGCGATGACGGCGAGGATCTTTAAGACGATGACCATCTGGCTGGCTCCGTTCAGGTTCGGTCAGGCGCGCCTGGCAAGCACGCGGTAGAGCAGGGATGCCGGCAGGATGCGTTTCAGCGCCGCGCCGATCTTAGCCGGCACCGTTACCACATAGTGCGGACGCGGGCGCTGTGACAGAAGCGCGTGGCGGAGCGCCTTGTGCACGATCTCCGGCCCAGGTTTCAGCTTCGACACGCTGCCGCCCGCCTGAAGCCGGGCAAGCTGCGCCTGATAATCGGCGTGGTGGACGGAATTTTCGACGTCGATATTTTTCAGGAACCACGCCAGGCCGTTGCTGGCGATCTTCGACGTCACCGGCCCCGGTTCGATGAGCGAGAGGTGGACGCCGCTGCCTTCGAGTTCCTGGCGCATGCACAGCATCAGACCTTCGATGGCGTGTTTGGACGCCGAATAGGCACCACGGAAGCGAACCGGCGCCAGCCCGAGGATCGAGGAGCAATGGACAAGCCGGCCGTGCCCCTGGCGGCGCATGACCGGCACGACGCGCCGGGTCAGATTATGCCAGCCGAAGAAGTTGGCCTCGAACTGCTCGCGAAGCGCTGCGACCGGCAGATCCTCGACGGCGCCGGGCTGCGCATAGGCACCGTTGTTGAACAACGCATCAAGCCGGCCACCGGTGCGTTCCAGCACGGCTTCGGTCAGGGCGGCGATGGATTGGGGTTCGCGATAGTCGAGATAGAAGGCCTCGATGCCTTCCGCCTCAAGGGCCGAAATATCGGCCGGCTTGCGCGCCGTGGCGAACACCCGCCAGCCTTCCGCCTTCAGCGCCCGCGCGCAATAGGCGCCGATGCCGGAGGAGGCTCCGGTGACGATGATGGTGCGCAACTCTTTGGCGGCGGGAATCGTTGTGAGACCTGGGGTTGCCATTTGCCGCAATCACTTCCCATATTCGCGGCGTCGACACAATCGAGCGGAGCGCGGGCCCTTGCTGCGGAATATCGTTGCCCTCAAGCGCGTGCTCTACGATGCGATTGGCCATTTCAACACCGACGATGGCTGGGCGATGGCCAGCCATCTGGCGATCACCTCGCTGATGGCGCTGTTCCCCTTCCTGATCTTTGCCACGACGCTTGCCAGCTTCCTCGGCGCGCGCGCCTTCGCCGACACGGCCGTGCATCTGGTCTTCGACACGTGGCCGGAGCAGATCGCCAAGCCGATCGCGCACGAGGTGCAGAACGTGCTCACCGTCCGGCGCACCGATCTTCTGACCTATGGCGTGCTGCTTGCGGCCTATTTCGCCTCGAACGGCATCGAGGCGCTGCGCACCTCGCTCAACCGCGCCTATCGGGTCACCGAGACGCGCGGCATCATCCACCGCAGGGTGCAGAGCATCATCTTTGTCCTGATCGCAACCGCCTGCTTCCTCGCCGTCAGCGTGCTTCTGGTGTTCGCGCCGCTCTTGGCGCGGCTGGCGGAAGCGCATCTGGAATGGATCAAGCCCTATATGGGCACGATCACCATCTGGCGTTACATAGTCGCCTCTACGGTCATCGTCATCGGGCTGTTTTCGGTGCATATCTGGCTGCCGGCCGGCAAGCGGCGCTTCGTCTCGATCATACCCGGCATCGTCTTCACGCTGGTTGCCTGGCTGGTCGGGTCGACGATCTTCGCCACCTATCTCGACCATTTCTCGTCCTATGTGACGACCTATGCCGGGCTCGCCTCGATCATGATCGCGGTCGTCTTCCTCTACATCATCTCGGCGATCTTCATCCTCGGCGGCGAGCTCAACGCCTCGATCAGCCGCTATCTGGAGGCGCGCGCGCGGGTTGGTTGAAGCATGATCTCGCCCGAAAACCGCTTCAGACTTTGACGGGAATTGCCTTGGAGCGCGCGGTCGCAAGGGCGACGCCAAGGGTGGCGATCGCCATGCCGGCGATCTGCAGCAGGTTGAGCTGCTCGTTGAAGAGCACCCAGGCGATGATCGCGGTGACGGCCGGCACGAGGTAGAACAGCGAGGCGACCTTCGACATCTCGCCGTCCCTAATCATCACCATCAACAGGAAGATGGCGCCGATCGACAGCACCAGGACCAGCCAGGTCATGGCGAAGATCAGCTCGCCGTTGACGGTGATGGTGCGCGTCTCGAAGGCGAGCGAGCCGAGGATCATCACGGCGGAGCCGCCGATATACTGCCACATCGTCGCCGACACGAGATCGCCGCCGGAGGCGTAGCGTTTCTGCCAGATGGTGCCGGCGCTCATGCCGAGCACCGAGACAAGCGAAGCCGTCAGCGTCGCCGGCGTGACGCCGCCGCCCATCGTCCCGAGCTTTGGCCATAGCACGATGACGACGCCGAGAAGCCCGACGGCAAGGCCGGCCCAATGGCGCGGCAGGATCGCCTCGCCGAGGAATTTTCCGGCGAGCACGGCGGTAATCAGCGGCTGCAGGCCGACGATCAGCGCCGAGAGACCTGCCGGCATGCCCCTGTGGATCGCCCAGAAGACGGCGCCGAGGTAGATGCCGTGCATGAGGACGCCGGCCACCGTGGCGTACACCGCTTCCTCGCGGGTCGCCCTGCGCGAGCCAAACAGCACAGTGAGGCCTGCAAACAGGATCGCCGCTATCACGAAGCGAATGGCAAGGAAGGTAAAGGGCTCCGCCCAGGGCATGGCGTAGCGCGCGCCGATGAAGCCGGTCGCCCACAGAATGACGAAGGAGGCGGGAATGAACCGCTTGATGCTCTGCATGGGGAGGCCGCCAGGATGAAAGGTTGATGACGGCAATTGCTCTAATGCGGTTCAATCCGGCAAGCAAAATGAAACGGTTGATCCATAAGCTAAGTTGAATTCAACAACCGTGCCAAGAGGGGCATGGCGCATTGCCGCGCCATGGTGAGGCATGTTTTTGCATCTGGACACGACCTGGCTTTTGTTCGCCTTTGCGATCATCGCAGCTTTCGGCTTCTTCTTCGGCACTGCGCTCGACGCGATCATGAAGGAAAGCGGCTTCGGCCCGACCGGCAATACGCTGCTGTTCATCTTCGGCTTTTTCTTCGCGGTGGTGGTCGCCAACAAGCATGGCATCAGCCTCAGCGATCTCAAGCTGGCGGTTGCCTGGGGGCTCGGCGGTGCCTTTGCCTTCATCAGCGTGTTGGCTCTGATCAAGGCCGGGCTGGCGCGGCTCTAATCATAGCCCGACCAATCGCCTGATCTCCCGCGGCGACATGCCAGCCTGCCTCAGCGCGGCAAGACCGGTGTCCTTGAGGCTCTTGGACAGTTTCCTGCCGTCCGGGCCGAGGATCAGGCGGTGGTGGAAATAGCGCGGCGCCGGCAGGCCGAGCAATTCCTGCAGCAGGCGCTGCACCCCGGTCGCCGAATAAAGATCCTGGCCGCGCACGACATGGCTGATGTCCTGGAGCGCGTCATCGAGAACGACAGCGAGATGATAGCTGGTCGGGACGTCGCGGCGAGCGACGATGACATCGCCCCAATCCCGCGGCATCGCTTCGACGGTTCGCGTCGACGTCATGGTTTCGTCGGTGAACTCAGTCCATGTGAGGCGGGTCGAGACGCGCGCCGCCGCCTCGACGTCCAGCCGCCAGGCGAAGGGCAGGTTCTCGGCGACCCGCCGCTTGCGCTCCCTGGCCGGCAGGGCCTTGTCGAGGGGCGGGTAGAGCGGCACGCCGTCCGGATCGTGCGGCCAGTCTCGGCCGCCGGTCTCGGCGATGAAGGCGCGGATTTCGGCCCGGCTCATGAAAGCCGGATAGACGAGTTCCTCGGCAATCAGCCGGTCAAGCACCGCCCGGTATTCGGCAAAATGCTCGGACTGGCGGCGCACCGGCTGTTCCCAGTGCAATCCCAGCCATTCCAGGTCGCGCAAAATGCCGGCTTCGAATTCGGGCGTGCAGCGGGCGATATCGATATCCTCGATACGCAGCAGCAACCGTCCGCCGGCTTGCGCCGCCATCTGCTGGTTGAGCAGGGCCGAGTAGGCATGGCCGAGATGCAGTTCGCCATTGGGGCTCGGCGCGAAGCGGAATGTCAGGAGCGTCATCTCTCGGGCGGCATTCGGGTTGTCAGGCGCTTCCGCCGGTTGATAGTTAGCCATCAATTGCCACTTCGCGGGCGTCCTGGGAACAAGCAAACGTGCAACGCATCGCCTCGCTCGACGACATTGCGGCAGGGCTCGACGCGCTCTGCCGGATCGACCCGCGGCTGGAGACCGTGCGCGGCAGGGCGGGCGAGGTTCCGCTTCGGCTGTCGGAACCAGGGTTTCAAAGCCTTGCCTCGATCATCGTTTCGCAGCAGGTGTCGCGTGCGAGCGCCGAGGCCATCTTCGGCCGGCTGGTCAGGCTGATCGATCCGCTGACGCCGGAAGCAATCCTTGCCGCCGGCGAGGATATTTTTCGCGAGGCAGGGCTATCGCGGCCGAAGCAGCGCGGTTTGCTCGCCGTCGCCGAGGCAGTTGCCGACGGGCTGGACCTGGATCACCTGTGCACACTGGATGCCGGCGAGGCGATCGCCGCGATGACGGCGGTACCCGGCATCGGCCCATGGACCGCGGAATGTTATCTTCTGTTTGCCGCCGGCCATCCCGACGTGTTCCCCGCGCGCGACGTTGCCCTGCAAACGGCGGTCGGCCATGCGCTGGGCATCGACCCGCGGCCGCCGGAGAAAATGCTTATCCGGCTGGCCGAATCATGGAGCCCGTGGCGAGGGGTCGCGTCGCGTCTTTTCTGGGCCTACTACCGGGAACTGAAGGGCAGGGACGCGGTGCCGCCCGTCGAAATCGCCAAAAAAGCCTGAAAATCATGCGCTTTTAGAGGTTTCGGCGAGAGACAATCCGCTTCACATCCCTGTCATGTCGGGCTTACAGTATCCGCGCCGATCGGTTTAGAACGAAGGAGGCAAAGGACGTGACGGTCGCCGTATCTCCGGATGGGCTTCCCGCGCTGGTGCTGAATGCGGACTACCGCCCGCTCAGCTATTACCCCCTGTCGCTCTGGTCGTGGCAGGACGCCATCAAGGCTGTCTTCCTCGACCGGGTCAACATCGTCGCCGAATACGAGCACGCCGTCTCCTCGCCGACCTTTTCGATGAAGCTGCCGAGCGTAGTGAGCCTGAAAGCCTATGTGAAGCCGTCGCGGCATCCCGCCTTCACCCGCTTCAACGTGTTCCTGCGCGACCGCTTCCAGTGCCAATATTGCGGCACGCCCGAGGATTTGACGTTCGACCATGTCATCCCACGCCATCGCGGCGGGGCGACGACCTGGGAGAATGTCGTCGCCGCCTGCTCGCCTTGCAATCTGAGGAAAGGCGGCATGATGCCGGCGCAAGCCAAGATGTGGCCGCTGCAGAAGCCCTATCAGCCGACGGTGCACGACCTGCACAACAACGGCCGCCTGTTCCCGCCCAACCATCTGCACGAAAGCTGGATGGATTATCTGTACTGGGATGTCGAGCTGGAACCTTAGAGTTCGGCAGAAATCCGCGAGCCCGGCCGTCTGCCGCAGCTTTCTGCGCTTCCGGTGCTCGCGTACTCCAGTACGCTCCGCTCCGGTTCTCGAAAGCCGCGCCAGCCAATCCGGGCTGGCGAATTTCTGGACGAACTCTGCGCCGCGCCACTCAATGGAATTGGCTCAATCCCGCGACAGGGCGCTGCGGAAGGCGACGGCGGCGAGGATGAGACTGGCGATGGCGTTCCAGCCGGCGAGCGACAGGCCGAGGATGCGCAGCGCGGCCTTGTCGCAGGAGGGCGGCACGAATTTGTCGAGGGCGTCGAGCACGCCCTTGCCGCCGGTGTCGACCGGGCCGGCGCCGGCCGTGCAGTCGGCCGGACCCTGCCACCACGCCCATTCGACGCCCGAATGGTAGACGCCGAGATAGAGGCCGTAGAGCATCAAAAGGCCGCCGATCGCCAGCAGGCCGCGCGTCACCCAGGCCGGTGCGTGCAGCATCGAGGCGATCACCGCCAGCACCATCAGCGGCACGCCGATATAGTAGGGCGTGCGCTGCTCGAGGCAGAGATGGCATGGGATGTAGCCGCCGATATATTGGAAGGCCAGCGCCGAGCCGACGGTCGCGGCCATGGCCACGGCGAGAAAGAGCGCCGCGCGCGTCCGCTGGCGTCCGGTGTCGGCATTCATGGTCGCTGTCATCGGTGGGAATCCGTTTGTTGCGTCGCTATCCGTGGGCGTATCTGACGAGGATATAGAGCAAAATCAGGGCAGCGGCGCCGGCGCCGACAATCAATCCCAGGCGCTTTTCGATGAACTCCCTGATCGACTCGCCGTAGCGGCGCAGCAGCCAGGCAAGCAGCAGGAAACGGGCGCCGCGCGCCACGATGGCCGAGACGATGAAGACAACAAGATTGACGTGAAGCGCCCCCGCCAGAATAGTGACCACCTTGATCGGCGGCAGGTGCGCAACGCCAGATGTGACGAGCAGCACCAGCATCAGGCCGGCGCCGGACGACTGCCACTTCTCGAACGTGGCAAGGCCGCCGAAGTGCTCCAGGATCGGCCGTGCTATCGTGTCGTAGGCATAGTAGCCGATCAGCCAGCCGGCAATGCCGCCCAGCACGGACGCGAGAGTGGCGGTCAGCGCATAGCGATAGGCGCGTTCGGGCCGCGCCAACGCCATGGGCAGGAACAGCACGTCGGCCGGAATGAAGAACACCGAGCTCTCGACGAAGGCGATGAAGGCCAGCCACCATTCGGCGGATTTGCGCGCCGCCAGCGACAGTGTCCAGTCGTAAAGTCCGCGAAGCATCGGCTCTCCTAGCGTGGTTCCGAACGGCTTAGCGGTTTTCGGGCACCGGCATGCATCAAACAAGGACCCAAAGCGCCGCAGCCGCGGTTTTTGGCCAAGCGGCTGACACTTTCGCCTCTCTAGAAAGATTTTCCGCGCCGCACAATGGCGGCGCGCTTACGAAACCGTAAGGCGCGGTACGGGCGCAGCTGCCGCCAGCAAATCGGCAACAGGCCAGTTGACGAAAGGCCGTCCAACCGTATAGTCCGCGCCCATCCAGGCCGTCCGGCCTGAGCCCCTATGGCGGAATTGGTAGACGCGCTCGACTCAAAATCGAGTTCCGCAAGGAGTGCTGGTTCGATCCCGGCTAGGGGCACCATCCTTCGCTCTTCGAGCTTCGGATGGCAGGCCATCCTAGACGCCCTATTGTTTATTTGCCCTGCGAGTAGCGCACGCGGCTTTGGCCATAGCGTCAGCCTATGCGGCTGACGCTGCTCAGCGAGCTTCGGATGGCAGTCCTACCCTTCTAGGCTCGATCATCGTTAGGATCGACAGGATGGCAATCTCGATTGCCGCGACATCTCCAATGAGGAAGAGGTCTGTCTTGGCCTGTACCGACTGTGAGCGTTGGCATCGCCGACCAATGTAACGGCGAGCAAGGCCAGATGCAGTCACAAACGCCTCATGGATTGAGCCCTCAACTCTCCTTCTATAGACATATTAGAGGCAGCTAATCAGTGAACAGAGGTCGCACTGGCAGACGCAGTCGTCCCACTGGTCGCTGATCGAGGAAGGCATGAAAGCGACCTGAACGAGGGGTCTCGCTGGGAGGTAGACCATGACAAAAGTGCGTGACGTTCCGTTTTTGGCCCTTGCCGCACTTTCCGCAATGTTGGGGTCAGCCAACAACGTGGATGCCGAAGATGCACCTCCGACAATCGTCACCCTCGGCGACAGCTACATCAACAGCTATGGAGTAGCTGCCACTGAGACCTTTGCTGCTAGGCTAAAGTCTGGGCTGAACGCTGCCGGACACCCAGTGACAATTGTCGAGGTGGGGTACATGGCGACCAGCAAACGGGGTCTCACTTGGCTGGCGGAATCCAAGGACGGCCTTGACCTGCAGGCGAATCCTGCAAACCACGCTGTCATCGTTGAGTTGGGTCAGAACGATTGCGCTCGTATCAACCTGGATCAGACGCGAGCGAACCTCGACCAGATTCTGACTATCCTCGCCCAGAAGCGCATTCCAGTGCTTGTGGTTGGAACCGCAGCCTATGATTATTGCTCGTCTATCCTCTCTGCTGGGCACGGGGCTGACTATGCCGAGCCGTTTTCGAAGATGTTCTCCGAGCTGGCGACCAAGCATGGAGACTTGCTCTACGCCGACTTCAAGGAGGGCGTGACTGGGCATCCGGAGTCGCTTCAAGCCGACAAAGACCACCCAAACGCAGCGGGAGATGCGATCATCGTTAGAAACATACTCCCTATGGTCGAGGCGCTGCTCGCGCGGGTTCGACCGCGTTGAACACCCATTGGCATTGCTGATCGCTGGCGCCGATCTGCGAGCTTCGGATGGCAGGTCACCCAAAAGCAACCTACCGCATATTCCCCGTATGCCCCTGCGAGTACCGTCCCGGCTGCGGCCACACCGTCAGCCCATGCGGTTCGACGCCGACGCGGATCCTGGTCACGGCTCCGCTCGTGGTGTCGATCATATAGACCTCGCTGTCGAAACGGCCGGAGAGCCACAGCTGCTTGCCGTCGGCGCTGACATTGCCCATGTCGGGGCTGCCGCCGCCGGGGATCGGCCATTGCGCGACCACGGCGCGGGTGGCGAAGTCGATCACCGTCACGCTGCCGGGACCCTTCGCCCTGCCTTGCTCCATCTTGTGCGAGCCGCGGTTCGAGACGTAGAGGCGCTTGCCGTCGCGGCTGACGACGAAGCCGTGCGTGCCGATGCCGGTCGGGATGAAGCCGATTTCCCTGAAACCGTCGCCGTCGATGAGGAAGACGCCATCATTCATCATGTCGGCGACGTAGAAGACCTTGCCGTCGGGCGAGAGGCGGATGTCCTGCGGCATGCCCATCCTCGAAAGGTCGAGATGGCCGAGCACTTTCTGGTTCTTCAGGTCGATCTTGGCCAGGCCGGCATCGCCATACTCGCAGGTGAAGATCGCATAGGAGCCGTCACCTGAGAAATCGGCATGGTTGATGCCGGGGCAGGTCGGCGTCGGCAGGCTCGACTTCAGCGCCATGGTGTGCGGATCGCGGAAATCGAGCCGCTGCATCGCCTCGTCGACCACGATGGCGGCGCTGCCGTCGGGCATGAAATACAGATTGTAGGGGTCGTCGACCGGAATCTGCTGGCCGGGCTTGGCCGTCATCGGGTCGATCGGCGTCAGGCTGCCGTTCGTGCCGGTGCCGTTGTTTGCCACCCAGAGCGTCTTCAGGTCCCAGGAAGGCACAACGTGCTGCGGCTTGCTGCCGACCGAAAAGGTGCCGACCTCCTTCAAGGTGACGGTGTCGATCACCGAGACGCTGTTCGACGAGCGATTCGGCACATAGACGCGCGGCAGCGCGCCGGCCGTGGCAGGGCTCAGATGGCCGGCCGTGGTCTGGCTGTAGATGTCGACCGGGGGCGGCGCCGGATCGCTGCAATCCTCCGGGCAGGAGCCAGCATGCGACGCGCCGGGCTGCAGCGACGCGACCAGCGCAAGCGGCACGCAAAGACGGATGAAGCGCAGAAAAGTCCCGGTCATTTTGGCTGACTTGCGATGAAGGCGCGGATCGCATCCGTCGTCCCGTTGATGATGAGATCCACGCCGAGCTGCCCGAATTCCGCGGAGGACCTTGCCGGATCGCCGCCATAAACGCCATCTCGGGCACCGAGCTTTGGCGGGCCTGCAAGACGATTCTTGCGCACCAGGGATGGGTCGATGGCGAGCATCAGCGAGGTGTCGGCCAAGCCGGCATGGGTTCCGATTTCGGCGCGGGTGGCACCGGCGGATAGCAATTTGTCCGTGTAGGGCCCTTGTGCGAATCGATAGTAGTCGACAGCGGCAAAGACCCGCACCGGCGTTCTCTTCCATTCTGCATTGAGCCGGTCGGCCACGTTGCGTTCGTCGGCCTGATAGCCGCCGTGGTCGCCGATCAGCACGATGGTCTTGAAGCCGGCATGCCTGAAGCTGCGGGCCGCGGATTCGAGCAATTGCTCGAAAATCTTGTCGCTGATGGAGATGGTTCCTGGGAAACGCATGTGCGAAGTAGGCGGATCGACATTGCCTTCCGGCACATAGGCGATGACCGGCGCGACCAGCGCATTGCCCAGTTTCGCGGCGATCTTTTCGGCGAGGAACTTCACCCGCACATTGTGCTTGCCCAGCGCCATTGCCGGGCCGCTCTGCTCGGTGCCGCCGATCGGAACGATGATCGTGGTCGTTCCCGCCGCGACGAGGTCGCGCAGCTCGGTCCAGGTCTGGTCTTCCAGGAAGACCGAAGCGCTGGCCGGATTGGCCGCCTGCAAGAACAGCAGCAACCCGGCGCCAGCCAAGATGCGCCGCAGCGCGCGCCTTCCGATCTCGACAAGCATGCCTCGGTACCCGCTGCCTTTCTAACGACGCATCAGCAGGCTGCGCATGCGGTTGCGCAGGATGCGCGCCATGTTGCGGGTCTCGCGGTAGAGGTGCAATTGCGAGGCCGCCTGCCGGGCCAGCCGGTCGGCATCCGGCGTCAGCCCGATCACCAGCGTGCCCATCGGCTTGCGCTCGCTCCACAGGCGGCTCATCACCGGATGGTCGGGCACGGCGCAGGAATCGGTCATGACGATGTTGGGGTCGTCGAGATGCTGCCTGGTCACCTCGATCATCAGAAGCGTGCCCGGCGAATAGGCGGAGAGCGTCTCGTCATAGGCCGTCTTCCAGGTGTAGGCGACGCCGGCCTCGACGAAGACGACCAGGCAGGCGATGGTGCGGCCGTCGAGCGTCAACATGTGGATGCGGCACATGTCCTGCTCGGCCAGCCTGTGCACGGCCTCGCGGGCGAAGGCGGCGCGGTAGCGGTCTATCGCCATGGCGGTGCGTTCGCGGCCTTTCCAGCCTGCCGCTTCCAGCGTCAGGAAGCTTTCGATGGCGTGGCGGATCTCGTCCGGCCCGCGCGCCACGGCATGCTCGAGCTTGCCGAGATCGGCGAGGCGCCGCTTCAGGCGGCGGAACTCGCGATAGTGATGCGCCCGCAGCGAGGTCTTGAGGTAGTCCTCGCCGTCGGCGTCGCTTTCGAGCACCGGGCGCTCGACCTTGCCGGTGGTGACCATGGTCAGGCCGCGGCTGTCGGCAAAGGAGGTGAGCAGGGTCGCCACCCCACCGTCGAGCCGCATATCGGGCAGCACGAAGACCTTGGGCAGCTTGAGATGCGGCCTCGACAGCATCGAGAAGAAATCCTCGATGACGCCGATCGGATCGTCGCGGTCGACCAGCGGCGTGCCGAGCGGGCCGAACGGGCTCGACCATGTGCGCATCACCGGAACGCCGAGCGGGATCGCCGGCCGTTCGACCGAGAACGGCACCAGAAGCCGCAGCCGGTTGCGGTACTCGTCGCCGTCGCGGATCACGGCCAGCCGCACCTCGCGGTCTTCCAGCCGGGGCATCGCCGGCGCCAGGAAGCGCGGGTTGAAGAAGACGTTGGGTTCGAGCGTGCGGGCGCTGAGATAGTCGAGTTCCTCGACAAGGTCGAAGCCGGCCGAGGCCGGGTAGATGGCGAGCTTGCGCTCCGGCCTGTTGCTGGCGAAGAGCTCGATATGGGCGGGGTCGACCTCGCGCGTCAGGCCGGCAAGGCCGGACACCATGGCGCCGGCGGTGCCGCCGCTGGTCTCCTCGAGCAACGGGACGGCGGCCATCAGGCGACTTCCTTGTTTGCAGGCACGAAGATCGCCATCACGATGCCGAGCTTGCGCCAGACGGTGAAGGACAGCGCGCTGGCCTCGAAGACCATGGCGAGGCTGGTGGCGATCGCGGCGCCCCACAGGCCGAAATGCGGGATAAGCAGCACGTTGAGCCCGATATTGAGGGCAAGCGTCATGGCATAGACGGCGGCGCAGATGTTCTGGTTGCCGCTCATGGTCAGCAGGCTTTCGCAGGGGCCGACGGCGGCACGCGCCACGACGCCCAGCACAAGCAGGAAGAGCAGCGGATAGCCGGCGGTGAATTCGGGACCGAACAGCACCAGCATCGGCTCGCCCATCGCCAGCACCAGCAGCGCCATCAGCAGCGAGGGCCAGAAGGTCCAGGAAACGGTCTCGCGGGCGAACGCGGCAAGCCTGTGCGGCTCGCCGTGAGTGAACTGCGCGTAGCGCTGGGCAACGCCGGCCTTGACCGCGAAATAGACGAAATGCACCAGCGCCAGCGTCTTCACCGTGGCGAAATAGACGGCGACGTCGTTGGGTTCGAGATAGGCGCCGACCATCAGTACGTCGGCATTGGTGAGCAGGAAGAAAAAGCTCTCGACCAGGAAGATCGGCAGCGAGACCAGGATCCATGGGCGGAAATGCACCGCCATCGGCCCGGCCGGGATCTTCTTGTCCATGCGCGAGGTGACGGCCATCAGCTGGCCGAGCGTGGTGACATAGGTGGCGGCGATCGAGGCGAAGATCGCGGTCTTGGCGTCAGGCACGTAATGCAGGCCAAGCATCAGCGCCATGAACGCCAGGATCAGCACCGGCCGCACCAGGTAGGTGGGCGACAGCGCCATGAGCGCCCAGGAATTGGCGCGCGCCAGTCCTTGCAGGAGATCGCCGAGCGCGATCATCGGCAGGCAGAAGACGCCGAGGATGAAGGGGATGACGTAGTAGTTCTCGATCCAGTCCGAGGCCAGCCAGACGCCAAGCGCGCCAAGGCCCGCGATCAGCGTCGAGGCGACGAGCACGAACAGGCGGCTGGCGAGCACGATGCCGCGCAGCTCGGCCAGCATGCCGCGCTCGCGATATTCGGGAATGAAACGGATAACCGAGGTGTGGAAGCCGAGGCAGGCGAGATTGCCGACGATGACCATCGTCACCCAGACCAGCACCGAGATGCCGTATTCGAACGAGCCCATCCAGCGCGCCATCAGCACCTGGCTGACAAAGGCGATGAAGGCGCTGACGATGCGGATCGAAAAGGCGATCAGCGACATGCGCCCGGCTTCGCCGCGCTCGTCGGCGGTGAAAAGGACGGCATCGACGCGGCCAAGCAGCGGCCGCATGCGCAGCGCCCAGCGCTGCGGCAGGAACCGCCCGGCAGTCGTTGCCGCGGAAAAGCGCACCCAAAACTCTCCGTTTTCCGCCTTTTTCCAGCATTCCGGTCTATCTGAAACACCTTAAGAAAGGGTGGGTGGGGGTGCTTTTAAGAAGCTGGATATTGTGCACTTCGAGCGAAGAATGCGCCAGTGATTCGCCTGGCAAAAAATCCGCTCTTAGCAATGAGTTAGAGTCAACAGGCCTATTTTGCTCACACATGGCGTGAGCCGGGTGGGGACAAGTGGCTGTCAAGCGAATTATTTCAGAAAATTTGGTGGAGCCCGGCTTTTTTCCATATCCGTCGAAAAAGGGTTTTAATCACAATAGCTTTGTAAAAACATGCGGTTGCGGCCTCGGCCCGAAATCGACCGCGCCAACCAGATTCGTTAAAAATCCGTTATTTGCCAAGTTGACGGGCGGTCACAATTTCATATCTGGTTCGTCAAGAACGACGCGTTTCTAGCCATAGAGATTGAGCAGAACAATTTGGTTCGCTTCTTGGAGGAGGCGGAGATGGACTGGCTTACCTTCATTTCAAACATCTTGTCGAGCTGGCCGCTGGGTCTAGTCGTTTTTCTGTTAGTCGCCCCGCGATCGGTCGCAAAATTGGGTAAGCACGTTAAAAGTATACGGGGACCAAATAATCTTGGTATCGAGTTTGAAGGCGCTACGGAAGTGGCGAGAAACCGGAAAATCTCAAAAAATGGAGTCGGACATAGCAATGAGCGTTGATTTTATAGGATCGCTGTCAGCGCTCGCGGCAGGATTTACCGGCCAGCTTGGCAAAGTTTTTCTTTCTTACATACGTGATCTTGGATTCCCCACGAAGATTGGGAAGTTCGACCTGGCAACGATATTGGATGACAGCGAAGCGTCTGTCGACGAACGTCTGCTAAAGATTGATCAAGCGCGCCAAAATCTCACCGAGGCGCTTAGTGCAATTGAGGAACTAGGAAGTCAGGCGGGTCGCCAGAAGGCTGAGCTAGAGATCCTGACTGCTGCAATTGCACAGGCCGCCAATGAGAAAGCAGCTGCGACGAATGAATTAACAACCATACGGACACTGTCGAACCTAGACACACAGGCTGTGCAACGGGCTTTTGCGATTCCTACGCGCTCCCAACGATGGTTCGAGCGAGGATTTTCGTTTTGCCTGGGCATCGTAGCTTCTTTGATTGCGTCGTTTGTTTTTGACTGGTGGCGATAGACGGTGGCTGAGTTCCGGGTCCTCAGTTTCGGACCCGGAACTAGTTTGTTTACATCCCCTGCATCGCGTCGCACGACACGTTCGGGTTCATGTCGGCGAAGGCGCCGGTCGGGTTCTGCTTCCAGGCCCAGACATGCAGCTCGTAGAACGGGCCGAGGCCGTAGCGGTTGGGCGCGGTGTTGAAGTTGAACAGGTGGCCTTCGAGCGAGGCCGGGCCTTTCGCGGTGATGTATTCGACGGCGATCAGCTTCAGCTTGCCGTCGGCCATCGGCTCGTACATCACGGCTTCCGGCTTGGCGACGTCTACGGCGTCGTCCTTGAGATAGGCGCCGTTGACATAGTGGATGCCCATGGCGCCGCCGGTGAGGCCGCTGGCGCAGGGGATCGGCGCATAGCCTTCGGCCTTGGCCACCGCGACGTCCTCGAAGCGGCTGTCGAGCGCCCGCACCTTTTCGGCGAGCGGGTTGACGGTTTCCGCGGTAGCGGCGCCCGCCATCAGCATGATGATCGGGGCGCAAGCGCCGATGAAGCATCTGGTCGAAGCATGAATGCTCATTTGTCTCTCCAATTCGGTTGAGGCGCGCGAACGGGGGTTGGCCTGCCAAGGCCAACTCCGGACGCCGGCGGCGCCTGTCGGTAAAAAAGGGATGGTTGCTGATCCCGACCAGAGCATTTCACCGTTTCAAAGAAACGGGAACTGCGCTATCTCTTTGATTTGACACAATTCCTGACGGAAAGCCGCTTCACAGCTTTCCTGGAATTGCTCTGGCGGGATCAGCGGTGATGCCACCAATATTCCCAGTATTCGCGCGGGTTTTCCCGCTCATGCAGGCCGATATCGCGTTTCAGGTAATCGTCCTGCGGCGGCAGAAGGCGGCGCCGGTTTCGCAAAGGCGAAAGCAGCGCCGACAGGGCCCGTCGCATGAGGCCGCGCCGTGGCGGGACGTTATCCGCCGCGGCGGATACGGTCTCATCCTCTGGCACGGCGTCAGGTCCGCCGGCGACGGGTATGATCTGCCCGACACGATCTGCCCGGTCAGCGATAAAAGTAGGGGTCGAGGACCCGTACCTCCGTGATCTTGTCGACGGGAAGCGAGCTCTTCTGCGCCGTGCTGCGGATCGCCTCAGGCGAGGGCGCGTCGTAGATGCAGAAACTCTTGCTCTTGTCGGGCGAGACGAAGGATTGCACCCAGGTTACGCCTTTCTCCGCATTGCGGGCGATGACACCGCCCATCGCGGTGGCGCCGGCATCGTTCATCGGCACGTTCAGGCCTTCGGGAAATGTACGTTCAATCAGATAACGTGGCACGATTGTCGTTCCTTTTCGTGGTTGGGCTCGTTTCGAGCGAGGCGGATCGGACCACATCCGGAAACACCGCGCATCGGAGCCATTCCCCATATAGGACGGGACGATTCCCTAGCTTTGTTTTATGTGGAAGATGGCACCTCAATGTGTGGAAAGTCACATTGCGGCGTCGTTTCCCAGGCTATCGCGGCGGCGACCCGCCACGATGGAAATTCCGATTTCGCGCGAGAGTGACGATGCTTCTGGAACGGCAGCCGCAGCTGCAGCAGATGGATGCCTTGTTGGCGGATGCAATAGAGGGCCGCGGCCGCGTCGTGGTGCTGTCGGGTGAGGCCGGCGCCGGCAAGACGGCGCTGGTCGAGGCGTTCGCGAGCCGGCTGGATGAGGGTTTGACCGTGCTTCGCAGCGCCTGCGAGGACCTTTCCATTCCCGATCCGCTGGGGCCGCTTTACGATCTGGCACGCGACTCGCAGTGGGAGCTGCCGCGCGCGATCGACGACCGCCAGGTGCAGCGCCTGCCATTGTTTTCCGAGGCGCTCGATATCTTCGAGGCGAAAGGCCCGAGCCTGCTCGTCATCGAAGACCTGCATTGGGCCGATGACGCGACGCTCGATTTCGTCCGTTTCCTCGGCCGCCGCATTGCATCCACCCAGATCCTGCTTGTGATCACGGCGAGAACCGACCGCAGCGAGGGGCAGATGCGCGTGCGCCGGGCGCTCGGCGAGACCCCGGCCGGCAACGTCCAGCGCATCGAAGTGCCGCTGCTCAGCGAAAGCGCGGTGCTCTCGCTGGCCCGGGCGGCTGAGCGCGACGGCGATGCAATCTACCGGGCG
Source organism: Mesorhizobium montanum (assembly GCF_033977145.1). Classification (NCBI taxonomy): domain Bacteria; kingdom Pseudomonadati; phylum Pseudomonadota; class Alphaproteobacteria; order Hyphomicrobiales; family Phyllobacteriaceae; genus Mesorhizobium; species Mesorhizobium montanum. The sequence continues at coordinate 206,907 of NZ_JAVIJF010000001.1, read as the reverse complement.
ACCGCCGGCAACGCTTTCTTCGTCACCGAGCTGCTTGCCGCCGGAGGCGATGGCGCCTTGCCGGCGAGCGTGCGCGACGCCGTGCTGGCGCGCGCCGAAAAACTGTCGCCGGGCGCCCGCTCGATGCTCGACGCGGTCTCGGTGTTTCCGCGTCGCGCCGATGCCTGGGCGCTCAGCGGGCTTTGCGGAATTGCCGCCGCCGGGCAACTGGCCGAGTGCGTCTCCAACGGTCTGCTGGAGGATTTCGGCGATGGCTACGCCTTCCGGCATGAGATCGCGCGCACGGCAATCGAGATGGCGCTGACGCCGAGCCGCCGGCGTGAATACAATCAACGCGCGCTTGCAGCGCTGCAGGAAAATCCCCAGGTCGCCACCGCCAGACTGGTCCACCACGCCGTCGAAGCGCAGAATCGTGAGGCGGTGCGCGAGCTGGCGCCGCTCGCGGCGCGCGAGGCCTCCCGCATCGGCGCGCATCGCGACGCGGCCGGCCACTACGAAGTTGCCTTGCGGTACACCGAAATCCTGCCGATCGAGGAGCGGGCGGAGCTTTATGAAGGATATGCGTTCGAGTGCCACCTGATCGGCCGCATCGATGCAGCCATGGAGGCGCAGGGACAGGCGCGCCAGTTGCGCCAGACGCTGGGCGACCGGGTCAAGGAGGGTGATGGTCTCAGATGCCTGTCGCGCTTTGCCTACCTGCTCGGGGATCGCGAGGCCGCGGACCGGTTCGCAGGACAGGCCGTGCAGCTCCTGGAAACGGCGCCCGACAGCGCCGAACTCGCCATGGCGTATTCCAACCTGTCGCAGCTGGCGATGCTGGCCGAACGGCTCGAGGATACGCTCAAGTTCGGCGGCAAGGCTGTCGAGCTGGCGGAGCGGCTCAACCGGCCGGACATTCTTTGCCACGCCCTCAACAATGTCGGGGCGGCCGGGCAATGGCTGGACTTCGCCAAGGGGCGGCGCGATCTCGCCCGCAGCCTTGGAATTGCGCTTACGGGCAACTTCCAGGAGCATGCGGCGCGCGCTTTCACCAACTGCGCCTGTGTCGAGATGAACAGGCTCAACCTCAAAGAGGCGGCGGCGTTCCTGGATCGCGGCATCGGCTATTGCGTCGAGAACGACCTCGCCACCTGGCGCGACTACATGCGTGGCGTTCAGGCGCAGCTTCTACTTCGGCTCGGCCTTTGGGACGACGCCGCGGCAATGGCCCACGAGGTTGTCGACGACGAAGCAACGACGCCCTTGGTACGCTATCCGTCGCTCGTCGCGCTGGCGCGCTTGCGCATCCGCCGGGGAGATCCATCGGCCGGGCCGGTTCTCGACGAGATGAAGCTGTTCCTCGACAAGGCCATGGAGTTGCAGCGGCTTGTGCCCTTCGCCGAGGTGATGGCCGAACGGGCATGGCTGGGGGAGGGCGACAGGGATGAAGCGCTGCGCCTGATCGCTCTTGCCGAAAGCCTCGCTCCGACACGGGCGGCGTTCGGCGAGCTGGCGACGTGGCGGCAGCTGTTGTCGCCTGGAAGCGATCCCGGCGAGACCGACGGCATGGCTGAGCCGCATCGGCTGCAATTGGCTGGCGACTGGCGCGGTGCCGCCGCGCTCTGGGCCAACGCCCCCTTCGAACGGGCGCTTGCCTTGCTGCAGGGCGACGAGGCAGCGCGGCGCGAGGCGCTCGACATTTTCGAGGCGCTCGGCGCAAGACCGGCGGCGCAGCATGTGCGCGGCCTCATGCGGCAGAGCGGGTTGATCAACATTGCCAGAGGTCCAAGGCAGGCGACGCGCGCCAACCAGGCGGGCCTCACGCAGCGCCAGATGGAAGTCCTGCAGCTTATCGAGCGGGGCTTTTCCAACAAGAAGATCGCCGCGCAGCTGACCATCTCGCCGAAGACGGTCGATCACCATGTTTCGGCGGTGCTGGAGAAGCTGGAGGCCGTCTCGCGCGGCGAGGCGGCAGCCGCGGCGCGTGCGTCGGGCCTGGTGTGACGGTCAGTCGATCGGGAAGTCTAAGTCGGGCGTTTCTGCTGGTTCGCGGAAATGCCGGCGCTGCCCCTCATCCGCCCTTCGGGCACCTTCTCCCCCGGGATAGTGACGGGGAGAAGGAAGAGGTGCCTCAGGCGAAGGTGCCGTGGCAGTGCTTGTACTTCTTGCCGGAGCCGCAGGGGCAGAGCTCGTTGCGGCCGACCTTGCCCCAGCTTGCCGGATTTTTCGGGTCGCGGTTTTCGGGCGCGACGGCGGCGCTGGTGTCCTGACGCATCAGAAGCGCGGTCTCGCCGCCCTGGAAATCGTCTTCGCCGGTGGAGCCGTCGATATGGCTGCCGAACATCTCGGGGGCTTCGGGCGGCGGCGCGTCCGCCGCCTGGCGCACCAGCTCGACGCGCATCAGCTGCGCGGTCACGGCCTGGCCCAGATTGCCGAGCAAGGCCTGGAACAGTTCGAAGGCTTCGCTCTTGTATTCCTGCAAGGGGTCGCGCTGGGCATAGCCGCGGAAGCCGACGACCGAGCGCAGATGGTCGAGATTGACGATGTGCTCGCGCCACAGATGGTCGAGCGTCTGCAGCACGACCGAACGCTCGACATAGTTCATCACGTCGGGACCGAAGCGATCGGCGCGCTCCTTGGCGGCGGCGTCCGCGGCGGTCGTGATGCGCTCGCGAATGTCGTCCTCGGCGATGCCTTCTTCCTTGACCCAGTCCTCGACCGGCAGGTCGAGGTTGAGGTACTGCGCCACTTCCTCCTTGAGGCCGGCGACGTTCCACTGCTCGGCATAGGCATTTTCGGGGATGTTCTTGGCGACGATCTCTTCGATGACGCCTTCGCGCATCTCGGCGATCGTCTCCGACAGGCCTTCGCCGTCCATCAGCTCGATGCGCCGCTGGAACACCGCCTTGCGCTGGTCGTTGGAGACGTCGTCATATTTCAAGAGGTTCTTGCGGATGTCGAAGTTGCGCGCCTCGACCTTCTTCTGCGCCTTCTCCAGCGCCTTGTTGATCCAGGGGTGGATGATCGCCTCATCTTCCTTGAGGCCGAGCTTCTGCAGCATGCCGTCCATGCGCTCGGAGCCGAAGATGCGCATCAGGTCGTCCTGCAGCGACAGGAAGAACTTCGAGCGGCCCGGGTCGCCCTGACGGCCCGAACGGCCGCGCAGCTGGTTGTCGATGCGGCGCGATTCATGGCGCTCGGTGGCCAAAACATAAAGGCCGCCGGCGGCCAGCGCCTTTTCCTTCAGGCGCTCGACATCGTCATTGATCTCCTTTTCCCTGGCCTCGCGCTCGGGGCCTTCGGGCATGTCGCCAAGCTCTTCGGCGATGCGCATCTCGGCGTTGCCGCCAAGCTTGATGTCGGTGCCACGGCCGGCCATGTTGGTGGCGATGGTGATGGCGCCGGGCTTGCCGGCCTGGGCGACGATGGACGCCTCGCGCTCGTGATGGCGGGCGTTCAGCACCTCGAAGTTCTTGAAGCCGTCCTTGCGCAGGCGCTCGGCCAGCTGCTCGGACTTCTCGATCGAGGTGGTGCCGACCAGCGTCGGCTGGCCCTTGGCGCTGGCCTCGCGGATCTCCTTGACGATCGCCTTGTACTTCTCCTCGACCGTCCGGTAGACCTCGTCGTCCTCGTCCTTGCGGACGACCGGCAGGTTGGTCGGAATTTCGGTGACCTCGAGGCCGTAGATGTTGCCGAATTCCTCGGCTTCGGTCAGCGCCGTGCCGGTCATGCCGGAAAGCTTCTTGTAGAGGCGGAAATAATTCTGGAATGTGACGGAGGCCAGCGTCTGGTTCTCCGGCTGGATCTGCACATGCTCCTTGGCTTCAAGGGCCTGGTGCAGGCCTTCCGAATAGCGGCGGCCCGGCATCATGCGGCCGGTGAACTCGTCGATGATGACGATCTCGCCGTTGCGCACGATGTAATCCCTGTCCTTCTGGAACAACAGATGCGCCTTCAGCGCATTGTTGACGTGGTGGACGATGGCGACGTTCTCGACGTCGTAGAGCGACTCGCCCTTCAACAGGCCGGCGTCGCGCAGCATGTTTTCGAGCCGCTCGGTGCCGTCCTCGGTGAAGATCGTCGTCTTCTGCTTCTCGTCGACCTCGTAGTCGGCCGGGCCGAGCTTCAGCATGAAGGCGTCGATGGTGTTGTACATTTCCGAACGGTCCTCGAGCGGACCGGAGATGATCAGCGGCGTGCGCGCCTCGTCGACCAGGATGGAATCGACCTCGTCGACGATCGCGTAGGAATGTCCACGCTGCACCATCTGCGCGCGCTCATACTTCATGTTGTCGCGCAGGTAGTCGAAGCCGAGCTCGTTGTTGGTGGCGTAGGTGACGTCGCAGGCGTAGGCGTCGCGGCGCTCGTCGTCGGAAAGGCCGTGGACGATGATGCCGACAGTCAGGCCGAGGAAATTGTAGACGCGGCCCATCCATTCGGCGTCGCGCTTGGCGAGGTAGTCGTTGACTGTGACGACATGTACGCCCTGGCTGGCGAGCGCGTTGAGATAGACCGGCAAGGTAGCGACCAGCGTCTTGCCCTCGCCGGTGCGCATCTCGGCGATGCCGCCATTGTGCAGCACCATGCCGCCGATCAACTGTACGTCAAAAGGCCGCATGCCAAGCACGCGGCGGGCTGCTTCGCGCGCCGTGGCGAAGGCCGGGACCAGGAGATCCTCGAGCGAAGCGCCGTTGGCGAGATCCTGGCGGAATTTTTCCGTGCGGCCCCTGAGCTCGGCGTCCGAAAGCGCCCGCATCTCGTTTTCCATGGCGTTGATGGCCTCGACGCGAGGCCGGGTCGACTTGACACGGCGGTCGTTGGAGGAACCGAAAACCTTACGGGCGAGACCGCCGAGACTGACCATCCAATGGTCCTTTCGATAGCAATTTAGCCGCTTGCGACAGGCACCTGGCGGACCCATCAAATCCGCGTGAATGCGGACAAACGCAAAAAGCGCCCGGAAAACGGTTCTGGACGCCAAGTCGTTGGACAGATAAGAGGGGGCTCAATCGATGTCAACGCCGCGTTAGCCCTATGGGCAGCGCCAAATTCCGCCACAATCCGACTGATCTGGAACCCTTTCGCTCACGCGATCCTTATTGGCAATCCCCATTGGAGTTTATCTTGATGTCCTTGTCGTTCCGCCGCGCCTCGCTCGCCAGCTTCGGTCTGGCCTTCGGGCTCTCGGCTCTTTGCCTGTCGCCGGTGATGGCGCAGGAGACCGCTCCCGCCCAGCCGGACGCCACAGCGCCTGCCGCTGCTCCCGCGGCCCCGGTTGATCCCAATGCCGTGATTGCCACCGTCAATGGCGAGAAGCTGACCGAGGCCGACCTTAAGCTCGCCGAAGGCGAACTGTCGCAACAGTTCGCGCAGCTGCCGCCCGAGCAGCGCCGCGCTGCCGCCCTTTCGGCTGCGATCGAAATCCGCGTCATGGCCAAGAAGGCGGTCGATGCGGGCCTCGACAAGGATCCGGACTTCCAGCGCCGCATGGCTTTCCTGCAGTCGCGCGCCCTGCATGGCGAGGTCGTCGAGAAGGAAGTGGTCGACAAGGTGACGGACGCCGAAGTGCGCGCCCGCTACGACCAGGAAATCGCCAACACACCGCCGGTCAATGAAATCCACGCCCGTCACATCCTCGTGAAGACGAGGGAAGAGGCCGAGGCGATCATCAAGCAGCTCGACGGCGGCGCCGACTTCCAGAAGCTCGCCAACGAGCACACCAGCGATCCGAGCGGCAAGACCAATGGCGGCGACCTCGGCTGGTTCGGCCCGGGACAGATGGTGCCGGAATTCGACAAGGCAGCCTTCGCGCTCGACGTCGGCAAATACTCGAAGGAGCCGGTGCAGTCACAGTTCGGCTGGCACGTCATCAAGCTCGAGGACAAGCGCGCCAAGCAGCCGCCGGCCTTCGACGACGTCAAGGACCAGGCCAAGCAGGCGGTGATCCGCGACAAGTATTTCGCCATGGTCAAGGACCTGCGCGCCGCCGCCAAGGTCGAGATCCCGGACGAGAAGCTCAAGAAGGACATCGACGCGCTGGAAGGCAGCAAGTAATTCGCCACCGGCTGGATAATCAAAGGGCGTCTTCGGGCGCCCTTTCGCTTTTCGTCAGGCGGTCATTATTCCCCGCGTGATGTAGCGGACGGCGGCGCGGATCGCCGCCTCGTCCTCGTCGAGCCGTTTGGTCAGCAGATGCCGCCAGGCGAAGGAAGCGATCAGGTCGGCGACGATCTCGGCATCGATATCGGCCGCCACCTCGCCGCGCGCCTTGGCGCGCTCGATCATGCGGCCGTTATGGCTGCGACGGTCTTTTGAATATTCGGCGAGCGCGGTCGCGGCTGTCTCGTCCGACTGCGCTTCGGCAATCAGCGAGCGGAAGATATTGCCCGACGGCGTGTCGCGCCAATGCGCGAACAGGTTATTGAGGAAGCCGGCCAGATCATCCTCTATGTTTCCGGTGTCGGGCGTCTCGACGCGCTTCTGCCGCTGGTAGACCTCGATCAGCAGTGCCGCCTTGCTCGGCCACCAGCGATAGATGGTCGGCTTTCCCGCCCGCGCCCGCCGGGCGACGGCCTCGATCGAAAAGCCGGCATAGCCGGCCTCGCGCAGCACCGCTTCGGCCGCCTCGATAATGGCGTCGGCGCTCTCCGGACTGCGTTTAGCGCCGATCGACTTGCGCCCGCGGGCGGTGGCCTCGCCCATTTCGGTCTTCCCTTAGCCGATGGATCTGTCGCCAATCATATTGGCTTCGCGGGTGAAACGAAACGATCCGTTTTGGGTTGCGAGACGGCTGGTCCGGTCGATGGGGCGCGGCCAGAACCCCTTGCGCCGGGGCGCGCTATCGGGCAAACCGGCCTTCCTTTCGCGTTCTTGCCGCTCCGGGGTCATTATGTCCGCTACGATTTCGCCGCTCGCACCGAAGAAATACCCGAAGATGCCGGTCATCGAGGGCGTCCGCATCGCCACCGCCGAAGCCGGCATCAAATACAAGAACCGTACCGACCTGCTCGCCATGGTCTTCGATCCGGGCACGGCGGTCGCCGGCGTGTTCACCAGGTCGAAATGCCCCTCGGCGCCGGTCGACTTTTGCCGCCAGAACCTGCCCGCCGGCAAGGCGCGCGTGCTGGTGGTCAATTCCGGCAATGCCAACGCCTTCACCGGCAAGAAGGGCAAGGCTTCGACCGCGTTGACGGGCGAGGCGGCGGCCAAGGCCGCCGGATGTTCAGAGAGCGAAGTCTTCCTGGCCTCGACCGGCGTCATCGGCGAACCGCTCGACACCACCAAATTCAGCCATCTGCTGGCCGGCCTGGTCAAGGACGGCAAGCCGGACCTGTGGACCGAGGCCGCCAAGGCCATCATGACCACCGACACCTATCCGAAGGTGGCGACGGCGACGGTCAAGCTCGGCGACGCCGACGTCATCATCAACGGTATCGCCAAGGGCGCCGGCATGATCGCGCCCGACATGGCAACGATGCTCTCCTTCATCGCCACCGACGCGCCGATCGCCGCTTCCGTGCTGCAGGACCTGCTGTCGCGCGGTACGGCCAGGACCTTCAACGCTGTGACCGTCGACAGCGACACCTCGACCAGCGACACGCTGCTTTTCTTCGCCACCGGCAAGGCAGCCGTGCGCGGCGCGCCGGCAATCAGCGATCCCAGGGATGCGCGGCTCGGCGCGTTCCGCCGGGCGCTCGGCAAGGTGCTGAAGTCGCTGGCGCTGCAGGTGGTGCGCGACGGCGAAGGCGCGCGCAAGCAGGTCGAGGTCACGGTGACCGGCGCCAAATCGGCACGCTCGGCCAAGCGCATTGCGCTCTCGATCGCCAACTCGCCGCTGGTCAAGACGGCGGTCGCCGGCGAGGACGCCAATTGGGGCCGCGTCGTCATGGCCGTCGGCAAGGCGGGCGAGCCGGCCGACCGCGACCGGCTGTCGATCTGGTTCGGCGACAATCGCCTGGCGCATGAAGGCGAGCGCGATGCGGGGTATTCGGAAGAAGCGACCTCGGCCTATATGAAGCGCGACGATATCCGCATCCGCGCCGATATCGGCATCGGTCGCGGCAAGGCGACGGTGTGGACCTGCGACCTGACCAAGGAATATGTCGCCATCAATGGCGATTACCGGAGCTGATGGCGCCGGTGTCCAGGCATCCGGCAAGCGTGCTGGCGGTCGTGCGCCGCTATGAGGCGGCGGGCTTTCGCGCCTGGCCGGCGGCGGCCGTCCATTATGACGGGACCTGGGTGGTGCGGCTCACGGCCGGGCATCCCGCCAAGCGCCTGAACTCGGTCAATCCGCTCGATCCTGGCGACACGCACGCCATTGAAGAGCGCATCGGCCGCGCCGCACGGCGCTTCGATGCCTATGGCCGGCCGCTGACCTTTCGCATGTCGCCGCTCTCGGGGCAGGTGCTGTCCGCGCATCTCGACGAGGCCGGCTGGAACAGGTTCGACGAATCCCTGGTGATGCGGCTGCCGCTCAAAGAGGTCGAGCTTGGCGCGGCCATGGACCAGATTCCGCTCAAGGACATCAGCCGCTTCATCGGCGCTTCGCTGAGGACGGGCGGCTCGGATGCCTCGCTGCGACCCGGCCTGTCCGAGGTCATCGGCGCCATCCAGCCGGAAGCGGGGCTGTTCGCGCTCGAGGACGGCAACGAGCCGCTGGCGACGCTGATCTGCGTTCATGACGGCGATCTTGCCGGCCTGTTCGAGGTCGCCACCGAAAAATCGGCGCGCAAGAGGGGCCATGGCCGCAACCTCATCCTGTCGGCGCTGAAATGGGCGCGGCTGCGCGGCGCGCGCGAAGCCTGGCTGCAGGTCGAGGCCGGCAATGCGCCGGCGCTCTCGCTCTACCGGTCGCTGGGCTTCGAGGAAGTCTACCGCTACCATTATCGACGGCCGCCGGGTGCATGAGCGAGGTCAAGCCAGCCGGAAAGCGCCTGCTGCTGGTCGCCGCCTGCGCGCTGGTCGACACCGACCGGCGCGTGCTTCTGGCGCGGCGCCCGGAGGGAAAACAGCTTGCCGGCTTGTGGGAGTTTCCAGGCGGCAAGGTCGAGCCCGGCGAGACGCCGGAGGAATGCCTGGTCCGCGAGCTGCATGAGGAACTCGGCATCGAGACCGAGATTCCGTGCCTGGCGCCGCTCACCTTCGCCAGCCACTCCTATGACGATTTTCATCTCTTGATGCCGCTTTATGTCTGCCGCCGCTTTCGCGGCATCGCGCAGCCCAGGGAAGGGCAGGGGCTGAAATGGGTCCGGCCGCGGCAGATGCGCGACTATCCGATGCCGCCGGCCGACGCGCCGCTGATCCAGTTCCTCATCGACCTTTTGTAATTTCGTGCCCTGCTTCGCGGCAGTTTCCGGAAGCGGCGAACGTTTCGCGCTTTTCCTGAAGCTGCTTTAGCCAGCGTTAATGGAAGATTTATCTCGACGTGAAAAATTGCGCGAAGCCGTTTCGCGCGGCGATATCGTCGATCCGACTGGGAACACGGCATGAGCCTTGAAAGAGACTGGGACTCGATCCGGCCCGACCGAGGCTTTCGCGCGGTGGACGCCGGCATGGGTATCCTGCGGATCACGCTTCTCTTCGGCTCGGCCGCGGTAGCGCTGGCGCTGATCGCAACGCCTTTCCTGGACAGCCAGACCCGGCCGCAGAGCACCCGCGACCGCTTCGCGGGCGGGCTCGACATGACCGCGACCGGATCGATCGGCCGTCGCACCGATACATATACGCTGCGCCGCAGTGTGCTGCAGCCTTTGCCCAGTTCGATCTGCGTTATCCGCAACGACGGCAGCCGCAGCGGCGAGTGCTGACGTGGTTAATGATTTTCCGCCACAGCGGCGTTTCACCTGCTGTTAAGCTTTTCCCGTTAACCTTTCTTAACGGGTAGGACATTAGAATTCCTGCATGAGGGATCGATGACCATGAAAAACCTGCTGCAGCAATTCATTGAAGATGAAACGGGCGCTACGGCCATCGAATATGGCCTGATCGTGGTGGTGTTGTCGCTCGCCATCATCGCCGGGGTCCAACAGGCCGCCGATGGGCTGGTGTGGCTGTTCACCGACAACAACAGTAAGCTTGCCAACGCCTTCGCTCACTGAACTGATCGCAGCGTGCTCAGCTCTTTGGCGGATTCTCCAGGACTGCCTTCAGCGAGACCTTGGCTGATCCGGGCTTGAGCGGCTTTTGCTGCGATGCGTCGGGCGCCCAGCCGGACATCCAGACAATCGAAAAGCTTGCGCGGATGCGGCCGTCCGGGTCCGAGAACCTCTCCGCGTAGATTTCTGCGGCGCGGGCAAAAAGGCGCCTGCTTCCTGGCCGCCGGCTGCGATCGATGAGCGCGCTGGTTTCGCCCATGGCGCGCAGATCTGCGGCGAGGTCGAACAGCGTATCGTAGCGCACCGCGACCGTTTCGACATCCGCGACGGGCAATGCCAGGCCGGCACGCTGCAGCAGCGCACCCGCGTCGCGTACATCGGTGAAAGGAAGGACGCGCGGGCTCGCGCCGCCGTAAAGTTCCGTCTCGGCCACCAGCATGCTTTCGCGCAATTCCGCGAGCGTGCCGGCGCCGGTGAGAGCGCCGAGGAACAGGCCGTCCGGTTTCAGCGCCCGGCGGATTTGCGCGAGCACGCCGGGAATGTCGTTCATCGCGTGCAGCGAGAGCAAGGAAACGACGAGATCGAGGCTGCCGTCCTCGAACGGCACGGTCTCCGGCGGTGCCACCGGGCCGGGGCCGCCAGCCAGAAGCGCTTCATCCATCTCGACGCGGACGATTTCGTCGACTTTGCCGCTCCCGGCAAGCACATCCGCCGCCGCCGATGTCTGACAAAACAGCGCGGCCGCCTTGCCGAAGCGGCGCTCGACGGCGTCCAGCCGGTCGGCAAGGTCCTCCGCCGCCCGCCGCATCAGGAAATCGGCGCCTTCGACGGGGCGGGCGAGCGCCCGGCGCTTGCGTGCGAGCCAGAGCTCAGTGTCGATCAAGGGCTGCAATGAAAAAGGTTCCTGTTGTCCGCGCGGGCCGGAGTGGTGTTAAGGTGGCGCGGGGTTCCAATCACGTGGCCGATCCGGTGCGCAAGATCAAGACCAGCGCGGTCCAGAATATGACGCGGCAGGCACTGGCCTGGCCGGCGCGCCTGTTGTTTCCGCCGGTTTGCGCCGGCTGCCGTCGCCATGTGTCGCAGCCAGGCGTGCTGTGCGGCGCCTGCTGGCCGAAGCTGAGGCTGCTGGAGAAGCCCTGGTGCCCGCTGATGGGCACGCCCTTCACCCATGACATGGGCGAAGGGTTTCTGTCCGCGGAGGCGATCGCCGATCCGCCGCCCTTCGAGCGTGCGCGGGCCGCTGTCGTCTATTCGGGTGTCGCGCGGCAGATGGTGCAGGGGCTGAAATATCAGGACCGCACCGACCTCGCGCCCTGGATGGCAAACTGGATGATCCGCGCCGGCGCGGAGCTGATTGCGGAGGCCGACCTGGTCGTTCCCGTGCCGCTGCATTGGCGGCGCTTCTTCCGGCGCCAGTTCAATCAGTCGGCGGAACTCGGACGGGCCGTTTCAAAGCTCAGCGGGCTGCCCTTCGCGCCATCCGCGGTCAGGCGCGTGAAGCTGACGCGCCAGCAGGTCGGGCTCGAACGGCATGAGCGCGAGGAGAATGTACGCGCCGCCTTTCGCGTGCCGCCGGACGCTGAAATCGAGATCTCGGGCCGCCGGGTGCTGGTCGTCGACGATGTCTACACGACCGGCGCCACGGTGAGGGCGGTCGCCATGGCGCTGAAGCGCGGCGGCGCCGGAGCGGTCGACATACTCACTTTCGCCCGCGTCCTGCCCGGGGACTTTCGGCCCGATGAGTCCGCGACTATATAGGTTTGAATAGTTGTTTTGCTGCATGTCGCTTTCGTACAATCATCGGACGGCATGCGTGGGCAGGATTACCGGCCAATGGCTGATGTGACGATCTACACCCGCATGATGTGCGGCTACTGCAATGCCGCCAAGCGGCTGCTCGACCACAAGGGCGTAGCCTATACCGAGCACGATGCCTCGTTCTCGCCGGAACTGCGCCGGGAAATGATTTCCAAGGCGCATGGGCGAACCACCTTTCCGCAGATTTTCATCGGCGACACGCATGTCGGCGGCTGCGACGACCTCCACGAACTGGAGTCGCAGGGCCGGCTGGACGCGATACTCGTCAACGGGAGATGATCATGGGTATTTTCAAGGCCGCCGCCGTGCAGATGCGTTCGGGCACGAGCCCCGAGCGCAACGCCGCCGACATGGAGATTCTGGTTCGCCAGGCCGCCGCTCAGGGCGCCACGTATGTCCAGACACCGGAAATGACCGGCGCGCTGGTTCGCGACAAGGAAGCGGGTGCGGCCGCTTTTACCACCGAGGACAAGGACGTGGTCGTCGCAACCGCGCGCAGGTTGGCGAAGGAGCTCGGCATCTACTTGCATGTAGGCTCGACCGCGATTCGTCGTGCCGACGGCAAGCTCGCCAACCGCGCGTTCCTGTTTGCGCCTGACGGCGCCTCCATAGCCAGCTACGACAAGATCCACATGTTCGATGTCGATCTCGACAATGGCGAGAGCTGGCGCGAATCCGCCGCCTACGAACCGGGAACGGAAGCGGTCGTGACCGATATCAACGGGACAAGGCTGGGCTTTGCCGTCTGCTACGACCTGCGCTTCCCGCAGCTGTTCCGCGCCGAGGCGATGGCCGGGGCCGAGGTGCTGACGGTGCCTGCCGCCTTCACGCGCCAGACCGGCCAGGCGCATTGGCATGTGCTGTTGAGGGCGCGCGCCATCGAGAACGGCGCCTATGTCATCGCCGCCGCACAGGGCGGCCTGCATGAGGACGGGCGCGAGACCTATGGCCATTCGCTGATCGTCGATCCGTGGGGGCATATCATCGCCGAGGCCGCGCACAACGAGCCCGGCGTGATCGTCGCCGAGATCGACCGGACGCAATCGCTCGCCGCGCGTCGCAAGATCCCCAATCTGAAGAACGCGCGGGACTTCACCGTCAACGCCGGCGTAGGCGAGGCGCCGCGCCTAAGGGGTGCAGCTTCTTGATCCGTTTCTCCCTGATCTGCGAGCACGAGCACGAATTCGAGGCCTGGTTCCGCAGCAATGACGATTTCGACACCCAGAAGAAGCGAGGCTTCATCGATTGCCCGAGCTGCGGCTCGCATAAGGTCGAGAAGGCGCTGATGGCGCCGGCGGTGTCGACCTCCCGCAAACAGGAAAAGGTCGCGCTGGCCATGGGCGAGGCGCAGAAGCAGGCACTGGCGCAGCTCAAGGCAATGGCTGACAAGGTGCGCGAGAACGCCGACTATGTCGGCGACAAGTTCGCCGAGGAAGCGCGCAAGATCCATTTCGGCGAGACCGATGCGCGCGGCATCTATGGCGAAGCGACGCCGGAAGAGGCGAAAAGCCTCGTCGAGGACGGCGTCGAGTTCATGCCGATACCAAGCTTTCCGGACGACCGGAACTAAGCTGAAGCTAGCTCAGGCTTCCGATCAGCTTTTCCAGCAGTCTTGCCAGAGTCTCCCGGTCGTCGCGCGTCAAGCCGACGAGAATTTCATGCTCGTTGGCGACGTGGGCTGTGAGTGCTTCGTCGATGAGCTCGCGGCCTGTCGCGGTGAGCTGCACAACAACGCCGCGCCGGTCGCTCGGATGCGGCGCGCGCTGGGTCAGACCTGCTTTCTCCAGACGGTCGAGGCGGGCAGTCATGGCGCCCGACGTCACCATCGTCGCCTCGTAGAGCTCGGTCGGCGTCAAGGCGTAGGGTTTGCCCGAGCGGCGCAGCGTCGCCAGAACATCGAATTCGCCGGATTGCAGCCCGAAGCGGGCAAAGACCGGCGCCAGGCGGTCGCGCGCGATCAGCGACGAGGCTTCATTCAGTCGCCCGATCACCCCCATCGGCGATACGTCGAGATCCGGCCGTTCCCTTTGCCACTGCCTGATGGCTCTTGTCGCGCGATCCATATGTCTCACCGAAAAGTATCTTGATATTAAGAATCTTAGCACTATATTATCTGAAAATCAGGCAATGGCCAAGGTGGATGTGAAGGACGGACCGATGAGATTTCTCTGGGATTCGGCGATTGGCCTTTTGGTCGTGACGGGTGGTCTGCTCGGCATGACGCTGCCGTTCGGCAAGCTCGCCACCGCCGCCGGTGTGCCGGCGATGGTCTGGGCGTTCGTCATTTCGCTGGGCGCCGGCGGCGTGCTGCTGCTGCTGGCGCTTCCGCTGCGCGGCGAGCGCATCCGGCTGACATCGCACAAGCTGCGCTATTTCTTCATCACCGCCGCGATTTCCTATGCCGTTCCCAATCTTTTGATGTTCTCGGCCATTCCGCATCTTGGCGCCGGCTACACCGGCATCATGTTCACGCTGTCGCCGGTCATCACGCTGGTGTTCTCCATCCTGCTCGGTGTCAGGCGTCCCAATCTGCTCGGCATCGTCGGTATTGCCGTCGGCTTCGTCGGCGCGGCGATGGTCGCGCTCACGCGCGGCGAGGCCGGCCAACCGGCCGACTATTTCTGGGTGGCGATCGGGCTGCTCATCCCGGTCAGCCTCGCTGCCGGCAATATCTACCGCACCGTCGACTGGCCGGAAGGCACCGGCCCGATCGAGCTTGCCGTCGGCAGCCATCTGGCTTCCGCCACGCTGCTTCTCATAGGCATCCTCACGCTTTTCGGCACGCATGCCTTCGTTCCGCTCGGCGGCGTGCCGCTGGTGGTCGTTGGCCAGGTGGCTTCGGCCTCGGCGATGTTTGCCTTCTTCTTCCGCCTGCAAGCGGTCGGCGGCCCGGTCTATCTCAGCCAGATCGGCTATGTCGCGGCGGCCGTCGGCCTGTTCGCCGGCACGATCTTCCTTGGCGAGCATTACCAGCTTCTGACCTGGCTGGGCGCCGCCATCATCACCGCCGGCGTCTTCATCACGACCAAGGCGCAAAGCCAGACCGGCGCGCCGGCGCAGGCCCAGGCGGCGTGAGGACGAACGCTATCGCGCAGGCTCCTCAGACCGACGCTTTTTCGGCCAGAACCATGTAGTTGACGTCCATGTCCTTCGACCGCTGCCAGCGGTCGGCCAATGGATGGTACATGACGCCGGTGCGGTCGATGACCGTGAGTCCGGCCGCGCCAAGCGCCTTTGCCAGCTCTTCCGGGCGCACCAGCTTGCCGAACTGATGCGTGCCGCGCGGCAGCCAGCGCAGCACGTATTCCGCGCCGATAATGGCGAGGCCGAGCGCTTTCAGCGTGCGGTTGATGGTGGCGACGAACATGATGCCGCCGGGGCGGACCATCTGGCCGCATTTGGCGACGAACAGGTCGACATCGGCGACATGCTCGACCACTTCCATATTCAGGATGACATCGAAGGTCTCGCCGGCATCCGCCAGCGCCTCCGCCGTCGTGGCGCGATAGTCGATGCCGACGCCAGCTTCCGCCGCATGCAGCTTCGCCACTTCGATGTTGGTGGCGGAAGCGTCGGCGCCGACCACTTCGGCGCCAAGCCGGGCCATCGGCTCGCACAGCAAACCCCCGCCGCAACCGATATCGAGGAAGCGCAGGCCCTCGAAAGGCCGCGCCGCACGCGGATCGCGGCCAAAACGCGCCGCCACCTGGTCGCGAATATAGGCAAGCCGCACCGGATTGAACTTGTGCAGCGGACGGAACTTGCCGTTCGGGTTCCACCATTCGGCGGCAAGGGCGGAGAAGCGTTCGACTTCTCCGGCATCGATGGTCGATCGGCGGGGCTCTGGCATGGCGGGTCTCCTCGGACGTTAGGAAGTCGGGTCCTCGGCAGCGAAAGTCAAGGCAGGTTTTCTCCGCCGCCGCCAACAAGAAGGTCGGCGGAAGCGCTTGGCCGATGCCGCGCCCCGGTTGTCAGCACGTGGCAGCTTGATAGGTCTCGCAATGAAACAAGGCTGGTTTTGGGTCGCACCGTGCGGGTTCGTTGTCGATTACCCGGGCCTTTGGAAAGCGATCGCTGAACTGAATGCGCTCGCTAGGATTTCGATAGCGCGAGCGCGGCATGGCTCATGCTCACGCTGCCCGGCTCGATGGCCTGCATGGCTTCGCAACCGCCGATTTCGGCCATGATGCGCTGGGCGGCTGCCTGCGCTTGCTCAAGGCTCTGCCAGCGCACGATGTCGACCCAGCTTCCATCGTCGCGCTTGCCCAAATGGCGGCTGAGAAAACCGGGCTGGCGCGCGAGCCAGTCGGTGACGACGCCATTTTGGGCGGCAAAATCGGCAGCGGCGTCCGGCTTGAGGCGGAAAGTCACGATTTCCAGCGTCTCGGTCATGGGAGTCCTCCGTCCAATCCGGCAAGCCTATCGCATTGCGGCGCCGGAAACTGTCAGGAGATCGCAAAACCGGCCGAAGGCTCTTCTCCCGCGGCTTCGCTTGCGAAGCCTTGCTGTTTTGGCTAAGGAGGCCGCGCATTTCCGCGTTCGGCTTGCCTGGGCGTTTCCCTCGTTTCCGGCCTTGAGCCGGCCTCAGTCAAAGGCATTTCGCTTCCATGGCGCGTATCGTGATGAAATTCGGCGGAACCTCGGTCGCCGACATCGCCCGCATCCGCAATGTGGCGCGCCATGTCAAACGCGAGGTCGACGCCGGCCATGAGGTCGCCGTCGTGGTCTCGGCCATGGCCGGCAAGACCAACGAGCTGGTCGGCTGGACGCGCGAGGCCTCGCCGATGCACGATGCGCGGGAATATGATGCGGTGGTGGCTTCGGGCGAGCAGATCACCGCCGGCCTTTTGGCGATCACGCTGCAGAATATCGGCATCCATGCCCGCTCATGGCAGGGCTGGCAGATCCCGATCAAGACCGACAACGCCCACGGCGCGGCGCGCATCCTCGACATCGACGGTGGCTTCCTGATCAAGCGCTTCGGCGAGGGCCAGGTGGCGGTCATCGCCGGCTTCCAGGGCATCGGGCCGGACAACCGCATCGCAACGCTCGGCCGCGGCGGCTCCGACACCAGCGCCGTCGCCATCGCGGCCGCGGTCAAGGCCGATCGCTGCGACATCTATACCGATGTCGACGGCGTCTACACGACCGATCCGCGCATCGAGCCGAAGGCGCGCCGGCTGGCCAAGATTTCCTTCGAGGAAATGCTCGAAATGGCCTCGCTCGGCGCCAAGGTGCTGCAGGTGCGCTCGGTCGAGCTTGCCATGGTACACAGGGTGCGTACCTTCGTGCGGTCGTCCTTCGACGATCCCGATGCGCCCGGAATGGGGGATTTGCTCAATCCGCCCGGAACGCTCATTTGCGACGAGGAAGAGATCGTGGAACAGCAGGTCGTCACCGGAATTGCCTACGCCAAGGACGAAGCGCAGATCTCGCTGCGCCGCGTCGGCGATCGCCCGGGCGTTGCCGCCGGCATCTTCGGCCCGCTGGCCGAGGCAAACATCAATGTCGACATGATCGTCCAGAACATCTCCGAGGACGGCAAGTTCACCGACATGACCTTCACCGTGCCGTCCGGCGACGTCGACAAGGCGCTTGCCGTGCTGGAGAGGCTGAAACCCGAAGTCGGCTATGATGTCGTGCAGTCGGAAGCCGGCATGTCGAAGGTCTCGGTCATCGGCATTGGCATGCGCAGCCACGCCGGCGTCGCCGCCACCGCCTTCAAGGCGCTGGCCGACAAGGCGATCAACATCCGCGCCATCACCACCTCCGAGATCAAAATCTCGATACTGATCGACGGTCCCTATACGGAACTGGCGGTTCGCACTTTGCATTCCGTCTACGGTCTGGATAAGCAATAGCAAGAACTGAGTCAGTTGTTGCGTGAGCGCCGGCCGCGGGAGAAACTGCGGCGGGCGGAATGCCCATTGGAGAACAAGCCGCGATGCGTGATACGGCCAGTGGCCCGCGCGTTCTGCTCAAACGGCTCCGCGAGCTCATGCAGGAGCCGCTGGAGCCGCAGGAGCGGCTCGACCGCATCGTGCGCGACATCGCCTCCAACATGGTCGCCGAAGTCTGCTCGCTCTATGTGCTGCGCGCGGACTCCGTGCTCGAACTCTACGCCACCGAAGGTCTGAACCCCAACGCCGTCCACCTGGCGCAGCTCAGGCTCGGGCAGGGCCTGGTCGGCACGATTGCCGCCAGCGCGCGGCCGCTCAACCTCTCCAACGCGCAGGAGCATCCGGCCTTCGCCTACCTGCCGGAGACGGGCGAAGAGATCTACAATTCCTTCCTCGGCGTGCCGGTGCTGAGGGCAGGGCGCACGCTGGG
Organism: Mesorhizobium montanum; assembly: GCF_033977145.1. Taxonomy (NCBI): domain Bacteria; kingdom Pseudomonadati; phylum Pseudomonadota; class Alphaproteobacteria; order Hyphomicrobiales; family Phyllobacteriaceae; genus Mesorhizobium; species Mesorhizobium montanum. The sequence continues at coordinate 188,683 of NZ_JAVIJF010000001.1, read as the reverse complement.
CGTCCTGGTCGTGCAGAACAAGACCATGCGCCACTATCGCGACGACGAGGTCGAGGCGCTGGAAACGACGGCGATGGTTATCGCCGAGATGATCGCCACCGGCGATCTCGCCCGCCTGACCAAGCCGGGGCTGGAGCTCGACCTGCGCCGCCCGGTGAGCTTCACCGGCCTCTCCTTCAATGACGGCGTCGGCCTCGGCCATGTCGTGCTGCACGAGCCGCGCATCGTCGTCACCAATCTGTTCAACGAGGACAGCGAGGAGGAGGTGCGCCGTCTCGACCGCTCGCTCGGCTCGCTCAGGCTTTCGATCGACGACATGCTGGAGCGCCGCGACGTCGCCTTCGAGGGGGAGCACCGCGAGGTGCTCGAAGCCTACCGCATGTTCGCCAACGACCGCGGTTGGGTGCGGCGGCTGGAAGAGGCGATCCGCAATGGCCTAACGGCGGAAGCGGCGGTGGAAAAGGTGCAAAGCGACATGCGCGCGCGCATGCTGCACATGACCGACCCTTATCTGCGCGAACGGATGAGCGATTTCGACGATCTCGCCAACCGGCTCTTACGCCAGCTGATGGGGCGTGGTCCGGAGGATGTCGCGGCCTCGCTGCCCAAGGACGCCATCCTGATCGCCCGCTCGATGGGCGCGGCCGAGCTGCTCGACTATCCGCGCGACAAGCTGCGCGGCCTGGTGCTGGAGGACGGCGCCGCGACCAGCCATGTCGTCATCGTCGCGCGTGCCATGGGCATTCCTGTCGCCGGGCAGGTGAAGGGCGCCGTTTCCATGGCGGAAAACGGCGACGCCATCATCGTCGACGGCGAGGAAGGCACCATCCATCTGCGGCCGCAATCCGACCTGGAAGCCGCCTATGCCGAAAAGGTCCGTTTCCGGGCGCGGCGGCAGGAGGTCTATCGCGAGCTGCGCAAGAAGCCGTCGCTGACCAGGGACGGGGTTCCGGTCGATCTCCTGATGAATGCCGGCCTCGCCGTCGACCTGCCGCAACTGACCGAGTCGGGCGCCGCCGGCATCGGCCTGTTCCGCACCGAATTGCAGTTCATGGTCGCCTCGACCTTCCCGCGCGCCGAGGCGCAGGAGCGGCTTTACCGCGACGTGCTCGATGCCGCGCGCGGCAAGCCGGTCACCTTCCGCACCATCGACATCGGCGGCGACAAGGTCCTGCCTTACTTCAAGGGTGCGATCCAGGAAGAAAACCCGGCGCTCGGCTGGCGGGCGATCCGGCTGACGCTAGACCGGCCCGGCTTGCTGCGCACCCAGATACGCGCGCTGCTGAAGGCCTGCGGCGGCCGCGAGCTGAAGCTGATGCTGCCGATGGTGACCGAGCTGTCGGAAATCGCGCAGGCGCGCGAGATCATCGACCGCGAGGTTCGGCATCTGTCGCGCTTTGCCCATCATTTGCCCACCAGCCTCAAGCTCGGCGCGATGCTCGAAGTGCCGTCGCTGCTGTTCCAGCTCGACGAATTGATGAAGGCGGTCGATTTCGTCTCGGTCGGCTCCAACGACCTCTTCCAGTTCGTCATGGCCGTCGACCGCGGCAACACCCAGCTTGCCGACCGCTTCGACAATCTGTCGACGCCGTTCCTCAGGGTGCTGAAGACGATCGCCGATGCCGGCCTGCGCAACGACACGCCGGTGACGCTTTGCGGAGAGCTCGCCGGCAAGCCTATCTCGGCAATGGCGCTGATCGGCCTCGGCTTCCGCTCGATCTCGATGTCGCCGGCATCGATCGGTCCGGTCAAGGCGATGCTGACCGAACTGCCGCTGCAGGAGCTGGAAGGCTTCTTCAACGACAATCTGATGGCGCCCAGCCAGAAGTTGCCGATGCGCGCGCTGCTGCAAGCCTTTGCCGACGACCGCTCGATACCGTTATAGCATTTTCACCATGATCAACCTGCCCCGCGACCGTATGGATCAAGTCGTCAAGCGTTTCGACATGCTCGAAGCGCAGATGTCGGCCGGACCCGCCCCCGACGCCTATGTCAAGATGGCCTCCGAATATGCCGACATCCAGGAGATGGTGGGCAAGATCCGGGCGCTGCGCGCCGCCGAGCAGGAGCAGGCGGACCTCGAGGGGATGCTCGCCGACAAGGCGACCGACGCCGACATGCGGGCGCTCGCCGAGGCGGACCTGCCGGAGGTCGAGGAGCGTATCGAGACGCTGCAGAAGGACATGCAGATCCTGCTTCTGCCCAAGGATGCGGCCGACGAAAGGAACGCCATCCTCGAAATCCGCGCCGGCACCGGCGGCGACGAGGCGGCCCTCTTCGCCGGCGACCTGTTTCGCATGTATGAGCGCTACGCCGCCTCGCGCGGCTGGCGATTCGAAACGGTGTCGGCCAGCGATGGCGATGCCGGCGGCTACAAGGAAATCATCGCCACGGTTTCAGGCAGAGGTGTCTTTGCCCATCTGAAATTCGAGTCCGGCGTGCATCGTGTGCAACGCGTGCCGGCGACCGAAGCCAGCGGACGTATCCACACGTCAGCCGCCACGGTTGCAGTGTTGCCGGAAGCCGAAGAGGTCGACATCGAAATCCGTGCCGAAGACATCCGCATCGATACGATGCGCGCTTCGGGTTCGGGCGGCCAGCACGTCAACACCACCGATTCGGCGGTCCGCATCACGCACTTGCCGACGGGCATCATGGTGGTGCAGGCGGAAAAGTCGCAGCACCAGAACCGGGCAAAGGCCATGCAGATCCTGCGGGCGCGGCTCTACGACCTCGAACGCAGCCGGGCGGACGAAGAACGCTCGGAGTCGCGCAAATCGCAGGTCGGCTCGGGCGACCGGTCGGAGCGCATCCGCACCTATAATTTCCCGCAAGGGCGCGTCACCGATCACCGCATCAACCTCACGCTCTACAAGCTTGACCGGGTGATGATGGGCGAGCTCGACGAGGTGGTCGACACGCTGATCGCCGATCATCAGTCGAAGTTGCTTGCCGATATGGGCCTCGATGGCTGATCAACTGCCCGCCGCGCTCGGGCCGCTGCTCAGGGCGGCGCGCGAGCGGCTGGCCGCGGCCGGCATTGACGATCCCGCGCTCGATTCGCGGCTGATCGTCGAGCATTTCTCCGGCACGACCCGCACCCAAGCCATTGCCGAAACGGGGCAAAAAGTGGGGTCCGCGGCGCTTTCGGCCATCGAAACGGCCCTGAGGCGTCGAGAAGCAGGCGAGCCGGTGCACCGTATCCTCGGCTACCGCGAATTCTACGGTTTGCGGCTATCGCTGTCGTCGGGGACGCTGGAGCCTCGGCCGGACACCGAGACGCTGGTCGACGCGGTCTTGCCGTTCGCCAGGGCAACCGCCGAAAGGCTGGGCGAATGCCGCATCCTCGATCTCGGCACCGGCACCGGCGCCATCGCGCTGGCCCTGCTCGGCGCCGTTCCGGCGGCCACCGCGACAGGCGTCGACATTTCGCTCGACGCACTGGCGACAGCAGCCGGGAATGCCCGGGATCTGGGGCTTGGCGGGCGTTTCAAAGCCTTGCATTCCAACTGGTTCGAAAAAGTTTCGGGCCGCTACCATGTAATTGCCTCGAACCCTCCCTATATACCCAGTCGAGACATCGGAAATCTGCAGGACGAAGTCCGCGATTTCGACCCGCACCGGGCGTTGGATGGCGGTGTGGATGGTTTGGACCCCTACCGGGTCATCGCTGCCGAAGCGGCAGAATTTCTGGAAACGCAAGGCAAGGTAGCGGTCGAGATCGGCCACATGCAGAAAACCGAGGTCACCGGGATATTCGTGGCAGCCGGCTACAGTATCATGGGTGCCTATCGCGACCTCGGCGGCAACGACAGAGTTCTGGTGTTCGAGCATTGAAAGCCTTGATGCAGTGCGAAAAAACCGCTTGGCAACACCGGGGAATGCAGTTAGGGTCCGGCTCAACCGGATGAGACGAAGCAGGCAGTGCTCCCAGCGATTCGGTTTTTCCTTGGAAATAGCTGCCTTCTTGCGCAAACGACGCCCAAGCTTCGTGCGGGAATCGTCCGGCAAGTGATGTAACCGGAACAGGATGGCACGTGGCGCCAACGCAATTGATGCGGGCGAACGCCGGTGAAGAAACGAAACGGCTGGCCGCATGAGCGCCTCCGTTCGTGAAGAGTTTTTCGAAAATTCACTATGAAGAGAGTCTAATGAGGCCACAACAGCAGAACAGGCGCATGCGCGGTCGCAACAACAGCGGCGGCGGCGGTAACAACAACAACAACCGCAAGGGGCCAAATCCCCTGACCCGCACTTACGAGAGCAACGGCCCGGACGTGAAGATCCGCGGATCGGCTCAACAGATCGCCGAAAAATACGCCACACTCGCCCGTGACGCGCAGAGTTCCGGCGACAGGGTGATGGCGGAGAACTATCTCCAGCACGCCGAACATTACAATCGCATCATTGCCGCCGCGCAGGCGCAGATGCCGATCCAGAACGCCCAGCAGAACCGCGACGATTTCGATGACGACCTCGACGATGATCGCGACGAGTTCGACAATGTCGGAAGTAACAGCGGCAATGGCGCCGAAGCGTCGGCCGCGGCGAGCGGCTCGGGGCCGCAGCCGGTGATCGAAGGTACGCCGGCCGAACTCGCCTACAATCAGGAAAACAGTCGCGACAACAACAACCGTCGCGACAATAACCAGCGCGACAACCGCGATAACAATGGCCGCGACCGGCATCGTGACCGCCGTAATGGCGGCTATGGCCAGAACGGTCAGCGTGGCGAAAACGGCCAGCGCGGCGAACATGGCGGCCAGCAATTCGACCAGAACCGCCGCAATGAGGCGCAGGCACAGCCCGAGGCTGCCGGAGAGGCCGGCCAGCAGGCCGAGCAGGCGCCGCAGTTCGACAGCTTCTCACCCGCTGCGCTCGCCGCCCAGGCCGAGCTCAACGAGGCCGCCATGGACAATGGCGGCGGTCGCCGGCCACGGCGTCCGCGCCGCCCGCGCGGCAGCTATGCCGATCAGCCAGGCAATGGCGAGCAGGGCGACCAGCCCGAGAGCGCGAGCCCCGAAAGTTCAGGCTCCGAAAGTTCAGGCCAGGCACACAACGCGGTGAACAACGGCGACGAGGTCAGTGCCAGGGCCGCCGAAGAGGCGAAGCCGGCGAGCGAGGCTGTCGCCAGCGAGCCGGCGCCGGCTGCCAGCGAAGCTACGGCTCCCGGCGAGCCTGTTGCCGCCGACGCGAACAACTGATCAAGACGCCATTCCAGGCATTGCAAACGGCGGGGAGCCTTCTCCGCCGTTTTCGTTGTGCGCGGTTAAAGCGCGTTTCAACGCGCTTTGGCTCCTCGTTCGATGCATGTCGTTTGCCCAAAACCGCTGCACACTTTTGGGGCGACATGCATTGGGATATTCTGCTTTGATCGACATCAATGCGTCTTGAGGGACCGCGGTCCATACACCATATCTTGCCAGTAACAGGGCCCGGCTCTTATGGGCGAGCCCGTCACCGCAATCTGATCCGGTGCCGCAAAGCGGGCCGGTGAGGGAAGGAGACAGAGAATGAATCTTGAAAAATACTCGGAGCGCGTGCGCGGCTTCATCCAGTCCGCGCAGACCATGGCGCTCTCGCGCAACCACCAGCAATTCACCCCCGAACATATGTTGAAGGTGCTCGTCGACGATGATGAGGGCCTTGCCGCCTCCTTGATTGAGCGTGCCGGCGGCCGTGCCCGCGACGTCAAGCTCGGCGTCGAGACGGCACTCGAGGCCATGCCCAAGGTCGAAGGCGGCAACGGCCAGCTCTATCTTGCCCAGCCGCTCGCCAAGGTGTTTTCGACCGCCGAGGATCTGGCCAAGAAGGCCGGCGACAGCTTCGTCACCGTCGAGCGGCTGCTGCAGGCGCTTGCCATGGAGAAGTCGGCCAAGACCGCCGACATCCTGTCCAAGGCAGGCGTCACCGCGCAGGCGCTCAACCTGGCTATCAACGATATCCGCAAGGGCCGCACCGCCGACTCGGCCAGCGCCGAGCAGGGCTATGACGCGCTGAAGAAATATGCGCGCGATCTCACGGCCGATGCCCGCGCCGGCAAGCTCGATCCGGTCATCGGCCGCGACGACGAGATCCGCCGCACAATCCAGGTGCTGTCGCGGCGCACCAAGAACAACCCCGTGCTGATCGGCGAGCCGGGCGTCGGCAAGACGGCGATCGCCGAGGGCCTGGCGCTGCGCATCGTCAATGGCGACGTGCCGGAATCGCTGAAGGACAAGCAATTGATGGCGCTCGACATGGGCGCGCTTATTGCCGGCGCCAAATATCGCGGCGAGTTCGAGGAGCGGCTGAAGGCCGTTCTCAACGAAGTCACGTCGGCCAACGGCAACATCATCCTGTTCATCGACGAGATGCACACGCTGGTCGGCGCCGGCAAGGCGGACGGTGCGATGGACGCGTCCAACCTGTTGAAGCCCGCGCTGGCGCGCGGCGAGCTGCACTGCGTCGGTGCGACCACGCTCGACGAATACCGCAAGCATGTCGAAAAGGATCCCGCGCTTGCCCGCCGTTTCCAGCCCGTCTTCGTCGACGAGCCGACGGTCGAAGACACGGTTTCGATCCTGCGCGGCCTGAAGGAGAAGTACGAACAGCACCACAAGGTGCGCATCTCCGATTCGGCACTGGTGTCGGCGGCGACACTTTCCAACCGCTACATCGCCGACCGCTTCCTGCCCGACAAGGCCATCGACCTGGTCGACGAGGCCGCATCGCGGCTCAGGATGCAGGTCGATTCCAAGCCCGAGGCGCTGGACGAGATCGACCGCCGCATCATGCAGCTCAAGATCGAGCGCGAGGCGCTGAAGGTCGAAAAGGACGAGGCCTCGAAGGACCGGCTGGCCCGGCTGGAGAAGGAACTTGCCGACCTCGAGGAGGAATCGACCGAGCTGACCGCGAAGTGGCAGGCCGAAAAGCAGAAGCTCGGTCTTGCCGCCGACCTCAAGAAGCAGCTCGACGAGATGCGCAACGAATTGGCGATCGCCCAGCGCAAGGGCGAGTTCCAGCGCGCCGGCGAGCTTGCCTATGGCAGGATCCCGGAGCTTGAGAAGAAGCTGAAGGAAGCCGAAGCCCAGGACGGCAAGGCCAGCATGGTGGAAGAGGTGGTCACGCCCGACCACGTTGCCCATATCGTGTCGCGCTGGACCGGCATTCCGGTCGACAAGATGCTGGAGGGCGAGCGCGACAAGCTGTTGCGCATGGAAGACGAGATCGGCAAGCGCGTCGTCGGCCAGGGCGAAGCCGTGCAGGCGGTGTCCAAGGCCGTGCGTCGCGCCCGCGCCGGGCTGCAGGACCCCAACCGGCCGATCGGCTCGTTCATGTTCCTCGGGCCGACCGGCGTCGGCAAGACCGAGCTGACCAAGGCGCTGGCCAGCTTCCTGTTCGACGACGAGACGGCGCTGGTGCGCATCGACATGTCGGAGTTCATGGAGAAGCACTCCGTCGCCCGGCTGATCGGAGCGCCCCCCGGCTATGTCGGCTATGAGGAAGGCGGCGCGCTAACCGAAGCGGTGCGGCGCCGGCCCTATCAGGTGGTGCTGTTCGACGAGATCGAGAAGGCGCATCCGGACGTGTTCAACGTGCTCCTGCAGGTGCTCGATGACGGCCGCCTGACCGACGGACAGGGCCGAACGGTCGACTTCCGCAACACGCTGATCATCATGACGTCGAATCTCGGCGCCGAATATCTGGTCGGTCTCAACGACGACCAGGATGTCGATGCCGTGCGCGACGAGGTGATGGCCGTGGTGAAGGCCTCGTTCCGGCCGGAGTTCCTCAACCGCGTCGACGAGGTGATTCTGTTCCACCGGCTGCGCCGGCAGGACATGGACCGCATCGTCGAGATTCAGCTCAAGCGGCTGGAGAACCTGCTCGTCGACCGCAAGATCATGCTGTCGCTGGATCATGACGCGATCGAGTGGCTGGCGTCGAAGGGTTATGATCCGGCCTATGGCGCCAGGCCGCTGAAGCGAGTGATGCAGAAGGAACTGCAGGACCCGTTGGCGGAAAAGATACTGCTCGGCGAGATTCTCGACGGTTCGACCGTCAAGGTCACCGCGGGCTCGGATCGGCTGAACTTCCGCTCGAAGCCGACCGTGGTGGCGACGGAAGCAGCCGCCTGACCTCGGGCAGTTGGAGTGAACGCAAGCGCGTCGCATCGGACTGGTGCGGCGCGCTTTGTTATTTCCGGTGGCTGCGCGTAATCAGCTGCCGATTCGAAAATGGCTAAAGCGCGTCGCGATGAAACGGATTCAGGCGACGCGCTTTAAGCCTTTGTTTTGATGCATGTCGTTATCCCAAAACCGCTGCGCACTTTTGGGCGACATGCATTGGGGAGGGCCTCGGTGAAGCTCGACGATTATAACGGCTTCTGCGCTTCGCTGCCCGCGACGACGCATGCGGTCCAATGGGGCGGCGCTCATGTCTGGAAGGTCGGCGGCAAGGTGTTTGCCATTGGCGGCTGGAATGAGGGCGGGCAGTTATTCGTCACCTTCAAATGTTCCGAGATGGCCTATGACGTGCTGAAGGATCAGCCGGGCTGCCGGCCCGCGCCTTATCTCGCCTCGCGCGGCATGAAATGGATCCAGCGTCAGACAAGCCAAAGCATGGATGATGCGGCGCTCAGGGACTATCTGCGCGAGAGCCATCGCCTGGTCGTCCTCAAGCTTACCAAGCAGGCGCGCAAGGAATTGGGGCTTGCGCAAGCTAATTAATATTCCTCAAGGTACCGGAAAGCCGCCATCTTCATGCCCGGTTCATATTGGAACCTTAATTTTGGTAACTGGTTTGCTGGCGAAGGGTTCGCCCGCAAGCGCCCGGTGGACCGGAGAGCTTGACCCCCCATGCTGCGCTTGATCTTTTCCCTTTCGGCACTCGCGGTCGGGCTGGTGTCCTCCAGTGCGTTTGCCGCGCCGGGCGTGGATGGCGCGCAGAGCGCGCGCCCGGCTGAGCGCGGCGCGCTGATGCTGGCGCAGGAAGGCAATATCGACATCTACTACGACGCCAGGGGCAACCGGGTGCTGGTCGATGCCGACACCGGCAAGGTGATCGCCATCCAGCCGCCGGGGAGCAGGCTCGACCGCCGCGTGCTTCGACGGCAGATGCGCATGCAGGAGCTCGGCCGCGCGCCGGCCGAGGACGATGACCGCTATTATCTCGACAATCCCGAAGACATGGCTCGCTTCCGCCGGCGGCAACTGGAGGAGAACGGCCGGGTCATCGCGCCGCCGGCCGACGGATATGATCCCAACGGCGACAATTCCGTCGATGCCTATCCTCCGGCGCCCAATAATGATGAGGGCTATGCCACCACTTATCCCGACGCGCCGAAGTCGAACACCATCAAGCGCCAGCCGCTGGACGAGGCGTCGATCGATCAGGAGCAGCCGGGGCAGGGGGAAGTGCTGCAGACCAATCCGGACGCCCAGGCATCATTGCCGCCGAACACAGGCGGCAAGGCCACCGTCGATCCATCGCTGTCGCTTGGGGTGCGCCAGGATGTTGCGGCGCTGCAGGTGCTGCTCGACCGCGGCGGTGCTTCGCCGGGCGTGATCGACGGGCGCTTCGGCTCGAACGTCGACAAGGCTTTGGCCGCCTACAACGAAATAAACGGCAGCAATTTGAAATCGACCGATGCTGTCGGCATCCAGGCGGCGCTTGCGCAATCCGGCGGTGACGCCTTTGCCTCCTACACGATCACGCCGGAAGATGCGGCCGGCCCCTACGTCGCCTCGATCCCGGAGGACTACAGCCTGAAGGCCAAGCTCGACCGTATGGGCTACATCTCGGTCACCGAGGCGCTGGCCGAGCGCTTCCATATGGACGAGACCTATCTGAAGTCGATCAACAAGGGCGCGGACTTCAATCGCCCCGGCACGATGATCAAGGTCGCCAATTTCGGCAAGCTGGTGTCGACGCCGGTGGCGCGCATCGTCGCCGACAAGACCAAGAAGGAAGTCTACGCTTATGATGCGGGCGGCAAGCTGGTCGCGGCCTATCCGGCGACCATCGGCTCGGCCGACACGCCGTCGCCCACCGGCATCCACACGGTGTCACGCATCGCGCTCGACCCGAACTACACCTACAACCCAAGCATCAACTTCAGGCAGGGCCAGAACGACAAGATCCTGACCATCCCGCCGGGCCCGAACGGCCCGGTCGGCTCGGTGTGGATCGCGCTGGACAAGCCGACCTACGGCATCCACGGCACGCCCGAGCCCTCCAAGATCGGCAAGACCGAAAGCCATGGTTGCGTGCGCCTGACCAACTGGGATGCGCGCGAGCTTGCCAAGCTGGTGTCGCCGGGCGTCACGGTGGAGTTTGTCGGCGGATCCTCAGCCGATGATTTTGCGCAACAGTGAAGCGCGCGGCGCGCTAGCGTAGATCAACTGAACCAGCAGGATGAAGCCGACGCTGAGCAGCGGTGTGACAAGGCAAAGCGCTGCGCCGACCGCCCAGAGAATCTGTGCCTTGACGATGCGCAGATAGACGGTGCGCCGCGTTTGCGCGTCGACGTCCTCGGCGATCATGCCGTTCCTGTCGGCATACGACCAGCTCGCGAAAAGCGTTGCACCCAGCATCAGCAGGTTCAGCCAGTAGACGAGCACCGCAATCCTGAACTCCAGGAAATCGGCCAGAAGATCGGTTGAGAACGGCAGCAGCGCGATGAAGGCAAGAAAGCAAAGGTTGAGCGTCGCGAGCCGCCGATCCGACTTGGCGATCAGGCCATGCTGCGCCTGCTGGCCGAACCAGAAGATGGTCAGCGTCAGGAAACTCAGGGCATAGGTCAGGAACCGCGGTGCCAGCGCGAGGATCGCTCCAAGCAACTCGCTTTCCGAATGCACCGCCTCATGCGACGGCACCCTGATCTCCAGCACGATCAAGGTCAGCGCGATGGCGAAGACGCCGTCGGTTATGCCGACGATGCGTCCGCGTCCTTCCGCCGACGGTTCGAGCGGCCGCTTCATGGCTTCCCTCTCCTGCGCGTAACGACCGGAACCTAGCACGCGTCCGGCGGTTTGCATCAGAATTGGCGTTCACCTCGCCATGCGGCCAGCGTCGGATGATTTCAGGTCGACTCGACCTGAAATCATCCGACTCTAAATTAAAGAGATAGAGCATGATGTCGCCCGAACACCGCTTCACACTTTTCGGCATCATGCTCTCGTCTAGCCATCTGGTTTCAAGAACAGCAACGCTCTGGCTTGTTGTTGCCGATACGCGAGAGGGGTAAGCAGGCTTTCATGACGACTTCGAATGAAGCCACCGCCGATTCGCCTTCGACAGCGCCGCGCGCGAACGGCACGTTCTGCCCGCAGTCGCGGCGCAAGTTCGTGCTGGTCGCGGCAATCCTTGCCTCGTCGCTGGGTTTTATCGACGGTTCGATCCTGGCGATCGCCATGCCGGCGCTGCGCGCAAATCTTGACGCCAGCCTGGCGCAAGCGCAGTGGATTTCCAATGCCTATGCGCTGACGCTTTCGGCGCTCATCCTGGCGGGCGGTGCCGCCGGCGACCGGTTTGGGTTGCGGCGCGCCTTCGTCACCGGCATTGCGCTGTTCATCGCGGCCTCGCTGGCCTGCGCGGTCGCGCCCGATCCTGCCGTGCTGATTGGATTTCGCGCCATCCAGGGTATCGGGGCGGCAATCATGGTGCCGGGCAGCCTCGCCATCATCGCCAAAGCCTATCCGAAGAAGGAGCGTGGCCGGGCGATCGGCATCTGGGCGGCCGCATCGGCGCTGACCACGGCGCTTGGGCCGATGCTGGGCGGCTTTTTCCTGTCGACGTTCGGCAACGGGGTCTGGCGCGCGATCTTTGCCATCAACCTGCCGCTTGGCCTGATCTCGATCTACCTGCTGCTGGCCAAGGTGCCGGCCGACAAGCCGACAGAAAAGCGCAGCCTCGATCTCGGCGGCGCCGCGCTGGCGACGCTTGCTTTCGGGTTGGTCGCCTACGGGTTGACCGCAATGAACGCCGAAGGCGCCGGACTGATGTCCGGCCCGGCGATCGTTGCCGGCGTGGTCCTGCTTTTTGTCTTCATCTTTTATGAGCTGCGGCGGCGCGACCCGATGATCGATCTCGGCCTGTTCCGGATCAGGGCCTTTGCCGGCGCCAATCTGGCGACATTCTTCCTTTATTTCGCGCTGTCGGCCAACCTGTTCTACCTGCCGATGCTTTTGATCGCCGGCTGGAGACTAAGCGAGGCCGAGGTCGGTTTCATCTTCCTGCCGCTGTCGGCGTCGATCGCGCTTTTGTCCGGGCCGGTCGGCCAGTGGTCGGACCGGATCGGTCCGCGCTTTCCGATCGCCAGCGGCAGCATGGTCGTCGCCATCGCCTTCGCCGGCCTCGCTTTGCTCACCCATTTCGGCATTCACAATTTCTGGACCGGGACCTTTCCGCTGATAGCACTGATGGGACTTGGCATGGCGCAAGTCGTGTCGCCGCTGTCGACCGCGGTCATGACTTCCGTCGAGGACAAGGATACCGGGGCTGCGTCCGGCATCAACAATGCGGTCTCGCGCGTCGGCGGGCTGATCGCGGTGGCGGCAATGGGCTCGCTGGCGGCGATCGTCTATGCGCGCATGACCGGTGGCATGTCAGGCGTTCCCGGCTTTGGTGAGCCAGCGCCGGCCGGACTGGCCGCCGATGTTGATGCGGCGAGAGTTGCAGCGGGCGATTCGGCGTTTGCCGCGGTTGCGGCAGTCACGGCGCTGCTTTGCCTGCTGTCGTCGGCCATCGCCTGGTTTACGGTGCCCGGGCAGGTGTCGCCTTGGCCGCAGCAGTCAAATGATTCGCTTGATTAGTTCGGAAGCTGCGAATCAGTCTTGGCGCTGGCGACCTTCAGCGAATTGCCGTCTTCCTGCTTGAGCAGATCGTCGATGCGCTCGCGCTCGCGCTTGAAGGCGACGAGGTCGTCGCCCTTAAGCACCTTGCCGACCGGCAGGCGGACGCGCATCGAATCGACCTTGGTGCCGTTGACGATCAGCTCGTAGTGAAGATGCGGGCCGGTGGAGAGGCCGGTCTGGCCGAGATAGCCGATGGTCTGACCCTGGCGGACATGAACGCCAACCTCGATGCCTTTGGCGAAAGCACTCTGGTGATTGTAGGAGGTCTCGTAGCCATTGGCGTGGCGGATGATGATCTGCTTGCCATAGCCGCCGGCCCAGCCGGCCTTCTCGATGACGCCGTTGCCGGCGGCGATAATCGGTGTGCCGATCGGCGCCGCCCAGTCGGTGCCGGTATGCATGCGGACATAGCCGAGGATCGGGTGCCGCCGCGCGCCGAAGCCGGAGGTGAAGCGCCCGTTTGGCAGCGGATTGCGCAATAGGAACTGCTTGGCGCTCGAGCCATTTTCGTCGAAATAGTCGGTGCCGCCGTCCTGCATCTGGAAACGATAGAAATTGCGCGTCTGGCCGCCGAAGGTCGACGAGACATAAAGAAGCTCGGAGCTGTCGGAAGTCTGGTTGTCGCCATCGGGCTGCGAGAACAGGACCTCGAGGCGGTCGGTCGGCGAAATCCGCGACTGATAGTCGACGTCGGAGGCAAGAAGCTTGATCAGCTTCTGCGTCATCGCTTTCGACATGCCGTAGGAATAAGCGGCGCGGTAGATGCCGTCATAGACGTTGGGCAGGTTGCCGCGCACCACGACGGGCTGCGAATCGTCGAACGCCGTCAAAAGCTCCGGGTTTG